>NZ_JAADJW010000008.1:0-187704 GCF_010092875.1 Vibrio sp. LB10LO1
AATTAAACAGCTTTCAAAAGGTAAACAAATGAACGTACTTAAACACTTTCTAAATAACGAAGACGGTATCACAGCAATCGAGTATGCGATCATCGGTGTAGCAATGTCTTCTGCACTCTTTTACATCTTCGATGAAGGCGGTTTCCTTGAGTCACTTGAAGACGCATGGGGCACCATGGAAAAGAACATTAAGAACTCTGGCAAAGTACTAGGCAGCAGCTAATCAATCAATTAAACAGCTTTCAAAAGGTAAACAAATGAACGTACTTAAACACTTTCTAAATAACGAAGACGGCATCACAGCAATCGAATATGCAATTATTGGTGTCGCAATGTCTTCTGCTCTTTTCTACATTTTTGACGAAGGGGGCTTCCTTGAATCACTAGAGAAGGCTTGGGGTGATATGGAAAGCAATATTAAGAAATCCGGAAACGTACTAGGCAGCAGCTAACCAATCAAATTAAGCAGCTTTCAAAAGGTAAACAAATGAACGTATTTAAACACTTTCTAAATAACGAAGATGGTATCACTGCGATCGAATACGCAATCATCGGTGTCGCTATGTCTTCTGCACTGTTTTACATCTTTGATGAAGGGGGGTTCCTTGAATCACTTGAAGACGCATGGGGCACGATGGAGAAGAACATCAACAAAGCTGACAACATCCTCGGTAGCTCTTAATTACCATCCTGTCTAAGCAAGGGAGCCTATATGGCTCCCTTTTTAACTTTCCACCTACCAACCGCCGTACTCTTTTTCCTGACGATTACCTTCTACATCACAAATTAATCACTTGATTAAATACTGATTAATTTTTCGCATGTCGTATGAGAAATCAGCGTCTTATAATTAATCAAATGTTTAATATTTTTGAGAGACGATTGTGACGGAAGCTCATCGAAGGGCGGGAAGACCCACAGATAAAATCGACGCACGGGAGAAGCTGATTTTCCATGCGCGCGAACTCTTCACCATTATGGCTTACGACAAGGTATCTACTCGCCTGATCGCGCAGAAAGCAGGCGTGAACGTGGCGATGATTCGATACTACTTTGGCAACAAAGAGGGCTTGTTCGAGACCATGTTGCGCGAGACGCTGTCACCAATGCAAAAGCAGATGCAAGCATTGATGTCCGACAGTAACGAAAAGAACTTCCTCGACTTAATGCGCACCTACTACCGCGAGATGATTAAGGTGCCACAGTTCCCGCGTTTGATTGCTCAAGTCATGCATATGCCTCCTTCAGAAACTCAACGTAAATTACTGGAAAAAGTTTTCGCTGACATCAGCAAGCCAATGCAAGGCGTGATCTTTGATAAGTTAGTCGACAGTGGCGTTTTACGAAAAGACGCTGACCCTCAACTTTGTCGCGTCTCTTACATCAGCTTAATGGTGTTTCCTTTTATGGCACCACCAGCACTTCTGGCTATTCACGGTATCGAGCTCTCAGAAGCCTTCTTGAACCGATTATTCGAACACAACATACAACTGATGAAACATGGATTTTTAGATTCGGGCGACCAATATGAAAATGAATAAAAAGCTGCTGTTCTTTCCTGCCCTTGCTGTTGGGGTCGTCATTCTATTTTTGGCGATTAGCCTTAAGCCAGATTTGCCGGTAAAGCCTGCGGGTGATCGTGCAAGATTGGTTGAAACAATTCCTCTGGAACTCAAAGCCATCGCACCTGTTGCTATTGGCTTTGGTAAAATCGCTCCGAAAGTTGAATGGAAAGCGATAGCTGAAGTGACCGGTAAAGTAGTTTACCGTCATCCTCAACTGGAAAAGGGACAAGTACTGCAAGCAGGAACGGAAATCTTACGCATCGACCCCCTCGATTACGAACTGAAACTGGTTCAAGCTCAAGCCGATCTCAAATCTGCCCAAACCTCTCTGGCTAAGCTGAACCAAGAAGAAGCGAATCTAAAAAGCACACTCAAGATAGAAGCCAACCGCCTAGTTATCGCTAACAAAGAGCTAGACCGTAAACAAAACCTACGCAAGAAAGGCCTAACTTCCCAATCAGATGTAGACCAACAAGAACAAAGCGCGCTCTCTCAACGTAAGGTAGTGCTAGATATCGAAAACCAAATCGGATTAATGCCAGATGAAAAGCGTGTCGCAGAAGCCCTAGTTAAGGTCAATGCATCAAAAGTCGATGAAGCGAAACGTTCGCTTGATAAAACCATCATTACTTTACCTTACGATCTGCGTATTGCAGAAGTCGAAATTGAGCAAAACCAAGTGGTGAACCTCCAACAGACCATGGTGACCGGACATGGCATTGATGTCATGGAAGTGGAAGCTCAGTTGTCCATTCATGACATGCAAACTTTGGCGGCGAGCATCGGTGAGTTTGTTCGTGATGAATCTGGTATTCCACAACCTGATATGAATGCGATTCACGCTAACATTGAACTCAACAGCGGTAATCTTTCTGCAAGCTGGTCTGCTAAAGTTGCACGTATCAGTGAAACCGTCGATCCAAGCCAAGCAACTGCTGGTGTGATTCTGGAAATTGAACAAGACTACCGAGCATTAAACCCAACCTCTGCTCCGCCATTGGTGAACGGCATGTTTGTGCGTGCCTTGATTGAGGGGCAAGAGAATCCGAGTTGGGTCATCCCAGAGCGTGCGCTTCATGGCGATAAGATTTACCTGATGGGTGATGACAATCGTCTGCAAGTGGTGACGGTTGAAGTATTATATCGCCGAAATAACCAAGTGGTGATCGATGGCGAATTGGAGCAAGGTCAGAAGCTGATCATCAACGATTTACTGCCTGCGATTAACGGCATGCTATTGAAAGAGTCACCAGAACAGTCAGAAGCCACTATTGAGGAGTCTGATTCATGATCCGATTCTTCGCCAAGCACCCAACAGCAGCCAACTTGCTGATGCTAACGCTGCTAATATTGGGAATTTCTTCACTTTCCACGATTAAGCGTGAAACCTTTCCTGAGTTTGATCCGCCCTACATCCTAGCTGGTGTGGTTTACCCTGGCGCTTCCCCGCAAGAAGTTGAAGAGAGTATCTGTGTCCGAATGGAAGATGCTGTTGATGGTCTTGCTAACATTGAAGAAACGCAATGTGAAGCGATTGAAGGCTCTGCGCGTCTTATCTTAAAACTGAATGAAGAAGCCGACATCGGCCGCATGCTGGTTGATGTTCAGACTCAGATCAACTCGATTAATGACTTCCCACAAGAGATTGAATCTCCTGTAGTCCAAGAACTAGATTGGAATGAGCCAGTTGTGGATGTCGCGATCACCGCAGATACCACATGGCCAGAGTTAAAAGCGTATGCTGAACAGCTTAAGCGCACGTTAAAGCTCGACTATGACGTATCTTTGGTTGACGTGGCCGGCTTCTCAGACCACCAATTCAGAGTAGAGTTAGACACTCAAGCCATTCGCCAACTTGGCTTGAGTGTTGGTGATATTGCTGAGCAGATTGGTCGTCAAAACGTCAAGTTACCAAGTGGTAATGTCGAAACGCCAGATAAGAACTTTCTGATCCGCTTTGACGAACGACGCGTGACGCCAGAAGAGCTTGAGACTATCGTCGTGGGCTCTGGACCAAATGGCTCGATCATCCGCTTAAGAGACATTGCGACGATTACCGATCGGTTTGAATTGGATGAACAAAAAGTCCTCTTCGATGGCCACCCTTCTGCCTTACTAAAAGTCAGTAAAAACAAAGAAGACGATGCGCTACGTATCAAGGAACGTGTTGCTCAATTTGTCGAAGAACAACAAGCCATCGCCCCAGACGGTGTGATGCTACAAATGACCAATGATCTTTCATCCGTACTTTGGGATCGCCTGACCATGATGGTCAAAAACGGTTGGCAAGGTATCATTCTGGTCTTCGCCACCATGTGGTTGTTCTTTAGTTTTCGCTACTCTTTTTGGGTTGCGGCTGGTTTGCCCGTTGCCTTCTTAGGTGGGTTATTTTTGATGGCGCAACTTGGCCTGTCCATTAACATCATGTCTTTGGTCGGGTTACTCATGGCCATCGGTATCATGATGGATGATGCCATCGTTATTGCTGAATCGATTGCCGCTCACCTCGACCGAGGAGAAGAGATAGATGATGCCGTGATTAAAGGAGTGAAAAAGGTACTACCGGGGGTGATTTCTTCCTTCCTAACCACGGTGTGTATTTTCGGTAGCTTGTTATTCCTGCAAGGTGAAATGGGTGCAGTACTTAAAGCGGTACCTCAAGTTCTGATCCTCGTTTTGAGTTTGAGTTTGGTGGAAGCCTTCTTGATCCTACCTAACCACCTTTCTCACTCCCTGCATAAACAGAAGCAAGAGCGAAAGACACCCAAGTTCAAACAAAAGCTGCTGGCTTCTTTTGAGAACTTCCGCAACACCACCTTAGTCAACGCAGTGGATAAAGTGGTCGAGTATCGCTATGCCTTTATGGGGGGCGTGGTTGCCTTGCTTCTTATCTCCGCAGCCACGTTAGTAGGTGGTTTACTCAAGTTCCAACCCTTCCCTGAATTGGATGGCGACATTGCAGAGGCGCGCATTATACTTCCTCCGGGTTCTTCTCTGTCTCAAACTGAAGCTGTCGTCGATAAGATCGTCGCTTCCGCTCAAAAGCTAGATAAAGAATGGACAGAGAAAGTGGAAAACGGCAACCCATTGGTTCTGCACATCACCAGTCAATTCAACGCCAATGCCGACGCGAATGAGTCTGGCCCTCACATTGCCACGGTACGTCTGGATTTGCTTGGTGCAGAGAGTCGTAACACACTCATCGATGAATTTATCGATGCATGGCGCGAAGACATTGGTGAACTTGCCGATCCTATCTCGTTGGTATTCAAACAACCGACCATGGGGCCGGGTGGACGAGCTATTGAGATTCGAGCGAAACATGACGATCTGGATGCGCTCAAAGCAGCTTCTATCGACATTCAGCAATACTTGAATGAGTTTGACGGTGTCCATGGTGTGTTGGATGACATGCGTATGGGTAAAGAGGAAGTCTTGGTTAAACTGCGTCCGGGGGCGGAAGCTTATGGGATTAACGGCCAGCTCATCGCTAATCAATTACGTGCGGCCTTCTTTGGCCAAACCGCAGACGAAATCCAAGTTGGGGTAGAAAACATTTCTATTGAAGTTCGCCTTGATAAAGCACAAGCCGGTGACTTACAGCAATTGGCAAACTTCCCAATTATCTTGTCCGATGGCAGTCAAATTCCACTCGCGACCATTGCGACTTTGGATTTTCAACGTAATTACGTAAGAATCCAGCGCATTGATGGCTTGCGCACTGTGAGCGTATTCGGCGATATCGACAATACGAAAGCCAACTCAACTGCCATTATTCGTCAGTTCCAACAAGATGAAGCGCCAAAGCTTATGCAAAAGTATCCTGGCCTTCGCTTCGATTTTGAAGGCGAAGCCAAAGATACCGCCGAAACTGGCGCATCAATGGGTAAAGGCTTCTTGCTTGGTTTGTTTGGCGTGTTTGCGATTCTGAGTTACCAATTCCGCAGTTATTTAGAACCTTTCGTGGTAATGCTCGCGATACCGCTTGCCTTTATTGGCGTGGTATGGGGACACATCCTACTCGGTCACTCATTAAGTATGCCAAGTATGATGGGCTTCGTCTCATTAGCAGGGATTGTGGTAAATGACTCGATTCTGTTAGTTCAGTACATACGCCATCATGTGGATGCAGGAGATAATGTGCATGACTCGGTAGTCAAAGCCAGTCGAGAACGCTTCAGAGCAGTATTCCTAACATCAATGACCACTGCAGCAGGTTTGCTTCCGTTACTGACTGAAACCAGCTTGCAAGCACAGGTTATCCAACCACTGGTTATCTCCATCGTGTTTGGTATTTTTGCATCCACTCTGCTGGTGTTGTTTATGATCCCTGCTGCGTATGCCATTTTAGCTGACTTCGGCCTAGTCCATAAGCACGAAGAAATCTAAAACGACTGATAAGTTTGCTTATCAACATAGACAAGAGCGGCTTAGGTCGCTCTTTTTGTTTTCAGTGAAAAGCGTTAAAAACAACACAAACACTTAACAAATGCAGGGTTATTATGTAGCATTAAGTGCAAATATGAACAATTAAGAATGCAGTATGTCGAGTTTTATATAACCAACCCAAATGATCACCGTAGGATTTATGATAAGTTTTATTATCAAAAACGACATTTGGCACACTTATGACACACACCAACAACACATTCACATCCTGAACTAACGATAATGAAATCATTGATTGAAGAATTAACATTTTAACAATCATTACAACAATGTTAACTTTAGCCTCGTTGGTCGCACTGGTGGTAAGCCTCTCACCAAGCCTATTGTCAGTATGATATGGACGTTCGACCATCTCCAAAATGAATAGACACCCAATTTGGTGCCCTTTTTTCGCCCGTGAAGGTATTCTTCGCGGGCTTTTTTCTATCTGCCGTATTTCTCCTACTCAATTCCCAGTTTTGGCGCCCCTCCTCAATCAACAGGCATAAAAAAGCCAACCCATTAATAGATTGGCAAATAGAGCAACAAGGTTGACGCTGACTGCTCACTAACGTCGTGCTTGTATCGGATGCACTCTGGTTAATCACTCGTCCTTGTGACTAACACGGAATCTTTGTCGTCAGAGATTATGACTTGGTTGCCTCTGTCTTCTGGCATTTGATCTTTACCAGTTGAGCTTGTTGTTCTTTGATATGTTTAACAATACGTTCATCGCGTTCATCAATAGCGTCCATGTTCATTTGTTCGATGTCCGCAACCGCCTCATGCTTCATTGTTGTAAATTCTTGACGTAAATCCGCACTCCACTCTTCTTTGTCTAGAGTGTTAGCAGCAGCGATTGGTGATGACATTACAGCAATAAGACCTAGAGTAGATAGAAATACGCTTTGCATAATAAGCTCCTTAGGGATTAGCAGTTCATTGGGTTGCACTCTATACATTGCACATAGGATGCCAACTTTTTAAACCCTTAATATCAACAACTTAAACAAAAGTTTATTTTTCCACCATCTGCTCAATGGCGAATTTCACACACACGGCGTTAAATTAACCAACGGTATTTATGAATAATTAACCATTCGTTCAATTTATAGTATAGATAGTCATTTTCAGTTCGCTTAAAACAAAAAAAGCAGCCCGAAGGCTGCTTTAGATTTTCGCTTTAAGTGAAACTAGCTTTGCATGCTTTCATTGCCGACAGTATTTGATGACTGTGATTTGAACTTACCTATCAAACGACCAAAGAACCGTTTAACAATGCGGAAGATGTTTTTAATATCCTCTAACATCAGGTACAAGCAAGGCACCAGAATCAAAGTAAGGACAGTTGCAAATAGAACGGCAAAACCTAGCGCCACTGCCATCGGGATAACAAAACGCGCCTGCAAGCTGGTTTCAAACATGATAGGAAGTACACCAGCAAAGGTAGTAATTGACGTCAGCGTGATCGCTCGAAAACGTGCACAGCCAGCTTCAACGACCGCTTGCTTAATGCTCATGCCTTTTTCTCGCACTTGGTTAACGTAATCCGTCATTACCAAGGAATCATTGATAACCACACCCGCTGCCGCTATCAAACCAAACGTCGACATCATGCTGATGTCCATATCCAGCCAGAAGTGTCCCCAAATCGCACCTGTTAAGCTAAACGGAATCACCGACATGACGATCAGCGGTTGGGTATAGCTCTTAAGTGGCACGGCCAGCAAGATGTATACGATGATCATGCCTGCAATAAAGAACATGATTTGCTCGTTACGCTGCGCAGCTTGCTCTTCAATGTCACCACCCAATTCCGTTTTCACACTCGGGAAAGCTTGCTTCATGTCCGGTAAGATGTTGTCGTCAATTACCTTCACAACTTCTTGAGGTTCAACCAGCTCTTCATCAATAGAACCATAAACGTAAACGGTTTGGTAACCACCTTCTCGTCGAATGCTACTCACACCCGGTTGTTCGTTGATCTTCACCACATCACCAAGCATGACCTTCTTACCTGCTGGCGTGGTAATCACTGCGTAACGAAGTGATGAGAAAGCTTCACGCGTCAGTTGCGGGTAACGCACCATGACTTTGATTTCTTCGCCATCGCGAATAATGCGTTGTGCTTCACCGCCGTAGAAACTGCCGCCTACTTGTTCTGCGATCATAGTCAGATCCAAGCCCAAATCATAAGCAACCGGGGCAAGAGATAGCAGTACCTCTTTACTACCGGAATCGATAGACGACGAGATATCGTACAGACCTTCCTCTTGCTGTAAGCGACCAATCAAATAGCGACCTGCTTCGTTTAGCTCATTGATATCCGAGCCAAACAGCAAGTAACCAAACTCGTCGCGGTCACCGCCACCTGCACTTTGCTCGCGGATCTTAAAGCTCTTCATGCCCGGTATAACTGGCATTGCCTCACGCCAGCGACGTGCAAGTTCAAAGGTATTAAATGGGCGCAGTTCTTCATCCACAAGCGGTACAAGAATACGACCTTCAGTACGGCTGCGGTTATAAGAAAGCACATCTCGAATCATCCCCTGCCCGTGTTCATCAATGATCTGGTCTTCGATTTTCTGCATCACGCCTTCAATGGTTTTTAACGCATTGATGGTTTGCTCGCTCGACACCGTGTCATTCATCTCAATCGTAATCGCCGGATAATCCGTTGGCACTTTCGGGTTTGGAATCACACGAACATAGTTCGAGCTAACTAAAGCAGCACTAATCAGTAAAAGACCACAGAAGAAGGCAAACACGGTCCAACGCCAATGGGTACAAGCCTTAACAAAGCTGCGGTAAGGACCATTAACAAAGCCGAAGAAACGCTTGTTGAAATTATCCCGCCAACCACCTGCTTTGATTGGGGTAAAGTTCGTGTGCGCCAAGTGAGCCGGTAAGATCAACTTAGACTCAATCAAACTAAAGATAAGACACAGGATCACCACACCCGCAATGCCGTAAAAGAAGGCACTATCAATCCCACTTGAGAGTAGGAATGGGGCAAATACCGCTATCGTGGTTAATACACCAAAGGTCGCCGGAGTCGCGACACGCTTAACACCCGTCACGACGTTCTCAACACCACCACCCTTCTCTTCGATCTCACTGTAGGCACTTTCTCCGGTCACGATGGCGTCATCGACCACAATACCGAGCACCATGATAAAGGCGAACAAAGACACAATGTTCACGGTGATACCCAGCATTGGCATCATCATTACTGCGCCTAAGAAACACACAGGTAGCCCCAACATTACCCACATAGCCAAACGGAAACGAAGGAACACCGAGAGCATAATGGCAACCAAAGCGGCACCTTGAAGAAGGTTCTTCAACATCATGTCGAGACGACCATTGAGGTAATAGGTCATATCGACGAGAACTTTCAGTTGAATATCATCAGGTAAGGTTTTGTTCTTTGCTTCAATGTAGTTACGAACGGATTCAGCGACTGGAATGATGTTTTGATCACGCGTGGCTTGAACCGCCATGTAGATCGCATTTTGACCCGAGTATTCGAAGTAACGATCTTCCTCAGTAAAGCCGTCTTTAATTGTTGCGATGTCTTGTAGCAGAACTTTTGCACCGTTTGCGCCAAGCTTAACTGGGATATTACGGAACTCATCACCACGGTAGTATTGGTTCTCAATACGTACTGCGATCATGCCTGCATTGGTTTTTACTTCACCAGCAGAATAGTTCGCAGAATAACGACGAATCGCATTACTCACGTCGTTCAAAGTCAGGTCGTATTTACGCAAAACAAGCGGATCGACTTCAATCGCAATCTCTTCTTCTGGTGCATTGATATTGACCAGCATAACGTTTTTCAGTTGCAGTAATTCGTCTTCAACTTGCTTAGCAATAGGTTTGAGCTCTTCTAGTGGTCTATCGCCCACTAAGCCCATCTCTATCACCTCTTGTCGCCACTCCACCTGATAAACGTTGATGGGTTCCATGCCTGCAGGCAGATTAGATAAGGTATCTACCCGCTGTTTTACATCGTCCAATACGCGTTTTATGTCGGCATTCACATCCACTTCTATCGACACAGAAGCACTGCCTCGAGAAGCACGTGCTACGGTCTTTTTGATACCAGTTACGTCTTTGATCGACTCTTCGACTTTAACCAGAATACTCTCTTCAATCTCTTGCGGAGAGGCACCAGGATAAGCCGCTCGAATGTTGATGTAGTTAACTTCAACGTTTGGGAACATTTGTCGTTGAATGAACATGAA
The DNA here is from genome assembly GCF_010092875.1 of Vibrio sp. LB10LO1. Classification (NCBI taxonomy): domain Bacteria; kingdom Pseudomonadati; phylum Pseudomonadota; class Gammaproteobacteria; order Vibrionales; family Vibrionaceae; genus Vibrio; species Vibrio sp. LB10LO1. The sequence continues at coordinate 10,244 of NZ_JAADJW010000008.1, forward strand.
GCTGACGATACCCATCACGATGATGAACACCATCATTAGGTTCGCAGCGACAGAGTTATTGGCAAAATAGGCAATGATGCCCTTTTGTTGATTCTCTTCCATGATTGACTCCTACTTACTGTACGACGGTTTCGGAGTCGTCATTCTTTTTTGCGACTTGGACAGCCATGCCTTTTTGTGGGTACTCAGGCAACGTAAGTACCAACTTGTCTGATTGTTCAAGACCTTCCCCCACGAGTAGGAATTCCCCCTCAGCACGAAGGACATTTACCGTTCTTGGTTGAAGCTCATTTTCACCATTCACAACCCATACAGTGCGGTTTCTCACCAGCTCTTGAGGAAGACGGTAGATATGCTTGAGTTCCTTGCCAGTAAAGCTAACTTCAACATACGAGCCAAACTTAATTGGTGGCTGATTATTGTCGAGACCATATGGATCTCTTACTTGGATGACCATGTTGATCATGCGCGTCGCGCTGTCGATCATGCCGAGATCTCGAACGACTTTACCTTCACGAGTCGTCGATAGAATGCCTTGTTGCGTAACCGTTGCGCGCAGCTCTTTCAGTGATTCTGGAAGAAACGCACTGTCAAAGCCAGCGATAGGAACGTGGATTTCCGCCACTTCGATATTGTTCAGTGTTGCCACACGAGAACCAGAAGAAACAAACTGACCCACACCGATTTCACGCTCAACAACGAGCGCGTCATATGGCGCTACTACTTTGCAATTCTCTAGGTCACGCTTCGCTCGCTTCAGCGCAGCTTGAGCTGACTTCACTTGCGCCTGAGCACTCAACACATGTGGCTTGCGCAAGTAAAGGTCGGTCACTTGTTTATCGCTTAACTTTTTCGCTTGGCGTTTTGCGACTTCCGCTTTGGCTTGCTCTTCGATCAACGCAGCACGTGCGCTTGCCAAGCCTGCTTCTGCCTGTAAAACGGCCGCTTCATAGTTATCACTCTCAATCGTGAATAACACCTCTCCACGCTTAACGATTCCACCTGTCACAAAGTTGGGATGCCAACTGACCACTTCGCCGCTAACTTGCGCCGCTAAGTGTGTTTTCTCGAAAGGAACCATCTCACCATGGCTGGTGATAACCACTTTGTGATCAGTAGGAAAGAGTGAAGAGGTTTGTACCGTCGGTTCAGTAACGGTGTCTTTGGTTGACTCTTTCTCGGGTGCAGTAGCAGCAATTGCGGCATAGCCCGCATAAGAACTACCCACCACAACGAAGGGTAAAAGCCAACGTAATACTGGTTTTGCTAACATCAAAATTCCTTTTTTATTTTTGTATTCTCCTGTTTGTCCCCATCAGGCTTGCGCCTAGGAGCTGAGTTAACGAACTGAACATTCGGCAACCTAGCATCCTACTCCCCGCAGACAAACAGTGAGTTTTTGCATCTGAAATAGACAACTTTATAAGAGAGCCGTGCTTCCGCTGTGTTTCGCAATTATCAATCGCAAAAGAACTATCCATGGCAAGTTAATAAAATTAACAAAAACTTAACCAACTTCGCAAGTTACGGCCTCTTACGCTCACTGTTTATACGCAATCGGCATGCCAAACGTTTATCCCTTAAATATCAATAATTTAACTTAAAATGGTTATTTCTATCAGTGTAGTATTGGTAATTACCACCAGATATTAGTGATATTGACCATTCTTGAGTAAAAGATAAGTAAAAAACATGATATTGTCCGCCCGAATAATATGCCCTCAAAAGCCATACCGACTCATTTAGATTCGATTGTTTGATTAAGAAAACTGCGACTTGACTACAATCGCTCGCATTACCTACTTTCAACGCTTGATATATAATCAAAGAGTTACGTTATGTATTAACAAGGAAGTGTGCATTGCTACGTTCTCTCTCTAAAACCTTACTCGGTTCAATGCTTGTACTTATCTCGGCCTGTTCCTCAATTCAGCCAAGGGACCCTAGTGAGAAGTCGACCAGCTTTCAGTTCGGCTACCAAAGTGACTCTGCGTTGGCAGAATTCTTTGAAAGCTACGACAAAGATCCTAACTCAGACACGGGCTTCTACCCGCTTAATCAAGGCAACGATGCCCTCCTTGCCCGAATTGCATTAATTGAATCCGCAGAAAAAAGTCTTGATTTGCAGTACTACATTTATCGCAGTGACGAGACTAGCCAACTGATCACGTGGCGTTTGTATGAAGCAGCACAACGTGGCGTACGCGTTCGCCTGCTTCTAGATGACATGCAAAAGCGAAACGATGTAGGAATGGCAGAACTGAACGCTCACCCAAACATCGAAATTCGACTTTTTAATCCGCACCATTATAGAGATGCTCGTGTATTTGCATTGGCAAGCGATTTTGAACGCCTAAATCGACGTATGCATAACAAGTCCCTGATTTCTGACAGTGTTTCAGCCATCGTTGGTGGTAGAAATATTGGTAATGAATACTTCTCTTTTGAATCTAACGTCGAATTTGGTGATTTCGATTTGATGCTTTACGGTGAAGCGGTGACGCAAACTGCGGATCAATTCGATCTTTATTGGAATAGCCTTTATGCCATCCCAATGGAATGGATTGTGCCCGAGTCTGAAAAAGTGGCAGACGATGCGATTCAGGCTCAAGTCAAAAAGCTGCAGCTAGAAGAAAAATTCTCCACCGGCCCATACAACTTTAAAGAATTAGATCTTTATGAAGAGCTCCAGCAGGGCAAGCTTCATTTGTATTGGGGCCAAGGTGATGTCTGGTTCGACTTGCCCGATAAGATTGCCACTCAAGAAAGCCAACTGGTTGCGAACTTGGGAGAGCTGTTAGCAAATGTAGAAGAGTCCTTTGTTTTGATCTCTCCCTACTTCGTGCCAACGGATTCTGGAACCAAAGCACTAGCAGAAGCCGCCCAACGTGGAGTTGATATCACGATAGTCACTAACAGCTTGGCATCAAACGATGTGTTTGCCGTTCATGGCTGGTACGCCAAATACCGTGAAGATTTGGTTAAAGCAGGGATTAAGCTTTGGGAAGTAAAAGCCAGCGCCAAAATCAAAAGCAAATGGAGCTTAACGGGCAGCAGCAGAGCCAGCCTCCACGCCAAAGCCATGATGATCGATGGTAAAACCTTATTTGTCGGTTCAATGAACTGGGATCCACGTTCAGCTGAGCTCAATACAGAGATGGGTGTGGTCATAGAACAACCAGAATACGTGCAGAAGTCACTCGCCATGTTGCCTGAACAACTCAAAGAAAGTGCCTACCAGGTTGCCATCAAAGACGGTGATATCATCTGGCTTGATCAAGCGACAGGCGAAGCATTCGATTCAGAACCAGAAGCCAGCGTATGGCGGAAAATGGGCGCTTGGTTCTCGGGCATCCTGCCAATAGAGGATCAGCTCTAGTTTCCCTGTAAGGATACAATCAACAAATCTAAATCAAAACGCTATTCAGCACTGATTAGCGTTTTTTACACATAAGAAAGGAATCTCAATGTCAGTAACATGGAACGAATACTACCAAAAGGTTGCGAGCCAACCTCACCGACCAAACGTAGAACGTGCCGCCAATCTGCTTATGCTCGACAGCAAAATCGCCATTGATGCAGGATGCGGTACTGGTCGAGATTCCAACTACCTTCTTAATCAAGGCTTTACCGTTTACGCGTTTGACACTCATCAAGATGCGGTAGAAACTTGCTTGACGCGTTTCGAAGGCAATCCTAACTTTTCCATATCGCAATCTTGCTTCAGTGACTTTGATTACCCACCGTGCAGTTTATTTATTGCCAGTGCAAGCTTGTTCTTTTGCCCTGGTGAACGCTTCGAAAGCGTTTGGCAGAGAATTAACGAAACATTACAACCGGGTGGTATATTCTGCGGCGATTTACTGGGAATTCGCGATTCTTGGGTTGGTACAGACATACACCCAAATATCAGTGCGTTTACTAAGGAAGAAGTCGAAGCATTATTTGACGATTACGAAATCATCCACTTTTATGAGAGGGATGAAGACGGCACCACTGCTGTTGGGAACGCCAAACATTGGCATACGTTCAGCATCACTGCCGTCAAACGTTAACTCGTTACTATAAATCCACTACTAAAAGGAGTGTTATGTACCATTTCCAAGGCGTCACACTAAGAAGAGCCGTTCCGGAAGAAGCCAAAGCGCTCTATAAGCTCATCACTGAGGATGAACGCTGGGCGCAATTTAATGGTCCTTACTTCCCTTATCAAACACCAACATTAGAAGGCTTTCGAAACCACACCTTTCAACGCCTACTGAAAGGCAAAGACATGTTTTTGATTGAGTTCGAGGGCAAACCTGTCGGTTCAGTGAGCTGGTATTGGGAATGTGAGAGCACTCGTTGGTTGGAAGCTGGCATCGTCATTTACGATTCGAACTACTGGGATAGAGGGCTGGGCTTTTCCGCACTCGTGCCTTGGATAAGCCACATCTTTGACACCCAAGACATAGAACGAGTGGGCCTAACAACATGGTCAGGTAACCCAAGAATGATGCGTTGTGCAGAAAAGCTTGGCATGCAGCAAGAAGCACGCATTCGCAAAGTACGTTATTACCAAGGCGAGTACTACGACTCAGTAAAATATGGCGTATTAAGAGAAGAGTGGCAAACGCTGATCCAACAGCTCTATAGCCAAGAACAATTGGCGTAAATAATCTTATTAGGAAAAGGCTTAGCATTTCACCAAGCCTTTTTCTATCAGGTTCATTTCAATTGCGGATAAACCACTTCAAACCGCTCTAGAAGCAATAATCGCTGCTCATGCCATTCGATACCCAGCTCTTCGCATTCCGCTTTAAAAAATCTGGTGTGTGCTTTTCGCCACCAAGCCATTGTGCGGTCACCTTCCCCTTCTGCGTGAGCAAATTCCTCACTCACGTCTGTATATCGACAAGTACTAACATCAGTGACTCGAATGACGCATACCGGTTCACCATCCCAGTTGGTCACAACTTGTAAGTGTCCAACTTGAGGCATCATTTCTCCCTGTTCGCTATACCAAAGCTCCATGCTGCAAGAGGCGGTTTTCTGACCAATTCTTACCAATTCAGCGCAAGTATTCGCATTATGTTCATCAGCGCAGTAGTAATCCGCACTCACCGATGGAATTGCGTCTTTTTCTTGCTGAGATAATGTTTGAAGATATTGCTCAAGATAGGCTTGTGATTTTGCATCCATACTGCTTGCCATACATTTCCAATAAAAAGAAAGGATATCCATTCACCATAAAAAGGACAAGCATCAAGCTCATTAGAAAACTTTATAAAACAAGCATTTTTTTTCAGTTCTTTGCTAAAACCAGCCTCTATTTGCTATGGTTTCAGGGATTACACCACACACGACGCAAAAGGACGTTCTATGCGCTTATTCATTGGCATCTTCTTCGCTGCTCTCCTCTCTTTTCCAACCCTAGCATCAGAAGAAAAACATTCAGAATCCGACCTTTTAGACCGACCATTAATGGAGCGTTATATCCTTGATGAGTTGAAATCACTTCGTCAGGAGCAACAAGACCTAGAGCGTAGAATGATTGTTGAAATCACTGACCGTGAGTTAACGGTGGCCGATAAGTCACTGAACTATGCCAATGTCACCGTCACTTACTTCTTCTACATCATTGCTGGTGTCGCCTCGCTCATTGCTTTTGTTGGTTGGCAATCCCTGCGCGAGTTCAAGCACAACACCAAAGAAATGGCAGACAAACGCTTAGAAAAAATAGCCCAAGAGTACGAAAAGAAATTTTTAGCATTAGAGCGCGACTTAAAACGCAAGACTCGTATTATCAGTGAGAACAACAAAGAAATAGAAAAGATCAACGAGATCCATAACTTATGGCTTCGCGCACAAAGTTCACAGACACCTGAGCAACGTATCGATATCTACGATGAAATTTTGCTTGTTCGCCCGGGGGATTTGGAAGCATTGACTTACAAAGCTGACGCAGCAATGGAGATCAAAGAGTATCACTGGGCACTGAGCTTGTGTAACCGAGTACTTGAAGTAGATGACACCAACGGTCCAGCCTTGTATCAACGAGCTTGTGCATACTCTCGTTTAGGGATTGAAGAGCAAGCGATTGAGGACTTGGAGCGTGCGATTGATACCAGCCCATCCATTCGTGATCTATTAGCGGAAGAACCCGATCTCGAGCTACTCCATGGCCATGAGCGATTTGAACGCTTGATGTATTCTATTGCAGAACAATAGCCTGCCACACTAACTCTTCAAACACGTCGATGAAGAAGGACTCAACCTTCTTCATCTAATGTTAGATTTGAGCCAGCGTGCTCTTTACCCAGTACATCTTCTGGGTTTCTCAATGCACAGGTTTCTAGCGACAAGCAGCCGCAACCAATACAGCCCCCCAAATCACTTTGTAATGCTTTGAGTTTTTGAATTTTCTGCTCTAACTGCTCGTGCCAATGACTAGCCATGGTTTCCCACTGTTCCTTGTTTGGGGCTTGGTGCTTAGGCAATTCTTCCAGCGCCTGTTTTATCTCTTCTAATGACAATCCAACTTGCTGCGCAGCTTTGATGACCGCCACGCGACGAAGCACGCTGCGATGATAACGACGCTGATTGCCTTGATTTCGCCAGCTCGAAATCAATCCCTTTTGCTCATAAAAGTGCAATGCGGACACCTTGACCCCTGAACGCTTCGCCACTTCGCCTACACTGATTTCCATCTCTATCCTCTTGTTCAATAAACGTCTCACCTCAAGTTCACTTGAGGTTTAAAAGCAACACTACGTTAACAAATCAGGAACGCAAAAACGATGAAAATAATGCGCAGTGAAAACTTCAACAAAACGACAACATAGAGTTAGAGACAGGAATGAAGTAAATTAGGGAAACTTATCTTGCTCGATAACCGCAAAGGAAACCGCAGTGAATTTAAGACAATTGGAAGTCTTTTACGCCATCATGCAAACCGGAACTGTTTCTGGTGCCGCGCGCCTATTGCATGTATCGCAACCTAATGTCACTCGGGTACTTGCCCATACGGAGCAACAACTTAGCTTTGCCCTGTTTGAGCGTGTCAAAGGCCGCTTAGTACCGACCCAAGAAGCCAAAGCCATACTGCCAGAAGCCGAGAAAGTCTACCAACAGCTTGGGCAATTTCGTTCCCTCACCAAAAAAGTGAAGCAAGGCACTCAGCACTTGAGAGTCGGAGCGCCGCCTGTCTTGGCTTCCCAACTGCTTGCTCCAACGGTTGCTACACTGTCGAAGCAACAAGGCATCTCATTTGAACTATTAACCGCAAACCGTGATGAGCTGTGTTCAGGCTTACTTAAACACGAACTAGATGTGGCGATTGCCTTTGGTGAAGAAGCGCCACCCGCGATTTTGAGTGAGGTGTTACTCAAGCAACAACTTGTTCTGATTGCACCAAAAAAAGCGCTCAGTTCAACTGACGACTCGGTATCGTTTGATGATTTGATTCAGCACGAATTGCCAATCATCGGCTTGGACAGTCGAGACCCACTCGGTTTATTGCTTCATCAAACACTCTCTGCACGTAATGAACATTATCATCATGCGATCACTGTACGCAGTTACGCTGCTGCTGCCGAGCTAGTCAAACACCATGCAGGCTTTGCGATTGTCGATCCATGGACAGCAAAACAATATCAAGGTGATGAATCAGTAAGCGTGCGCTCACTTGCTCCGGCGCTGTCATTTTCTATCTCTATCATGTTTGCGGAGCACACACCGCAATCCATATCGACCAAGCTTTTTATAGAGTCGCTAAAGCAGCATGTTAATCAGTAAGTTAGCACTCATGCTCACCTATAACCTCAAGTTATAGGCGCACAACAAATAGGCATTCGGCTTCCCTCTTCAAACTGACTACATTGTCTGAAAACGTACGAATGACAGAGGGAACCATCATGAAAATTGCTCAACCTTACCTACTTTTTCTTGGCGACGTCACCGATCCATTAGCCGCAAAAACCGCGCGCGGTATCCATCAATGGCGCCCAGAGATTTGTTTAGGTCAGCTCCGTCTTACGTCAGAAACCGTTTCATTAGGTTTAACCGACATGACGCTGCAACAAGCTCAGCAGCAAGGCGCAAAAACGCTCGTCATCGGTACAGCAAACCCTGGTGGTGTTATTCCTGAATCATGGCAGGCGACGTTACTGGAAGCGGCGGAAATGGGGTTTGAAATTGCCTCAGGTATGCACCAACGTCTTTCTGAATTTGCGCCTTTGAACGACTTACAGCAACGTGGCTTAACCAAGTTGCACGATGTACGCCATTACGATGAACCACTGAAAGTGGGCAATGGTAAAACACGCTCGGGTAAACGCTTACTAACGGTTGGCACCGATTGCTCGGTTGGAAAAATGTTCTCGGCCCTCGCGATTGAGAAAGCCTTGCAGCAAGCTGGTTGTAAAGCTGAGTTCAAAGCCACAGGTCAAACGGGCATCTTAGTTGCAGGCATTGGTATTTCGATTGATGCTGTTGTCGCGGACTTTATCTCTGGTGCGGTGGAAGCCATTAGCCCAGAGTTTACTGACCACGAATGGGACATCATTGAAGGGCAAGGTTCACTATTCAATCCCTCTTTTGCTGGCGTGAGTTTAGGCTTGCTTCACGGCGCACAAGCAGACGCTTTGGTATTGTGTCACGAGATCGGTCGCCCGCACATTCGCAACCTTCCTCATGCTAAGCTGCCAACTATTGAACAAACCATCGAAGCGAATTTACAAGCTGCACGTTTAACAAACTCTGACACACGTCTTGTCGGAATCTGCTTGAATACTTCTGCAATCAGTGAAGATGATGCCGCACAGCTTTGCCAAGACTGGACTGAGAAATACCAAGTACCAGTGACCGATCCTGTGCGTTTTGGCGTAGAGCAAATTGCTCAACACATTATTGCGATTTAAGTTGCGATTTAAGGATTGTAGACGCGATGAAAATTCATGTAGAGCCCGTCACCATTGCGATGGCGACACCTTTCCGTATATCACGTGGCAGCAGAACCGAATGCCACGTGGTGCGAGTAACCATAGTGCAGAACGGCATCACTGCCCAAGGTGAATGTACACCTTATCCTCGCTACGGCGAGTCGGTGGAATCGGTGATCAAAGCCATTTCTCAAGCCGCCCATGAACTGCAAGGTTTGTTTGCCAAAGGCGATGCGAACATAGTCTCCCTTAGAGAAAAGCTGCAAACCCTTCTCCCAGGTGGTGCGGCACGTAATGCACTCGACTGCGCGATGTGGAACTTACAAGCTAAGCTAGCGGGCAAGCAACACACTCAAGATTTATTTGAACTACCAGCATCGATTGTCACTGCGATGACCGTGTCGATTAACACGCCAGAGGCAATGGCAAACCAGACCCGTAGTTACATCGAGCAAGGCGCAAAACTACTTAAAGTAAAGCTCGATGGCGAACAAGTGATTGAACGTGTTCGCGCAGTTCGTGAAACGGCAGGCGATGCGATGATCGTGCTGGATGCGAACGAAGCATGGCAAGAACTGGATTTAGACGCCACCTTTGCCGCGCTAGCGCCGCTGAATATTGCGATGATTGAGCAGCCTTTACCCTCGAATGACGATGACAAGCTAAAAGACATTTCGCACCCTATTCCACTTTGTGCCGATGAAAGTTGCCATACGCGCCAGCAATTGCATGAATTGGTAGGCAAATACGAGATGGTCAACATCAAGCTCGACAAGACGGGTGGTCTTACCGAAGCCCTACTGCTTGCAGAAGAAGCGAAACGCCTTGGCTTTACCTTGATGTCTGGTTGCATGTTAGGCACTTCACTGGCGATGCGTGCAGCGCTACCTATCGCTGTCCAATCGAAAGTGGTCGACTTAGATGGTCCGGTTTTACTGGGTCAGGATGTTGAGCCTGCTTTGGTATATCGAGAAGGTGAAATCGTCCTGTAAAGGATCAGTGATCACGCCATCACCCATTTCATGACCTAGATTAAAAAACAATCACCGTCAGCATGAAATAAGTCACATAAATTACGGGGTTATTACGGCATGCTAATACCGTTGTAACCTCTAATGCGCTTTTTCAGCAAGGTGGTGGTTGTATGTACAGAGTCATCCGAAAAATGACATGGAAGACGAAAAGGCGGTAAACCCGCCCTACTCCAATGCAGTTCGTGCCTGATATCAGGTTTGCTTTGGAACCGTTGATTGGCCGCTAAAGGCTCACTCGGTTTCGCACGTCATTTGCAAGGAGGCTCTATGCCTATCAATAAGATCCGCAACGTCACCTTTGTCGGTCAAACGGGTACCGGCAAAACCACACTGATAGAAAAACTGCTCTACACCTGCCAAGCTACCAACCATTTAGGTTGTGTGGAAAAAGGCGATACGGTGACCGATTTCGACCAACAATCCATCCAATATCAACACAGTATCGAAGCCACCCCAGTCACCCTAAGTTGGAACAAACACCGCCTCAATATCATCGACACTCCCGGACAAAGTGAATTACTCGGACGCACACTCAGCGTGTTCCCTGCCGTTGAAACTTCCGCGTTGATCATCGACCCACAAATGCCCATCAACCAAACTTCTGACCGCTTGTTCGCCTTTGCTAAAGAGCAGCAAAAGTGCCAGATGATCATCATCAACAAGCTCGATAATCACGGTAACCAACTTGAAGCCGTGATGGAAAACATCATCGAACACTTTGGTGATAATTGCTTACCAATCAACTTACCTTCAGCCGATGCTCAATCGGTCGTAGATTGCTATTTCGAACCAGAGATCGAACGCGACACTTTGCTCGCCAAAGTCGAAGAAGCCCATGAAACCTTGATAGACCAAGTGATTGAAGTTGATGAAGAGTTGATGGAACTGTATCTCGAACAAGGCTCCGAACTGACAGCAGAACAGCTGCATGATCCGTTTGAAGAAGCATTGAGAACCGGACACGTGATTCCAATCTGCTTTGTGTCGTCCGAAACAGGCGCAGGGGTAGAACTGCTGCTGAGAACCCTAGCGGAAATCATGCCGATGCCAAATGAAGGCAACCCACCACTGTTGGAGAAAAACGGCAAGAAGGTCAAAGTAAACTGTGAAGCACTTGAGCACAGCGTGGCGCATGTGTACAAGATCAGCGTCGATCCTTACATGGGCAAACTCGCCTACTTACGTGTTTACCAAGGTGAAATCAACGCAGGCAGTCAACTCTACATCGGCGAAAGCAACAAAGCATTTAAAGTCGGTCACCTCTACCAATTGCAAGGCAAAGACAGAACGGAGATCCCAAGGGCACTTGCTGGCGATTTCTGCGTGCTCGCCAAAGTGGATGAGCTAGAATTTGATTCCATTGTTCATGACTCTCATGAAGAAGATGGCGTACAACTCAAAACCCTCAACTTCCCAGATTCAATGTACTCACTGTGCCTCAAACCCGTTAAACGTGGCGACGAGCAAAAGCTTGGAGATGTGCTGAATAAAATCGCCAGTGAAGATCCTTCTCTTCGAATCGAACATCGTGCACGCACTAATGAAACCATCATCAGTGGTCAGGGTGAATTCCACCTCAAAGTAGCGCTAGAGAAAATGTCTTCTGTTTACAAATTGGAAGTGGAGACCAGCCAACCAAGCGTCGAATACTTTGAGACCATAACCAAGCCAGCAGAGGGTCATTATCGTCATAAGAAACAGAGTGGCGGTGCCGGTCAATTTGGTGAAGTGCAATTAAAAGTACGCCCACTCGAACGCGGTGCAGGCTTCAAGTTCATCAATAAAGTGGTAGGCGGCGCGATTCCTACCGCGCTGATCCCAGCGGTGGAAAAAGGCATTGTTCAAGCACTAGAAGAAGGAGCAATTTCTGGCAACCCAATCAAAGATGTCGAAGTGACCGTTTACGATGGTAAATACCACTCAGTTGACTCAAAGGAAATCGCGTTTGTCATCGCAGGTAAGAAAGCGTTTTTAGATGCGATCAACAACGCAGACCCGATTGTGCTCGAACCGATTGTGCAAATGGAGCTTCATATTCCAACCGCGAATGTGGGTGATGTATCCGGCGACTTATCCGGTAATCGCGGGCTGATTGAAGGTACTGAGCCTATCGACGCGAACTTCACTATGTTAAGAGCCAAGTCTCCGGTCAACGAGTTGCAAGATTATGCTCGTCGTCTGCGCTCAATTACTGGCGGTGAAGGCAGTTTTAACATGACGCTCAGCCATTACGAACCAGCGCCACCAGCAGTACAAAAACAGGTCTGCAACGAAGCGACACAGTAAAGCTAAGACTTAACACAATTAACTTCACCAACAAAAAACGCCCTCGAAACTTGAGGGCGTTGTTGTATTCAGTTGAGGTCTATTTGTCTAACGACATACCAATCTGGTCCAGTTTGGTTTGGAACTGCTCTACACTGTCGGCTTTATAGGTAGGAGAACCGTTAAAATAGCGTGGCTTCTCTGGCAACATCGCATTCTTGAGTTCTTGTTCCTGATCGACATTGTCATGGTACACCGTTACACGGTTTGGGATATCCTGCTTCATAAATGCCATTTTGGTTCTCCTTTATTAAGACGAATCTTAAGCGTAGAACTGAACAAAAAATGCGCAAAAACTCATCATTAAAAATTTGATCTTCTAGACAATATTAGGATCTATTGACCTTTCGAACTTGGCTCTTGGATCTGATAAAGGCGGCGTTCGTTCTCTGTACAAGTGGTCTCGCAGTTACACACTTTGTCAACGCCAACGTTATTCAAGCCACCGCAACTGCCTTGAATACGTTTATTGTGAAAGATCACGCCCAGTGACATCAACAAAATGATGGCTAAGAACCCCAGAAAAGTGAACAACCAAACCATTACTTCACCTCTTTCACGTAAGAAGAAACCAATGCTTTAAGTTTAGTCGGGCGCAACGTCATGAGTGTGTTTTTTGATTGAGATTGAGGATTGATCAATAGCGACAGCGCTTTTTTGCTACCGCAACCACCTTTTTTGACGTGTTTGGTCGAAGGGCGACCTTGCGTCGCAACCGTTAATGGCGATCGAGGCACACCCATTACATCATCCAGTGAGCTGCGAGTCGATAGCTTAAAGACTTGTTTACCACTGCTCAAAAGCTTACCAAGCGCACGTTCACCAATGTTACGAACCAGCACGGCATCCACCTGATATTCTTGCAAAGATTGAATAAGTTGAGATTTTGCTTTACAGCCAGCTTGTGGCATAGAAGCAATATTAGCTAGGTTTTTCAACAGCCCTTCCGTATCGGAATAAATCGCAATGTATGGGGCTTTAACAAAATGATTGGCGACGCGTTCGCCGTCATTCGGAATAGCGTAAATCATGAGTTTGACTCCTGGTCAGGAAAAACAAGTGCATGACCCTCAACTAGGCTTTTCGCGACTTTAAAACGCGCGCTTTTAACCGTATTACCAAAGGTCTGGCGAGAGACTCCCATTTGGTCGGCAGCTTGCTGCTGGCTCAATCCTTCCAGATCGGCCAATCGCAATGCTTCTAATTCTTCTGGCAATATGTTGACTTTTTCTAGCTCGTAAAACGGTACACCATTGGGCTTAAAGCAATGGTGCGCTGCACGTCCACATATACGTCTTTCTATTTTTGGTCTCGCCATCACATCCTCTCTACAAAACACCTTCACCTTACGCCCGTTAATGGCATATGCCAATTAAAGTTTTTAGCATATGCCAATATCTTAGTTTGCAAAAATCTCATCAACAGCGAAATATTCGTTAGACATCTAACAATAATGCAATAACACATACAAACCACCATACGATTCATTGACATGAGTCGATAAAAAACCTCTCATTCATGAGGCTATTTTCATCAAACATTCACCTTCGTTTTCACGATTGTTAACAAATAAAGCTATAATTCACCCAACACATTAGTTTGAACACTAATGATTAATTCGTTACCCTAAGTGAGCTATTTAGAGAAAGGAAACTCAATATGACGTACAAAACTCCCTTACTACTAGCGATTGGTGCGCTAGCAGCAACCAACGCAAACGCAAGTGAGTGTGGAACGGTTACCATTGCAGATATGAACTGGAACTCTGCAACACTGATTGCCAATGTGGACCGTTTTATTCTTGAGCACGGCTACGGCTGTGATGCCGAACTCATCCCGGGCGACACCATGCCGACAGGCACATCAATGATTGAAAAAGGACAGCCTGATGTGGCGCCTGAACTGTGGAGTAACAGCCTTAAAGACGCGCTAGACAAAGGTGTCGAAGAAAAACGCCTACGCTATGCAGGTAAAGCGCTCGTCGATGGTGGTGAAGAAGGATTCTGGATCCCAGCCTATCTTGTTAAGCAATACCCTGAAATGAAAACCATCGAAGGTGTGAAAAAGCACGCGAAGTTATTCTCTCATCCTGAAGACAAAGCAAAATCGGCATTTTACAGCTGTCCTGCTGGTTGGAACTGTCAAATTAGCGCCGGCAATCTTTTCAAAGCGATGAATCTTGCTGACTCAGGCTTCGACATCATCGACCCAGGTTCAAGTGCCGGTCTGTCTGGCTCAATTGCAAAAGCCTACGAGCGTGAAGAAGCGTGGTTCGGCTACTACTGGGCACCTACTGCGGTTCTTGGTAAATACGACATGGTAAAAGTGGATTTTGGTAGCGGCGTTGATGAGAAAGAGTTCGTCAGCTGTACAACACAAACAGACTGTGAAAATCCAAAAGCAACCATGTACCCACCTTCACCAGTTCATACCATTACGACTGAGGAGTTTGCTTCACGCTCTCCAGCCGCTTACGACTACTTCACTAAGCGTGGCTTCACCAATGCGGACATGAACCAGCTGTTAGCTTGGATGGAAGACAACCAAGCAGACGGTGAAGAAACCATGTTCCATTTCCTAGAAAATTACCCGCAGATCTGGAACGCATGGGTTCCACAAGACGTAGCTAAAAAAGTGCAAGGTGCACTGTAAGACTTAGACGTTTCGTAAATGGTATAGGAATACCAAAATTGTTGTATGCCGAGGCTCGCTTGAGTCTCGGCAAGAAAAGGAAGTAAACATGTCTGACTCGAATTGGCTTAGCGAATTCCCAGAAATGGATCGCTCAGATCTCAGAGCCATCCGCAAAACCTTAGATGGAGCCTACCGCGATTTCTCTCGCGAATACGGCGACCTTATTGAATCATTCTTCGACCCTCTTCTCTCATTTCTCGTTTGGTTCGAAAAACTCCTCATTTCTACACCATGGATGATCATTCTTGGTGTGTGTACTGCGTTAGTTTATGCCGCTAGTCGCTCATGGAAACTGGCTGTCGCGTGTTTCGTGTCATTGATCCTGATTGGGTACTTTGGCATGTGGGAAGACACGATGCGGACGCTCAGCATCATCACGGTTTGTACCATGCTCGCCATTGCGCTCGGCATTCCAATTGGTATTGCCATGGCGCGCTCAAATCGTGTGCAATCTGTCGTAACACCACTGCTCGATGTGATGCAAACCATGCCCGCGTTCGTCTATCTGATTCCTGTCGTGATGCTCCTTGGTATCGGTAAGATCCCTGGCTTGATTGCGGTTGTTATCTACGCAATCCCACCAGTAATTCGTTTGACTAACTTAGGCATCCGACTCGTAGATAAAGAAGTTCTTGAAGCCGCCACAGCCTTTGGTGCAAGTAACAAGCAACGCTTAGTCGGCGTACAATTACCTTTAGCAATGCCAACCATTATGGCTGGTATCAACCAAACCATCATGATGGCGCTGTCTATGGTTGTTATCGCTTCTATGATTGGCGTTAAAGGCTTAGGTCAGCCAGTATTGAAATCAATCACCAACCAGTACTTCACTCTTGGTCTGCTTAATGGCCTAGCGATTGTGGCACTGGCGATTCTGTTTGACCGTGCGTCGCAGGCTTACGCGAAGCGAACCCAAGCACACTTAGGAGATCTCAAACATGACTAAGCCACTTATTGAAATCAGCGGGCTGTACAAGATCTTCGGACCAAAGCCAAAAACAGTCATCGAGCGAGTAAAACAAGGTCAGAGTAAAGACCAAATTCTTGCTGATACGGGTCATACCGTCGGTTTAAAAGACATCAACCTGCAAATTAACAAAGGCGAAATCTTCGTTATCATGGGTCTATCTGGCTCTGGTAAGTCGACCATGATTCGTCACTTCAACCGTTTGATTGACCCAACCATGGGGCAAATTTTGGTTGAAGGCGTCGACGTGATGCAGCTGTCTTCAAAAGAGTTGGAAGAGTTTCGTCGCCATAAAATGTCGATGGTATTTCAACGCTTTGGCCTTTTGCCTCATCGCACTGTGGTTGACAACGTCGCTTACGGCTTGGAAATCCAAGGCATCAAGAAAGAAGCACGCATTGCGAAAGCCAACGAATGGTTGGAGACAGTCGGCCTCAAAGGTTACGAGAACCAATACCCTGCTCAGCTTTCTGGCGGCCAACAACAACGCGTTGGTTTAGCTCGCGCGCTGGCGACTGACGCTGAGATCCTATTGATGGATGAAGCATTCTCGGCACTCGACCCACTGATCCGAAGCGAAATGCAAGATCAGCTGATTGAACTGCAAGAGAAGCTACATAAGACCATTATCTTTATCACTCACGATTTGGACGAAGCGCTTCGCTTAGGTGACCGTATCGCTATTTTGAAAGATGGTGAGTTAGTACAGCAAGGTTCTCCAGACGAGATTCTGCTGCACCCTGCCGATGAATATGTAGAAGCCTTCGTTAAGGACGTAAACCGAGCGAGAGCGCTTACGGTAGAAACCGTAATGCAGCCACCAGCATATCGCATTGCAGCTACGACTATCGAAGAAGCCCTTGTCGAGATGAAACGCGTGAAGCAAGACTACGCGTACCACGTGACCGATGAAGGCTATCAAGGTGTTGTTACCAAAGAGAGCTTGCTAGACGCCGCGAAGACGGATGCCGCGCAAGAGCTGGCAGAAGAAATCTACGAAGAAGTGCCTGTTGTCTCTCCTGATTCCGTAATTGAAGAAGTGCTACCAGACACCATGTCTTGTGACTACTCACTGCCGGTTGTGGATGACGAAGGTAATCTGCAAGGTGAACTAGAACGTAGCGCCGTGGCTGAAATCTTTACTGATAATACCGAAGAGGTGTCGCCGCCAAAGGAGGTCAAAACGCCTCCAGTAATGGATAAGGCATCTTAATACCGTAAAGGCTCATCGTCGGATGAGCCTTTTTGTTTGCTTTGTTGTCTCTTTACTATTGGTGTTATTGCTATCGCTACAGCCATATAAGCAGTGCGAAAATTAACAGACTCAACACGATACCAAACAGAACAATCCGTCCCTGCATTTCTGTCGAGACGGGACGAAGCGGCTTTTTACCTAACGTCAGAATATACAATCCCGCGTAACCGATACTGTAAGCAACTCTGTCTAAACAAAGTTCGATTAATAACCAACGAATAAGTGCTCCCAATATCCTAAGCGCACCTATAACTAATTCTTCCATTTTTCTTTTCCTATTCCATTTTATTTTCAAACCACTGACGTTAAAGAGTTTTTCTTACAAAGGCTGTTCAATGGTTTGCTTTGTTCTGACGCAGGTTTAGGAAACAGGTCTATTATTATCACGGTATACCCAAGTGACCTTAGCATACAAGCAACGAGATTATTTTGGTATATCAACTCGTTGATTTAGAGAGGAATATTATGAAAAAGACACTATTAGCACTAACTGGTGCAGTCGTTATCTTAGCAGGCTGTCAGGATGAGAAACCCGCGGAGACAACTGCGGTTGAGGTTCCTCAAGCAACAGAAGTTGAAACCACCGTTGATGCAACACCGATTGAAGAAGAGCAAGTGATCACCACAGATACTTTTGTTGATTCTGGTCACAACGCGCAAAATGCGCTGGATTGGAACGGCATTTACAAAGGCAAACTTCCTTGTGCTGATTGCGCGGGTATCGATACCACGCTAACCCTGAACGAAGACGGCACTTACTCATTGGTAGAACTGTACGAGGGTAAAGAAGGCGACCCAATCAAATCGGAAGGTAAGTTCACTTGGAACGAATCAGGCAACACCATCACATTAGTTGATGAATCCGGTCCAAACCAGTACTTCGTTGGTGAAAACATGCTAATGAAGCTGGATATGAACGGCGAAAAAGCAACAGGCGAGCTAGCGTCATTCTACAACCTAAGCAAAATGCCTTAATGCTGAATAGCGACTTCATCTCATCCTGATAAAGACCCAATCCGAGCCTCCCCCGCTCGGATTTTTTCATTCTCGTTAATTAGAACGACAATCAAGAATTTTCATTTATTGAGAAAAATAACAACGGCATCAATTGACGCAAACGTTTGCTATTGGTAGATTGCGCCATCTTTTTCATTTGTAAGTATGTCGTATGCAAATCTTTAAACGTTTCGCTGCACTTGTTCCTGCAGTACTTTCCTTCTCTGTTTTCGCTCAAACTCAACCTATCCTTGTTCAAGGTGCAATGGATATTGAAACCAGTACATTGGTTGAAGAATTGGATGATGCGAAAGAAACCACCGTTGGTTCTTGGACTTTCTGGCAAGGTAAAATCGCAGGCTACCCAGTCGTGGTTTCTCGAACTGAAGTTGGCTTAGCGAACGCTGCCGCTTCTACCACGATTGCGATTGAACACTTCAAACCCAAATACATCATTAACCAGGGTACATCTGGCGGCCACGATCCTAAGCTATACCGTGGTGACATTGTTATTGGCGAAGCAAGTTTTAACATGGGCGCTTACAAGTCTGAATTTACAGAAAAAGGCAAAGGCATTGATCCAACGAAGTGGCAGAACTTCGACGTAACCATGCGTCTACGTGAAAACGGTGAGTTTGTTGAACACAAACAATTCAAGGCGAATCCAGCATTGGTTGAAACTGCTCTTTCTTTGTCTGAAGAATACAAAAAAGGCAAAGTTGTGAAAGGCTTGATTGGTTCAGCGGACGAATGGAACCGCGAAGTAGACCGCATCAACTGGTTCCATGAAACCTACGGTACGTCTGTTGAAGAAATGGAGACATCCTCTGCGGCATTGGTTGCTCAAGCTTACCAAGTACCTTTCGTTGGCATCCGTATCCTGTCGAACACCGATCAACATAAGCAAGACTTCGATCCGCAAACCGCTGTCGATTGCCAGCTATACACGATTGATGTGATTAAAGCGCTGATCAAAAAGCAATAATCGCTTTTTATGATCGCAAAGGGAGGCTTCACAGAGCCTCCTTTGTCGTTTGTGATCTTGAGTGAGGGCTCAGTCCAAATATACGACGAGCAAGTCTGCCTCAATAGCATTCGCGAACTTAGGAATGGAAGAGAACAGACGACTCATAAACTTATGATGGTGTCCACAAACCACCAAATCGATGTCGTTTTCCTTTGCAACACCAGCCAGCTTAATATGCAAATCCCCGACCACCACCATGGTTTCGCTAATTGGATAATCACTCTGATCCGCTAGCACTTGCAGTTCTTGCATTAGCTTCTGCTCGTCTTTTGATTCCAGCGCGACTCTATCGTGATCGACGAAAACAAAGGACACCTTACTGTTTGCATCTCTTGCCATCGCAATCGCTTTTTCGATTACCGCTCGGCTCGAATCTGATAAATCTACTGCCACCAAAATGTGTGCGTAGCTCATGATATTCTCCCAACTGACCTGCCTAAGTTAAGTCTAGCACCACAAGGAGAGCAGCGAAGCAATCACTCCAATTACACTACAAGCACTGTTGCTTAAGCCAGTTAGTCAACTTGATGATTTCAGGCTGACGAGCACGATTCTTCTTGTGTACGAAGTAGAAGCTGTCTCCCGTTTCCAGTCCATGCGAAGGGATATAGACCAAATCCTGAGCTTTATCTCGTTCATTCAACATGAAGTCATTAGCGAACGTAATGCCTTGGTCGTAACGAGCGGCTTCGATAGCAAGCAACATGTGACTGAAGTGCTGCATATCAATGTCTTTTGGCAGCTCAAACCCACCGGCTTTGCACCACTCTGCCCAATCTTTACCTCGTTCGCGATAGATAGAATCAGTAGAAAGGATCGGATAGTGCCAGAACGCATTCGGCATAGGTTGGTCTTGAATTTCTTTCCAGATATTGAGGCTGCATACTGGATACAAAATCTCATCATACAAGCGTACTGCCCTATAATTACGCTTCGGCTTTTGCACTGTGATAAAGCAATCACCAACACTGTCGGTTTGTTCGGGATCTCCGGCGACCATATTGAGTGAGAGATCGATTTCTGGGTACTGACGCTTAAAGTCCGCCAATCTTGGGATCAGCCATTTCACCGCCAGCGAGCTGTAAATCGCTAACCGAAGACTGCCCTTTTCTCCTTCGCGCACCTTTTGACTCGCCATCGCAATCGCACTAATGGCAGGGCTGATATCTTCAAGATAACGAAAGCCAGTATCCGAGAGCGATAACTTACGCCCCTGACGGATAAACAAGGCTTCACCAAGGTAGTCTTCTAATATACGGATCTGATGGCTCACCGCACTTTGGGTCACGTTGAGCTCTTCTGCTGCAAGGGAAAAGCTCAAATTGCGCGCAACAGATTCGAAACAGTGGACCGCTCTAAGAGGTGGTAGTTTCATTATCTAAAAATCTCATACTTAAACTAATAAATATCATTTCACTTCATCCTATGACATCACCTACTCTTTGGCAAAGAATGAGGAGAGGAATAACGTGAAAGTCACATCTGTCGGTGCAGCAATGCTGCTATTAATCGTTGGTAACCTAGTTGCGGTGCTCTCAGACGCTTTGATCAAAAGTGTCAGTAATGAAGTGCCGGTTTTTCAGTTTGTGTTTTACCGACAATTGTCAGCTGTGATGATGTTACTACCCGTGTATTTGCTCACTAAACAAGCCCCATTAATGGAAGGCTTCAAGTGGCATGCAGTTCGTGCGCACGTTTGGTTAACTGGCGCGATTTTCATGGTGTTTGCCATCTCGTCGATGCCACTCGCTACGGCAAATGCGATCTTTTATGCAGCTCCTTTGATCATGTTGCCACTGGCAGCGATCTTCTTTGGAGAGAAACTTTCTGCACAATCTATTGCAGCAGCAGTGATGGGCTTTGCAGGCGTGCTTGTGATTATTCGTCCTGATCAGATTGATTGGGCGGCACTATCGGCATTAGTTGTCGCAGTCACATTGGCGATCAACAACCTGCTGATCCGCAAACTGCCAAAGAACCAATCTGTGCCACACACACTTTTGATGACTAACCTAGCCGGCATCCCGGTATCATTGTTGTTAGTGTTTATTGAAGGTGAAGCATGGGATTGGAGTTCCTTCCCTATTGCGGCAGGTTCGAGCTTGTTCATCATGATTTATGCAGCAACCTGTGTGTTAGCTTATCGCTCTATCGATAGCAATAAAATTGCCAGCGCAGAATACAGCGGCTTGATTGGTGCAGTAATCGTTGGTTTGATTTGGTTTGGTGAAGTGCCGGATATCTTTATGGCAATTGGTACTGTAATGATTGTCGTACCACTGATTTGGCTATCCAAACGAGAACGCCGCAAACAAAAACAAGCGCAAGCTGCCAAACTCGCAGAAGAGCAACAGCACCACCAAGCTCCTGTGGCGTAGACGACACCGAAACAAGGGGCAATTCACTGTCCCTTGTTGTTTGGTAACAACTGCTATAGTTAAAAACGTAAATAATAAAACTAGGGCAGTACTGAATTCGTCATCACCCCCCTCTGTTTCTGAACATTCTTATTTTTTTAGGGTGACTCTCGCTCTCGATACAATTCACAGCTGCCTCTTATTTGAGGTCTTGTGCATGCAAAACGTATTCAAATCGACACTTCAACACTTTGTCACTTCCGCACTTTTCGTTATTGTCTTATTTAGCTCAGCCTCCTTCGCTACCCCTCTCAAAGTCGGCACTTATCCCTGTCCTCCCTTTGTTATTCATTCGACTGGTGAAGAACTTAGTGGCCTGAGCGTTGAGCTATGGGAGCGAATTGCCAAAAACATGGGAGTAGAGTTTCAGTTTGAAAATCATCCTCTCGACGATCTCCTCGGTGCGATTGAAACTGGCCAAGTCGATATTGGTGTCTCCTGTATATCGATCACACCAGAACGAGAGTTATTTGCCGATTTTTCTCACTCCTTTTATGAAACACACCTCGCCATCGCGGTTAAGCGTCAAGGCTACCTACATACCTTAAAATCGATATTCTTGAACCCTGCGTTATGGCTGATCATTGGGGCAATTGTATTGATAGCAGGCTTAGTCGGCGCTTTTTTCTACATCATAGAGAAAGGAAAGAATGAAAAGCTGTATTCAATGAACAGTCGAATCGGTCGCTGGGTTGAGAGCTTTATACTTGGCTTGCTGTTCATCACTCGCGGCCCGTTCAATTATTTTGAGTTTAAGAGCCTGACAGGGCGTATCGTCACTGTCCTAATCGGTGTACTTAGCATGCTCTTCATTGCAAGTATTACCGCTGTGTTAGCCAGTAAGCTCACGCTCAGCCAAGGATATTCTCAAATCAAAGGCGTCAATGACCTTGCCAAAATTCAAGTTGGAGCCAAAGGAGCAACAACCTCTTCACTCATGCTCACCAGTTTTGGTATTCGACACAAAAGCTACGACGACATGATAACCTTGCTGGAAGCATTGGAAAATAGGGAAGTTGAAGCAATTGTCGCCGATGATGTCGTCCTAAAGTACATGATTGGTAACGGCAGACAGAACGGACAATTTGAAAACCTTGAAGTGTTACCTTACCAATTGGAAAAGCAAAACTACGGTTTCATCATGACCGAAAACAACCAATATGAGGAAGAGATCAATCGCGCATTATTGCAGATTAGAGAGTCGAGAGAGTGGCGCAAAACCTTAGTCGACTATTTTGTCGAGAAGTAATTACTGCATGATCAAAAAAGCCCTTTGCTCGTTTAAGCAAAGGGCTTTTATATTCAAGTTTGTTGGCGATTATTGCGGTAGAACCACTTTGCCATCTTGAATTGGGAATGTCTTGCCTGCAGGCTTGCTCTTCATACGAACCGTGGTTGGCGCACCAGCAACTTCGTAAGTGACATCGTAACCGACTACTTTTTCAGAAGTCGTGTACTCGGTATGACATTGCTTCTCAGTTGATGTCACAACATCACCCTTCTGAACATTGTCTTGGATTTCGCGACCCGCCATTGCACCCGCGATAGTACCTGCCGCCGTTGCAATCACTTTACCTGAACCGCCACCAATTTGGTTACCTAACGCAGCACCTGCTGCTGCACCACCAACCGTGCCAAGGATCTTGTTGTTATCTTTTGGTGCAACTTGGTGAGTCACAACCACGTCTTTACACACTTGGTGTGGGTTCTTCACTGTTTCAGTTACCGCTTCAACAAGCGTAATGTTCGCTTCTGTTGGTGCCGGTGGCGTCTTATCTTTACAGCCTGCTAGCACAGCAACAACGGCTGCAGCGATTGCGATAGATTTCATATTCATGGATTACTTCCCAGTACAGTTATCTTTGCTTGGCGGTATAGTAAATCGCGGGCTGAAATTCACATCAGGCCAAATTAAGCCTTCTGTCATTAGCAGGTTAAAAAACATTGTTTTATTAAGATAACGTCAGCAAAAAGGCAAGCCACGGTAAATCAGAGCTAGATCACATCAGGGTGAGCTATGAGTATTCGGCTAACTACATTGTAAGGATGGGTAATAATTACGCAGGCACCATCCATCGCGTCCAAAATGCAAGCAACATCGAAGCAAACATAACCCAAACAAGTGTCGCCGCTGTTAACGTGCCAACCAAGCTCAAGCGATAGCTAAAATAGAAGACTGAAATCAGATACGCGGCATAAGGAATAAGAGAATAGATACCGAACTGTGCCGTTTGCCGCAAGGCTTCCATATCTCGTTCACTGCCCACAATAAAATGAGCGATCAACGCAAAAGTTGGAAACAGTGGCACCAAACCCGCGATGTAGAAGCTTTTCGACTTCGACAGCATAGCAATGATCAACACTGCGACTGCACCGAGTAAAGATTTAAGAAAGAGACTCGTCATCCGATTTTTCCAGAATGCTTAAGCCAAACTTAAAAACAATTCATCATCCGTGAGATACTTATGGCGATGGCTAAGGCTACGTAAGTGCATAAACATAAAGTCAGGAAAACCCGGAGCAATGATATTGTTTGGCTCCCAGAAAATTCCGCCAACAAATACGTAACGGCCTTGTTTTTCATCGTCATGCAGAGGGTTGTTAACTGGTGTCGTCAGTTCAGCGCGGCAACCTTCAACAACACACACGATTTGCCCCTTGTAAATGCCAATCACACGCTTAACAAGGTTCGCTTTGATGCCACACTTCCACGCTTGGCGCGTCGCCCACTCATAACCGTGTTTGTTAATCACTTTCTTCTGTAGATGCACAACCAAATTCATCGTAAGTTCCCGACCTGATCTTTGTTTGTACTATAACCAAATCGCCTTCTAGGTTTGCCGATATAAATTTGTCGAAACCATAGAAGTTAAAAATCAAGAAACGAGAGCATTACAACAAATCGCCTTTTACTTAACGATTTTTAGGATTTTTCTGACATTAGAAACTGGAATGTGTTGCATAGAATAATAACAAATTTATAAAAATAAAAATGACAACACGGTGACGTATGGCTTTTGATGATTATTGGAAGAAGGTTCGAGAAAAACACCTAAAGAGTGCCGACCTAGAGGGGCTTATTGTAAAGAGGGTTCGTGCCAATACAGGCAGTAAACGTCTCCCTTATCGCACAAAGTGTGGGGCACTGTGCGAGATCAAATATAACGAAGTTTGTGAGGCACAAAAAGAGTGATGCCTTTGCACCACTCTTTTTATCAATCATTCAATTCTCTTATCAGGCGTCGATGAGGTAATTATCTCCTTCATCCTCTAGACGGTCGATCAGTACACGGCACTCGTCAAGGTCAAGTGGCTGCTCAAAACGACGCTTCAAATTCATTAAAAAGAAGATGTCTTCGCACATCGCTTTCTCTGGCTCATCACTGATTTTAGCAACTGGTGAGCCATTGCATGACACCATCTTAATCACAATAGACAGCGGCTTGTATGAGATACCTTGCGCGTTTGCGTAATCACCCATGTCGTTCGCTAGTGACGTACCAATACCAAAACTCACTTGAACACGATCTTGGAAGTGCTCACAAATATCCAGTGCTTGATCGAAGTTCAAACCATCGGTAAACACTAAGGTTTTCGTCATTGGGTCGATGCCAAGCGATTGGTAATGCTCGATCATCTTCTCGCCCCATGTGTAAGGGCAGCCACTATCATGGCGCACTCCCACATACGCGTTACTGAGTTCTTCATCAAAGTCTTTTAAGAACGCATCAATGCCAATAGTGTCCGTTAACGCAATACCTAACGCGCCGTTAAACATCTTTTGCCAACGTTGCAAAGCCACCTTTTGTGAATCACGAACATTCACCAATGCTTGATGACCCATAAACCATTCATGTGCCACAGTACCAATCGGTGTGAGGCCTAGCTCTTTCGCCAAGTGGTAGTTGCTGGTTCCTGTAAGGCAGTCAGGCAACTCTTTGCTCAGATACTTCAGCATTGAGCGTTGCGCTTGGAAAGAGAAGCGACGACGAGTCGACATATCGGCAAACTTAAAGTTGGTGATATTGCGACGTTTCAGTTCTGTTTTAAGGTGACGAACCTTCTCTTCTAAAACAGATTGGAATTGCTCGACTGGAATCTCCGCCCAACGTGCACGACTACGCACTTCGGACACAATACTCATGATGATGGTTTCGTAGAGAATGGTTTCTTTCCAAAGACCATTGATGGTAATGCGCAATTGGCTGGTACCATCTGCCATGGTTTTAATGTTAAAAGAAACGTCACGTTGAGGATTAAAACGAAACGCGTGCAGCGCATCAAAAAACTCAGGGTTTAGATAAGGTGCAACACCTTTGATGTACTCGATTTCTTCAGTGGAGAAAGTGATGTCTTGCAGTTTAAGTACTTCAGCTTTCACCTCTGGCAGTAATTCAGACAGGTCTTCTTCGCTGCGTACGATGAATTTATAAGACACCATCGCATCCGGATATAGCGCTGCAACAGCACTCATCATATTCACTTTGTATACGTCAAAATCTAACGCACTTTGGATGATGCGAGACGAAAATAAATTGGTGGTCATTCGGAGCCCTTCTACACGCCCTTTTTCGTTTATACCCAAATTCCCTCAGCACGGTACAAACCGCATCTTATTGTTTTCCCAACCAAGTTGGTGGAAAGTTCTCAACAAGGCAAACTTGGGTATATAACTTGTTGTTACTAACTTAATTGCGTAAACAATAAACACCCACTTAGAGTTTGTCAACTTTTGTTACTAACCACTCATTTCTATAAGGTTTTTACGTACAAAAATCCGACAGTTATTGTGGATAACCTAAGTAGATAAGCACACCCTTGCTTAAAGAGAAACGCTAGGCAGCAATGAGCATGTTTCTAACAATCGGTTACTTACCCATTGATTGACTACTTGTTATGCGCTAGATTACTTACAAATTATTCTCAGGACCAAATCATGATCGTAACCGTCGACATCATTCCATTCAGACTATCTGGCTGCGCCGATAAAGGGTTGGAAGTGTTGCTGATCAAACGTTCGAATCCGGAACGTCCGTACCACGGTGTATGGGCTCTTCCCGGCGGGTTCGTGTTTGATAAAGACATGACCGACGAAGGTGGACGACCAGCAGACGAGAACTTCGAAGCGGCACGACGTCGTATTTGCCGTGAAAAAATCCACACCTATCCGCGTCACTTTAGTGAAGCCTTTGTCGATGGTGACCCAAAGCGCGATCCTGAGGATTGGAGCCTGAACATCACTCACTACGCCTTGGTTGACCGTAACAACAAAGAGCAAATCGATAACGCTGGCGTACCAGAATGTCATCTGAAGTGGTTTCCGCTCCAAGCAATCCTTGATGGTGAAGAAACCCTCGCTTTTGATCACCAAAAGATGATTGAAAAAGCATGGCAAAAGCTGCGCGCCTCTATCGAATACACCTCTGTCCTGCTGTTCGCACTTGATAAAGAGTTTTTGGTTGCCGACATCATTTCCGCCTATCAAGAGTTCGGCATCGACATCAGCCGAATGACGATCAAACGCCGTTTGATTGATTCCGGCGTACTTAAGCCAACCAACAAAGTCGCTTCTACCAACAAAGGCAAAGGCGGTAAGCCAGCTATGGTGTACACCCTAGCAAACGACGAAGTCACCTTTTTCCAAAACTGCTTGCGTGGCTAACGCAAGCATAGAGACAGACAAGGAGTCTGCCATGACCGTTCGAGTTAATTATCAAACCACTGCTGTGATCGATGTCGATCCAGAGAAAGGTTTCACCGAACTTTGCCCTGACGAACTGCCAGTTACTGGCGCATTAGAAATCGTTCCAGAGCTGCTTAAGAACCACACGAAAGGTCGTTTGAAATTAGTCAGCCGTGACTTGCACCCACCAAAAGCGGCTTGGGATGCAGAAACGCCAGCAAATATGCTTGAGCCAGTTGGCCTGCCCAATGTGGATATTAAGTGGAACCGCCATTGTGTGCTTGGTACTAGTGGGGTAGAACTGCTAGACGGTCTGCCACCTGTTCTGGAATACGATTTCCAAGTGAACAAAGGTATGGATCCAGACGCCCACCCTTACGGCATCTTTTTCCATGACATGGCGGATACCAAAACCACCGGTGCGAATGAGTTCTTACAATTCAGCCACATCGACACCGTGGTTGTTGGTGGCTTGGCACTCGATTTTTGTGTGAAAAAGTCCGTCACTCAAGCTCTAGAGTTAGGTTTCAAAGTGATTGTGAACCTAGCATCTAGCCGCGCGGTATTGCCAGATACTATCGATGCGGTCATTGCTGAATTGGAAGAGAAAGGCGCGGTGTTTGTTAACAATGCAGATGACATCATCGTAGAAAACTTCGCTTAGTCCCCCCTCTGAATAACAAAAAACGGTCCAGCAAAACTGGACCGTTTTTTTGTTTTTGCGTGTACTAAGCTTGGGGGATTACTTAATTACGCCACAAACCATGCGCGCACCACCACCGCCAAGTTTCGCTGGATGATCTGAGTGGTTGTCACCGCCAAAGTGAACCATAAGCGCTCGACCTTTTACATCCGCTAGCTTAACTCGTGGTGCAAGCACAGGTTGATTCGCCATGCCGTTTGCATCTACGTACATTGCAGGTAGATCACCTAAGTGGTTGCCATCAGTCCAAGGAAATCCATGCTGACCAGTACCTTTAGGGTCATAGTGACCACCAGCAGCACCACCTAACACTGTTTTTCCGTCTTTAATGCTGCTATCACAAGAGCCATTAGCGTGAACATGGAAACCATGAGCACCAGATGGAAGACCGCTTAAGTTTGGAGTGAAAACCGTACCATAATCGCTAGTCGTGATCGCAACTTCGCCAACAGACTTACCTGTTGCAAGATCGGTCATTTCCACCGTTAACCCATCGGCAAGAGCCGAACCTGATAGCAAAACGCAAGCCGCCATTAAAGCACTTAGTTTCATAAAATAAGATCCTTATTGTTAGTATTGTTTTTTGAACTCAAGCATATGCTTGGCTCTTTACTTATTTCATCGCGAATTTCCCTTAGGAGAACTAAGCGTGATGTTATTTTGCCAAAGATTTCAGAACATCACTCTGACCAAAAACTTCGGCAAATTCTTTTAGATTTAGACCCGATTTATTGCGTAGCTCTGGAGAGCAGTCAGCTTGATAGAGGTCCTTAGCAATACCGACTTCACGCTTAATGAGCGCCCCCATTAATGCGGTGTTACCACGCTTGTCTTGCAAGCAAGCATTAGCACCAGCGTCCAGTAGGTAACGGACGGTTTCTCTATTTCCTTGGTATGCTGCAACCATCAATGCCGTATAACTTTGGTTATTGCGTTGATCAATTGGAAAGCCCTGTGAAACAAAGGCTTCAACCACTTCATTATTGCCAATTCGGGCAGCATCAAAGAACAGCGTTACTAAAGATTGATATTCCGTTTCTAGCTTTTCTTCAGAAGCATACAAACTGAAAGACAAGCTCAGAGAAAACAAAATAGAACTGAGCAAAAATAGTGTTTTCATCGACTCACCCTCATCAAATCAAGAATGGCCTACAGGAGCCCTGTTTTCCGGGCAGAAAAGAGCAGATTTATCTCCCGTAGGCCAAAACTTTACGCCTACATCATCGCTTTGTTTTTAACTTGCGAGATATTTGTGTCGGTCGCTTTTGCTAGGCGCGTACCGTACTCTTTGTCTGCACGATAGAAATAGCTCACCATCGTTGCCTTGACGTCTTTATCCATTACCTTGTTCAGATCACCAGCAAGGTTAGCAATCAAGTCTTTCTTGTCTTGCTCGTTCATGCTGCGGTACAACACACCCGCTTGGTAGAAATTACGTGGGTTGCTGATCGCTTTTTGTTGAACAGTACCAGCCAACTTGGTTTCAACCGCTTTAAACTGCGTGTCTTCTGCCAGTTCAAGCTGACGGCTTGGCTCGTAGTTTACGTCCCCATTTGCTGCCTGAGCATTGTTGCTCACACCATTTTGATTGTGGTTATTTACCGGAGCTAACGGACGGTTCACTGGCAGTTGGAATAAATTCGCCCCCAAGCGATATAACTGTGTATCCGCGTACGCAAACAAGCGACCTTGCAGCAAGCGATCTTCAGAAGGCTCGATACCAGGAATCAGGTTTGAAGGCGCAAATGCCGACTGTTCGGTGTCTAAAAAGAAACTTTCAGGCAGTCGATTCAACGTCATAGTACCGACTTTTTTATCTGGTACGTTCAACCACACTTTGGTCGCATCCAAGCCGTTGTAGTCGAGCTTGCTCAACGCTTCTGGTGATAACACCTTCACGTAAAGATCCCATTTAGGGTAATTACCACGCCCAATTTCCTCGTACAGATCATTGGTCAAATGGTTAAAGTCCTTACCCTGCCTAGCGGTGACCTCATCAGGACGAAGACTTTCAATACCCTGTTGGCTCTTCCATTGGAACTTCACATAGTTCACATCGCCTTGCTTATTGATCCACTTGTATGCATGAACGCCAAATCCATCCATTGTACGGTAGCTCGCAGGCGTCCCTAGGTTGCTGTAAACCCAAGTCAACATGTTGGTCGCACTCGGCTCATGACTGAAAAAATCAAAAAAACGATTTGGGTCTTGTACATTCGTTACCGGTGACGGTTTTAGAGAATGCACCATATCTGGAAACTTAATCGAATCACGGATAAAGAACACCGGTAGGTTGTTACCTACTAAGTCCCAGTTTCCTTGCTCAGTATAAAATTTGGTTGCAAAACCTCGTGGATCACGAAGTGTCTCTGGTGAGCCTTTAGAGTGAATAACGGTCGAAAATCGAACGAAAACAGGAGTTACCTTTCCTTTGTTAGTAAAAGGAGCGGAAACCGTTAGATCACTAAAATCACCAGATGCAACGAATTCACCATGAGCCCCCGTACCACGAGCATGCACCACACGCTCAGGAATACGCTCACGAGCAAAACGCTGCAATTTTTGGATCAGATGGACGTCTTGCAGTAATACACTGCCGTTTTCACCTGCCGTTATAGAGTTTTGGTTATCACCAACTGGTGCACCATTGTCTCTTGTCAGGGTTTGCGCCTGTAGAGATGTGCTGGCTAAGCCAACTGTAATTAATAAAAAGCTTTTTGACATCTGCATGGTTGCTCTCCAATGCGTGCTAACCATTTAGCCATTCATATGGCAAATGGGTATTCAAAAGCTCTTTTCTGCCCACCGAGAATATATCTTCAATGATTACATTTGTTTAATGGGAAATAACGATAGATTTAATAGGGATAATCTATGAAATTTTTCTCAGAACATCAGGTTTAGCAATAAAATTCGAGGAAGTGATAAGTTTCTCGAGGAGTGAACCAGTACACTGACAGAAAAACACATCGATGAAAAGGACACCATGATGTCCCAACATGAAAAGTTAAATTACGTTGAGTTTGGCACACCAGACATCCGCGCAACAAAGCGGTTTTTCGAGCAAGCCTTTGAGTGGAGCTTCGTTGATTACGGCCCCGAGTACAGCGCATTTACAGGTCAAGGTTTAGACGGTGGCTTTTATGTAGCGGAGCAAGTCAGCCAAACAACAAATGGGGCTGCGCTTTTGGTGTTCTACAGCTCAGATATTCGCGCCACGTTAGCCAAAGTTGAGCAGTTCGGAGGGCAAGTCATACGCCCGATCTTTGAATTCCCCGGAGGTTGTCGTTTCCATTTCACCGAACCGAGTGGCAATGAGTTCGCGGTCTGGTCTGAGAGTCATTAATTTATAAGCCAGAATCGGAACTGACATTGGATTACGGGTTGATCTCAACTTTGGTTTAAGTCACTGTTAGCGCAACAATTAATCAATGAGGCGCTAGACCTCGACCAAGGATGTAACATGAGTGCAGCCAGTTTTTTTCGCTTACTTTGTCTCGCTGCTATTTGGGGAGGTTCGTTTCTATTTATGCGAGTCGCCGCCAATACATTTGGACCCGCTTACTTAATTGAGTTTCGAGTAGCCTTCGCAGCAGCGGCATTATTGTTGATTGCCCTCTACCTCAGAAAGAGAGTGGTCTTCTTCAAACACATTAAACACTTTTTCATTATTGGCTTGTTTAATAGTGCCGTACCCTTTCTGCTTTTCGCGTATGCAGCACAAACACTGAATGCATCAACGTTAGCTATTCTCAACTCAACGGCACCGATATGGGGGGCTTTAATTGGCTTTGTTTGGTATCGCAGCCCGTTAAGCGCAAAAGCGATTCTTGGCATGATGATAGGTATTGGCGGTGTCGCCGTTCTTGTTGGCTTGGATTCTTCGACAATTGGCGGCGAGGCAATATTCCCTATCGGGGCGAGTTTAATGGCTTCATTCAGCTACGGTATTGCAACCAACTACACCAAGAATGCGCGACAAGTCCCTGCCTTTGATAATGCTCACGGCAGCATGTGGGCAGCCGTGATTTGGGTACTGCCTTTGCTGCCATTCTTGCCAATGCGAGCAGAACCGAGCACCTTTGAATGGGGCTCTGTGATTACACTCGGTGTGCTATGTACCGGCTTAGCCTACTTACTTTACTTCCACTTAGTCTCTGAAATTGGCCCAACTTCAGCCCTCACGGTCACGTTCCTTGTCCCTGTTTTTGGTATCCTATGGGGCTATTTAATTCTGGGCGAGCCGATCGGCTTCAATACCATCATAGGTACCATTCTGGTGCTGAGTGGAACGATGTTGGTGACAGGCTTCTCCCCTGCCGCCGTGCTTGCTAGAAGAAGGGCAAAGTAGATTAGTTAGCCCAATACCACTTCTACACCTTGCTTTCTCAACTGTTCGAGGTCGCTTTTCGGAGCGGCTTCGTCGGTTAACAGCACCGAGATTTCACTCGTTTTACCAATCGAAGATGGGTAGATTTGCCCAAACTTGCTTGAGTCCGTCAGTACGATGTTACGGCGCTTTTTCGCAATGATGGTTTCAGCGATTTCTGCGCGCATCATGTCTCGGCTAGTAAAGCCAGTATCTTGATGGAAGCCGTCAATACCCAAGAAAGCCGTGCTGAAGTGAATTTTCTCAATACACAGCTTAGTCAGCGGTCCAACCAAGCTCTCGCCTTGATGCTGATACACACCACCAAGCAAGATGATGTTAGCTGAGGTGTTACGGATGAGGTGGGCAATGTACGCCGATGGGGTAATGATGGTGACGTCACCGCGTTCAGCCAGCGTGCGAGCCAAGAGCGCATTAGCACTTCCGCCTTCGATCAATACGGTTTCGTTTGGTGATACCAAGTCTGCCGCTTTGTTGGCTAACGCCTGTTTGATGTCGAAGCGCACTTCAAGTCGCGTATCAATATCGTCACTTTGTAGCGCGGTCGCAGCGCCGTGTACACGCTTTAAGTAGCCTTGTTGCTCAAGGAAGTTCAAATCCTGCCTGATGGTCACGCCCGACACGCCAATGATGTCAGAAAGCTCCGTCACTTGAACGCGTTTGCGGTCATTAACCAATTGCAGGATTTCGTTTTGTCTTGAGTTCACAGGCTCGCTCCTTATAGATGAGCTTGCAGTATACGCCCGAACACTTTCATATGAAAGCAACCTGTGAACGATAGAAATAAGCTAAGCTGCGTTACACCGTAAGCTCAAGACGGTTGCCATCCGGATCTAAGATGCAGCTTTCGTAGTAACCATCACCTGTTTGTCTCGGACCGTCGATCCATTGGTAGCCATCATTCACTAAGGTTTTGGTCAATTGATCCACTGCCTGCTCTGATCCTAGAGAAAGGGCAAAGTGTGCCAACCCTGTTACCTGCATCGCATGAGATTTTTCACAGGCGGTCACACCTTCCATCGACATTAACTCCAGTCGTGCACCACTTTCAAACGAAAGAAAGTAAGATGAAAACTGTTTAGTTGGGTTGTGGTATTTGTCGTTAGACACCGCGTTAAAGTATTTCTCATAGAAGGATTTTAGCTCTTCCAAACGTTCAGTCCAAATCGCGATATGTTCAATTTTCATTAGGATTCCCCCTAGCTCTTAACTGCGTTCAATCTAACGAGGAAAAGCAGTACAAAAAAGAGAGCAAATCACTTCTGAGTTGTTCCTGTTTTATGGTTGGAGTTGTGTTTGAGTGAAAGTGATGCCCATAATGGCGCAAAGATTTTTCAGGACAGAATGATGGAAGAAATTTACTTCGCAGGCGGCTGCCTTTGGGGCGTTCAAGAATTTATGCGCCACCTTCCGGGCGTAATCAGCACCCAAGCAGGACGAGCAAATGGCAAGACGGACAACACTCAATCCGAATACGATGGCTACGCAGAATGCGTGAAAACCCAGTTCGATCCTGAGCAAGTTTCGGTTGAAACTTTAATGGGGTATCTGTTTGAGATAATCGACCCGCATAGCGTTAACAAACAAGGTGAAGACGTAGGTGAAAAGTACCGTACCGGTGTTTATAGCCAAAGCGAACAACACCTAGCGATTGCAAAAGCATTTATCGCAGCAAGACCAGATGCCGAGAAGATCGCCGTAGAAGTACTGCCACTCACAAACTATGTACCAAGTGATGATGAGCACCAAGACAGACTCACGCGCTTTCCAAACGACTACTGCCATATCCCGTTAGATTTGCTGCATAAGTACAAAAATCCGTCTTAATGGATTAGCCAAATTCAGCGTACCAACCCCTCCTAATCTCCCCTTGGCTTCAGATTCGGAGCTTAAATTAGCCAATGTATATCAAGGGGAGGAACTGTCCGAGATCACCCGTCAGCTTGTGCAGGCCGTCAGCTATTACCCCAACGAAAGCCGTCATTCCGTACAGCGACGAAGGAGCGCAATACGGAATCTACTGTCCGCGAGCAATCAACACAATTGAGCCTGAAAAGCTTTCAAAAAAAGAGTGCTGCCCGCTCTATGTCTTTTCTCAAAGATACAGAAAATTACGTTAATAAAAGGACTATTGGAGGAGCTTTAGCACAAAGCCTCTTTTTTATAGCAAAATTGAACCATATTTGACTCCCTTCTCGTTTATTTTCAAGCTTCATTATTAATTTCAAAATAAATGGAATATAAGTCACAATACTAATTCTCTTCTAGCTCATTGATATTAATGACTTCTATCACACTTAGCTCTCAGTGATACAAAAATATAGTTATTGGATTTTTTTTACTATTTCAGAAAACCGTAACATTAATTAAATTTGCCTCATTACTTCAGTACCAATGAGTCAAAAAATGATTACAGAACTAACAAACGTCAATTTAATTAAAGGCAACCTTCAAGCAAATAATAAAAAAGAAGTCTTTGAAGAGCTAGCGCAAATGCTATTCGAAAATAATCGAGTCAGCAGCAAAGAGGCTTTTTTAACCGACATCGAAGCACGTGAAGCATTGAGCGTGACTTCAATGGACGGCATCGCTTACCCACACGCAAAAAGCAAAGCGGTTACAGAGCCTGCAATCGCTGTTGGCGTAAAGCGCGAAGGCATCGAGTATGGCGACGAAGAAGGAGTCAAACCGACTGTATTCTTCATGATTGCTTCACCAGATAACGGTGCCGACCACCATATTTATGTTCTTCAAGAATTATTCGGCAAATTTAGCGAAGAGTTTATTGAAGATATTCATAACGCAAAAGACGAAAACCAAATACTAAATATTTTAATTAATTCATAAGGCGTGAAATTATGAGTACAATCACAGCTCAAGCTAGTAATAATAGCGATTTCAAAAAAATCCTAAGTACCATGAAAGGTCACCTTTTATTCGGTACTTCTCACATGCTTCCATTTATCGTTGCGGGTGGTGTACTACTAGCGCTAGCGGTAATGGCATCAGGTAAAGGTGCGGTTCCTGCGGACGGTTTATTGGCTGATATTTCTAATATCGGTATTAAAGGTCTGGTGCTGTTCCCAATTATTCTTGGCGGCTTCATTGGCTACTCAATTGCCGACAAACCAGCTCTAGCGCCAGCGATGATCTCTTCTGGCATCATGGCTGATATGGGCGGCGGCTTCCTTGGTTGTATCGTAGCGGGCTTCATCGCTGGTGGTGTGGTATTCCAACTTAAGAAGATCCCTCTTTCTGCTAACATGACTGCGTTGGGCGCTTACTTCATCTACCCTCTACTAGGTACGCTTATCTCTGCAGGTATCGTTCTATGGGGTATCGGTGAGCCAATCAAGATCTTCATGGCTTCTATGAACGAATTCCTAGCTTCTATGGCTGGCGCTTCTAAAGTGGTTCTAGGTACGATTCTTGGTGGTATGACTGCATTCGATATGGGTGGTCCAATCAACAAAGTAGCAACGCTATTTGCTCAAACTCAAGTTGATACTCAACCATGGCTAATGGGTGGTGTTGGTATCGCAATCTGTACGCCTCCTCTAGGTATGGCACTAGCAACATTCCTATTCAAGAAGAAGTTCACTAAGCAAGAACAAGAAGCAGGTAAAGCAGCAGCAATCATGGGTTCTATCGGTATCTCTGAAGGTGCTATCCCATTCGCAGCAAACGACCCTGTACGCGTTCTTCCTTCAATCGTTGCTGGTGGTATCGTTGGCTGTGTGTTCGGCTTCCTAACAGACGTACTACTACACGCACCATGGGGCGGTCTAATCACAGCTCCTGTATCAAGCAACATCCCAATGTACGTTGTGGGTATCGCACTAGGCTCACTAACAACAGCAGTTATCGTTGGCTTCTGGAAACCAGTTGCTGAAGAAGAAGCAGAAGACGAAATCGTTGAAGCAGCACCTGCACAAGCTCAAGCGGCTCCAGCAGCAGGCGAAGGCGAGTACGACATCGTAGCAGTAACATGTTGCCCATCTGGCGTAGCACACACATTCATGGCAGCGAAAGCACTAGAGAAAGCAGGTGCAGCAGCGGGTCTGAAAATCAAAGTAGAAACTCAAGGTCAAAACGGTATCCAGAACCGCATCACTGACCTAGATGTAGCAAACGCGAAGCTGGTTATTCTAGCTCACGATATCCAAGTAAAAGACGCTCACCGCTTTGCAAAAGCAAACGTTGTTGAGTGTTCAACGAAAGAAGCGATGCGTAACGCAGCGACTCTTGTGAAAGCTTAAACCTTAAGCTCCTCCCCCTAAGAGCCCTTTCCCCCAAAGGGCTCTATTTCAAGTTTTTAAGTTTTAGTAATACCCCTGATTTTTTTAATTATATAACCCTACAATTTACAAGGCTTTAAAAATGAAATTCAAACCTTCCCTACTCGCTTGCGCAGTTCTCAGTGGTCTAGTCGGTCTGACTGGCTGTAACGACGACACAACCAACATTTATGAAGGCGGTGACACCAACCCTGCACTGCCGGATATTCCTGACGGCGGCAAGCCAGTATGTCCTCCAGTTGGCGATGGCGACTGTGATGACAAGCCAAACCCAGAAACACCTGAAATCGACATGGGCGTTCACATCCCGGTAGATTTCGCCGATATGGACGTAACACGCTACGTCAACCCATTCATCGGCACAGGTAACCTAGGCAACACCTACCCTGGTGCAACCACACCACACGGCATGGTGCAGCTTTCTCCAAACAACGGTTCTAACGGCTGGGAATACATTTCAGGCTACTACTACCACGACGCACGTACTTCCGGTTTCTCTCATACCCACCTTTCCGGAGCAGGTGCTGGCGACTTGAACGACATTCTCGTCATGCCAATCAACTCGCGTTCGGATTACATGATTGATGAAGGTTCGGCAACGCTAAACCTAGAAGCGTCTCGCTTCCAACATCGTGACGAGCAAGCTACGGCAGGCTACTACAAAGTCGATCTATTGGATTACGACATCAAAGCCGAGTTGACGGCGTCTGATCGCGTTGGTGTACACCGTTACACCTTCCCTCGTGATGAGAAGTCAGAAATCATCGTGAACACTGGCTTCAAAATTAACTGGGACTACACCTCAGATTCTTACTTGAAATGGGACAAAGACAATAACCGTCTAGAAGGTCACCGTTTCTCAGATGGTTGGGCACCAAGCCACAAAGAATTCTTCGTGATGGAATTCGACCAACCAATCAAAAACGTTCGCTTTGCTTACTACGATAAAGAGCAAGGTCGTTACATGGACGTGCCAGAAGGCATTACGGAAATTGGTAACGAAACACGCGGCAAGTACCAATACGCGCGTGCTTACGTCGAATTCGACACATCAAAAGACGGCTTAACGGTTGAAGCGAAATTGGCGCTATCAAACGTTGAGATTGGCGAGAATGGTAAATCAGGTGCTTCTCTTAACATGACAGAAGTTGCTGGCATGAACTTCGACCAAGTACGCGAAGCGGCAACGAAGAAATGGGAAGACGAACTCGGCAAGATCCAAGTCTCTGGCGACGAAGATTACAAACAGACGTTCTACACCGCGATGTACCACTCGTACCTAGGTCAAACCATTCACTCTGACTTAGATGGTCGCTACCGCCAAGTTCACCAAGGTCGCAACGCTTACCCAGATGGCAACACACCTTGGGGCGATAAGATTGATACGCTGAAAGAGTCAATCCGCACTGCCGATGCTAACAAAGATGGCAAAGCAGACTTCACGCGCTACGACACTTTCTCGTTATGGG
This sequence comes from Vibrio sp. LB10LO1, assembly GCF_010092875.1. Lineage (NCBI taxonomy): Bacteria > Pseudomonadati > Pseudomonadota > Gammaproteobacteria > Vibrionales > Vibrionaceae > Vibrio > Vibrio sp. LB10LO1. The sequence continues at coordinate 48,423 of NZ_JAADJW010000008.1, forward strand.
ATACCTACCGCGCAGTTCAACCGCTGTCTTCGATTCTTGAGCCAGACCGCCTAGCAGACGTGGTTCTGTCTATGTTGTCTTACGCCGAAGAAGAATGGGTGGATGACAAAGGCAACGTGCGCAAAGGTCGTCTGCCTGAGTGGACATTCAAAGGCAACGAAACCGGCATGATGATGGGCATGCACTCAACGCCTGTGATTCATGATGTGTTGTCGAAAGGTTCACTAGAAAAACGCATGATCGACCTTGGTTTTACAGAGGCAGAGCGCAAAGACGTAAAAGAGCGCTTAGTTGAAGCGATGATCACTGACGCACGCGCAGCAACGAGTCAAGGCGTAGCATGGATCAAAGAGTACGAAGAACAAGGTTACGTGCCAGCGCAATTGCACGACACTCCACCAGATTCTTACGGCGGTCACTCACCATTTAAAGACTCTTGGACAGCATCTTACTCGCTTGAATACTCAATGAACGACTGGGCAATCGCGCAATCGATCAAAGAAGTCTTTGGTGAAGAAGATCCACGCTACACCGAGTTCGCTAACCGTTCTAAAAACTGGCAAGCGCAATTCGACTTCGGTGGTAAGCAATACCAAGGTTGGTTCAAAGCCCGTGACTACGATGGCGAGTTTATCGATGCAGGTTGGGTAGACCCAATCACCGGTCGTGCGGTGGGTAAAGACTGGCGTCCAGACATGTTCAACTGGGCATTCTCTGAGTCGAATGGCTGGCAATACTCGTTCAGTGTTCAGCACGACATTCATGGCTTGATTGACCTGATGACACGCTTCGACAAGACACAAAACCCTGAAGCAGAACGCGGTGACTTGTTTGCAGCTCGCTTGGATGAGTACTGGTCAACCTACCCAGACCGCAACGCTGGCGACAACCAATTCCCTGTGTTCAACACAGGTAACGTTGGTCAGCACGTTCAAGGTAACGAACCAGATATCCACGTGCCGTACTTGTACAACTACGTCGGTCAACCTTGGAAAGGTCAGGCAGCCATCGCAGCAGCAACCAACATTTGCTACAAGAATACCGCTGACGGCATTTGTGGTAACGACGACTTCGGTACGCTCTCTGCGTGGTTCGTGTTCCGTGCACTTGGCTTCTACCCAGTGAACGCTTCTTCTGGCATCTACGAAATCGGTACTCCGCTGTTCGAAAGCGCGTCTATCGATGTCGGCAACAACCAGAAGTTCACGGTGACCGCGAAGAACGTTAGCCGCGAAAACATCTTCATTCAATCGGCTCGCTACAACGGCAAAGACTTCAACCGTACTTACCTGACTCATGACGAAATCATGTACGGCGGTGAGTTGGAGTTCGTGATGGGCGACAAACCAAATCAACGTTGGGGCTCTTTAGAGCAAGATCTTCCACCAGCGCAAGGCATCGGTGAGTTCTTGCATGAAGACGAGATGCCAGCAGGTTCTCGTTAATCCCAATAGTGACAACTCAGCCGGGAGAGCGCATCTCCCGGCTATCCCTACAAGAAAATTTTATAAGCAGTCCTTTATAAACAGTCTCTTATAAACACTTTTTTATATACAAATAACGACAAAACGGTATGCACATGTTTAAACGTAATCTTATCTCTTTGGCTATCCTGGTTGGTCTGACGGGTGGCTTGGCTGGCTGTAACAGCGACAACGATTCTTCCTCTTCACTGCCGGGCGATCCAATTATTGATCTCGCGGTGTTGAAATACGTCGATCCAATGATCGGCACAGCAGCTTCTGGTCATACATTCCCGGGCGCGACGGTACCGGCAGGTATGGTTCAGCTGTCTCCAGATACTTTCATCGGTTCTAACACAGACCATGAATCAGGACTTAACCCATGGCACTCAGCTTCTGGCTACTGGGATTCATCCAACTACGAAACTGGCGAAGTGGTTAACACTGACGTTCCGCTGTACGGCTTCTCCCATACTCACCTTTCAGGTACAGGCGCAACGGACTTAGGCGACATCTTGGTTCTGCCATATGCAGACATGGCAAACACTCAGCTGAACTCTTTCGACAAAGCCAATGAAGAAGCAAGCGCAGGCTACTACAAAACCAAGCTAAACCAAGGTCAAATCGAAGTAGAACTGAGCGCAACCAAACGCGTTGGCTTGCACAAATACACCTTTGCTGATGGCGCGGACCGCAACGTGAAGTTCGATTTGGGTCATACCCTAATGAACAACAACGGCAAGTCTTTGAAGAACAAAGTTGAAGTGGTGGACGAATACACCATTCGCGGTCGTAAAACCTCAACAGGCTGGTTCCAAGGGCAAGATCACCAAGGTCAAGACATCTTCTTCTACGCGAAATTCAACCAACCAATCGCCAAAGCACTATTGGGCGAACAAGACCTTGAACCAACGCGCGAAATGCGCAATGGCGCGGTTTACTCAGGCGATGATCTGACCGCTTACCTAAACTTCGGCACAGGCGAAGAGCCAATTGAAATCCGTGTTGGTATCTCTCCAGTTAACTGGCAAGGCGCACAGAAAAATTTAGAAGCGGAAGCACCAAGTTTCGATCTAGCAAAAGTAAAAGAAGACGCAGAATACGCGTGGGCTGAGAAACTAGCAAAAATCAAAGTTGAAGGCGGCACAGACGCAGAGAAAACCAACTTCTACACTGGCATGTACCACATGATGATCGCGCCAATCGAGTTCTACGATGTGGATGGTCAATACGTGGATATGCTTGGCACAGTGCGCACACTGAAAGATGGCGACACACCAAACTACTCGATTTACTCAACGTGGGATACGTTCCGCGCCGTTCACCCAATGTGGACTATCATCGACCCAGCTCAAGCAACGCTATACGTGAAAGACTTGATTCGTAAATCCAACGACGAGTTTGGTTTACTGCCGAAATGGGAAGGTCACGGCTCAGAAACCGGCACCATGATCGGCTACCCATCAGCAGCGATCTTGGGCGACGCGGTAACCAAAGGCTTGATTGATGCAGAGCAAGCTTACACGGCTTCAGTGAAATCAGCGCGTTACACACCGCATGAATACCCACAGATTCATGACGACATCCTAAGCTCACTCATGGCTGGCCAGTTGAACTACCACGAGAAAGAACAGTGTGTTCGCTACCCGAACTGGAACTCAGTGTCGTACTCGTTGGAATTCTCATTCTACGATTGGACGATCGCAGAAATGGCAAAAGCCGCTGGCGATATGGACACGTATGAAGAGTTCAAAGCTCGTTCTTACAACTCTTTGAAACACTGGGATGCAGAAGCAGGTAACGCAGACGGCACGGGCTTCTTCGTACCAACAGAACTGAAAGAAGGCGACCCATGTGCGCTGAAATACGCTTCAACTGATTTCGACCCATACAAGTCTGACGCGTTCTACTACACAGAAGGTAACGCGTGGCAGTGGCAATGGGCGTTCATGCAAGACTTGGACAAACTGACTGAAATCATGGGCGGCACGCAAGGTCTGAACGACAAGCTGAACAACCTATTTACTGCCGATCCAAATGGCGGTGAAGCGCACCAAGACATGACAGGCTACATCGGTCAGTACATTCACGGTAACGAGCCTTCGCACCACGTCATCTACTTGTACAACCGCACTGAAGAGTCTTACAAGGCGCAGGAATATCTAGACCAAGTTTACGACCAGTTCTACAAACCGACGCCAGACGGCATCATCGGTAACGAAGACGTAGGTCAAATGTCGGCGTGGTACTTGATGTCAGCACTGGGCTTCTACCAAATCTCGCCAACCGATCCAACCTACAGCATCGGCCGCCCAATCTTCGACAAAGCGACGGTAGACATTGGCTCTGGCACCTTCACGGTAACGGCTGAGAACAACGGTCCAGACAACATGTATATCAAAGAAGTAACCATCAACGGTAAGCCTCTGGATGTGTACAACACCTTCCAGCACAGCGAATTCAAAGCAGGCGGCGAACTGCACTTCGTGATGACGGCTGACAAGCCTGAAGCAATGCAAGCCAACCTTGGCGAATAATGATTTTGAGGGGACCTCGTGTCCCCTTTTCTCGTGGAATAAAAACAATGAAACTAAAAAGAACCCTACTCTCTACCGCAGTGTTAACCGCCATGCTTGGTCTTGCTGGTTGTGGCAGCGACTCTGATCCGGAAACTCCAGTTATCTCTACCCCTACTTTGGAATTCGTTGATACCTTGATCGGCACTAAAGGTCTTGGCAACGTTAACCCGTCTCCAGTTATGCCAGAAGGTATGATTCAGCCATCACCAGATAACTTCGACCCAAACGGTTGGAATGGCAAAGGCTCGCCTGTCGAATACGACCCAGTACACAGCTTGCTTTCTGGCTTCTCAATGACCCACATTTCCGGCGCAGGTAAAGGCGACCTAAACGACTTCGCTTTCTTGCCATACACAGGCTTCAATACCGATGCCGTAACCATGGATAAAAGCTCGGAAGTGGCAGAGGTTGGTTACTACTCGGTTGATCTTGTAGAAACCGGCGTAAAAGCTGAGCTGTCAGCAACCGACCGCGTGGCGTTCCAACGTTACACCTTCAAGCCGGGTGAAGACCGCAAAGTACGTATCGACCTGCAACACGAACTGTTGGAGCAATACGGCAATCACTCTCGCAGCATCTACTACAAACGCGTTAACGACACTACCGTCGTAGGCGCACGTACCTCAAACGAATGGGGTCAATGGCAAACCGTGTTCTTCGCAGCAGAATTCTCTGATCCAATCATTGAAGAGAACCTGTACACCAAGCTGGCTTCTGAAAGCAAACTGACTCCAACTGACGCTACCGAAGTCGGCTTGGAAGATTACCGTGGCTACGCAGAGCACAAACCAATGCCGGGCGAGCCAGAACCTGACCCAGAACGTTTGGCAAAACGCGCAAACGATGTCCTGACGCATTTGAACTTTGGTAAGAGCGATGAGCCATTGGTGGTCAAAGTAGCGATTTCTGGTACTGGCGTTGACGGCGCACTGAAAAACCTAGAAGCAGACACCAACGGCTGGGACTTCGACAACGTCGTACAACAAAACCGCTTGGCTTGGGAAAACATCCTTGGCGAGTTTGAACTGGAAGGCGGCAACAAAGCCGACAAAACCATGTTCTACACCTCGCTCTACCGTACGTTTGTTGCTCCATTCCTATACCAAGATGTGGATGGCAAATACCGTGGCATGGATGGCAAAGTGCACCAAGCAGAAGATGGCTTAGTGAACTACTCGGTATACTCAATGTGGGATACCTTCCGCGCCGCACACCCACTGAAAACCATCATCGATAAAGACCGCGCAATTGAACACGCACGCGATCTATTGAACAAATACCAAACGGGCGGCGTATTACCAAAATGGGAACTGCACTCGGATTACACCGGTGAAATGGTCGGTCATCCAGCGGTCTCGGTTATTGCCGATATCATGGTCAAACACCCAGAAGCCTTTACCTCTGCTGAGTTTGATTTGGCACTGAAAGCCGCTGACGAAACAGTCAACTTCAACCTTGATAAAACCGAAAGCTGGGTGCCTTACCAAGACGCTTGGAACGGTGACAAACGCTTCACGGTCATGACGCGTCATAACGACTACCAAGAAGACGTCGGCTTTATTCCAGCTAACACCAAATGGGCACCGGATTCTGGTGACAAACCGGGTTACGTGGAAGGCTTGAAAGTCGATAAGTACGACGAGCTCGTGAACGAGTCGGTGTCTTACGGTCTTGAGAACGCATACTACGACTGGTGTATCGCTCAGATCGCTAAACTTGCGGGCAACGACCAGCAGTATGACCGCTACATGGCGCGCTCAGAATCGTTCAAGAACTACTTCGATTACAACCCAGAGCAATACGGCAAACTGCAAGACACCAAAGGCAACGCATTGGGTGCGACGGGCTTTATGCGTCCGGCTTACATGAACAGCGGCAGCAAAGTTTGGGCAAATAACCTGAAAGCAGAATGTTTGGACGACAACATGGCGCTGTCTATCCCAGACGGTATGGACTACAACGCTTGTAAAGACCGCAAAGCACTCAACGAAAGTGACGTGTTCTGGCCTTACCGCGCCGAGCACCGTGGTGAAGATTTTACCGAAGGCAACACATGGCAATGGACATGGTTTGCACCGCACAACTTGAACGGTCTAGCTAACGTGATGGGTGGCGAGCACATCGACCGCACTGACTTCTCTCTTCCTGAAGACATCACCGAACAAGGCAAAGCGGCATTCCTCGCTAACTTGAATGCGCTGTTTAATGCAGACTCCAACGCTGATACGAGCCAATCACACGACATGTCTGGCTACATCGGTCAGTTCGTGATGGGTAACGAGCCAGATCATCACGTGCCTTACCTCTACAACTGGACGGCAGAACCTTGGAAGACACAAGAAATCGTCGATCAAGCGATGAACGAGTTCTACCACCCAACGCATGAAGGTCTGATTGGTAACGAAGACGTAGGTCAGATGTCGGCGTGGTATGTGATGTCTGCATTGGGCTTCTACCAAGTCACACCGGGCGAAGCAAGTTACACCATCGGTCGTCCTCTGTTCGACAAAGCCGTGATTCCAGTCGCGGACGGTAAATTCACCATCACCTCAGAAAACAACAGCCAAGAGAGCATCTACGTGAAGTCGGTGACCATCAACGGCAAACAATTGAGTGACAACTTCAGCTTCGCGCACAGCGATTTGAAAGACGGTGGTGAGCTGCATTTCGTCATGACTTCAGACAAATCTGAAGCGATGAAAGCGCAGTAACCGATACCTATCCAAATAACGAAAGGGGGCATCCAGCCCCCTAAAAAACTTCACTTCAGTGGAACCATAAAAATGAAACTAAAAAGAACCCTTATCTCTACCGCTATACTCGCTGCCATGTTTGGTCTTGCTGGTTGTAACAGTGATGACGACAACAGCAAATCTGGAACCCCCTCCCTCGATACCACACTAACTCAATACGTCAATCCATTGATTGGTACAGGTGCAGACGGTCACACCTTCCCAGGGGCGGTTGTGCCTTACGGTTTAGTGCAACTTTCTCCTGATACCGAAATGGAAGGCTGGGGCTCTGCTGCCGGTTACTTCGACCACGGCAAGCTGACTGAAATCCCAGTGTATGGCTTCTCCCACACTCACCTTTCTGGCACAGGCATCACTGACCTTGGTGACATCTTAGTACTGCCTTTCACCAAGAAAGAAAACGCCGTTTTCAACACCTTCGACAAAGACAACGAAACCGCAGAAGCGGGCTACTACGCAGTTGAACTGAACAAAGGCGAAATCAAAGCTGAGTTAACTACCACGCAACGTGTTGGCTTCCACCGCTATACCTTCAAAGAAGGCACTACGCCACACATCAAGTTCGATTTAGACCACACCCTCAACAAAGGTCACTTCAACAACCGCACCATGAAGGGTGATTTAGAGTTCATCGACGCTTACACCATTCGCGGTTTACGTAGCTCGAATGGCTGGGCGAACAACCAGCACGTCTACTTCTACGCCACCTTCAACCAACCTATCGTCAAAGCCATTGCTTTGGTTGACGGCGCAGAAACGGAAATCGATGTAAACAACGACAACATCGACGCAGTGAAAACCATCGCTTACCTAGAATTCGCACCATCATCAACACCGCTAGAAATCCAAGTAGGCTTGTCACCAACAGGCACAGAAGGTGCGGAGAAAAACCTAGAAGCAGAAGCAAAAGACGTGTCATTTGATACTGCGCGCGCTCAAGCCAACGATGCATGGCACCAAGAGCTTAGCCGTATGATGGTATCTGGCGGCACGGAAGATCAGAAAGAGATCTTCTACACTGCGCTTTACCATGCTTCTATCGCGCCAATGATTTTCCAAGATGTCGACGGCCAATACCCTGCGATGCGTACTCGCATTCAAAAAGACGCGGGCGACACACCAAACTACTCTGTGTACTCCATGTGGGATACTTTCCGTGCAGCGCACCCACTGAAAACCATCATCGACCCAGAACGTGCCGAAGAGTTTGCCAACGACCTGATTCGTAAATACGAAGACGGTGGCATCTTGCCGAAATGGGAACTGCACAGCCACTACACGGGCACTATGATCGGCTTCCCTGCGGTTTCTATCATTGCTGACGCGATGGCAAAAGGCTTAGACATCGACCCACAACTTGCCAAAGAAGCGGCTGAGTTTACGGTGCGTTACCACGAGGCGTCTGAATTCCCAGATTGGACGGAAGACAACAACATCGGCGCAGCAAACGTTGTGCAAGTGAAGGTGTACGAAGAAAACGGCTTTGTTCATCACGGCTACTGGAACAGTGCGTCTTACACGCTTGAGTTTGCTTACGGTGACTGGGCAATGGCAGAAATCGCACGCATGGCTGGCGATGTAAAACTGCAAGAAGAGTTTATGACTCGTGCGGACAACTGGCTTAACCATTGGGATGCAGAGACGGGCTTCTTACGTCCGAAAAACCACCCGCTAAGCTCATCACCAAACAAACCGCCTTTGGAGTTCAACCAACCAATTGATGAAGAGCGTTTGGATGAGTGTGAAATGGTTGAATGGCCTGAAGGCTCAGGCGTGATGAAAGAGAAATGCCCACTGCTACCATTTGACCCTTACTACGTGGACGAGTTTGCCTACACCGAAGGGAACGCGTGGCAATGGAAGTTCCAACCAATGCACGATTTCAATCGTCTGAAACAAGAAATCTACCAAGCAGACTTGGCGCAAGGCAAAGACACCACGCCAGAGAAAGCGTTCCGTGAAGACTTGGACGAGCTATTCAACGCGCGTTCTTCAAACACAGGCGAAGAGCTGCCAGACCTAACGGGTTACATCGGTCAGTACATGCACGGTAACGAGCCATCACACCACATTCCTTATCTATACGCGCTAACGGATGAGCCATGGAAAGCGCAAGAGTACCTAGACCGCATCATGTCAAAGATGTACACCAGCGAGCCAACTGGTTTGATTGGTAACGAAGACGTGGGTCAGATGAGCTCTTGGTACTTGATGTCGGCAATGGGCTTCTACCAAGTGACGCCTGCGGATCCGGTCTACACCATCGGTCGTCCTATGTTTGATGAAATCACCATTCCAGTGGAAGGTGGCGAGTTCACAGTCATCGCAGACAATAACAGCCCACACAACAAGTACGTGAAGTCTGTAACCATCAACGGCAAACCGCTGGATGCCAACTTCACCTTCAAACACAGCGAAATCAAAGCAGGCGGTGAGCTTCACTTCGTCATGACGGGTGACAAGCAAGAAGCGCTTCAAGCTCAGTAACGTTTTATGTAATTCGTGTTTAAAGAATAAGCAGATAGATTAACTCAGTGGCAGGAAGTGACGCGCTTCCTGCCTAAGGAATCAAGATTATGAACTTTACGAAAACCGCTATCGCCACCGCTGTGATTGCAAGTGCTATTGGTTTGGCTGGCTGCAACAATGACGACGATAACACCTCACCAAGCGTCGATACTTCCAACCTCAAATACGTCGATCCATTCATTGGAACAGGCTTTAACGGACACACCTTCCCGGGTCCTGTTGTGCCAGAAGGCATGGTGCAACTTTCTCCAGATACCGAGTTGATCGGCTGGCACTCTTCATCAGGTTACCACTTCGATAAAAAGACCCTGTTTGGCTTCTCCCACACTCACCTATCCGGCACGGGTATGGGCGGCTTAGGTGACATTCTGTTCCTACCGTTTACCGAAGATAAAGCTAAATACATCGAAGACAGCGACGACTACCGAGAAGCGATTTCGGTCAAGATGGACAAAACCTCTGAAGTGGCAGAAGCAGGTTACTACTCTGTGAAGATTGCAGAAAACGGCATCAAAGCTGAGCTTACTGCTTCTGAACGTGTCGGCTTCCATCGTTACACCTACCCGCAAGGTCAACCACAACGTTTGAAGATTGACCTCAACTCCATCCTAAACAGCGACTGGGGTTCAACCTCTCTGCGCAACAAACTGACGGTGAGCGAAGACGGTCATACCATCACGGGTGAGCGTGATGCAGCGCACTTCTCTGGTTGGGCGAAAAACCAAAAAGTCTTCTTCTATGCGACTTTCGATAAGAAGATCAAAGACGTCTACATCCTTGCCAATGGCGAACCTGTTGACGGCCTAACGGCAGAGCACGTTTCTGAATTGATTTACGATGATGAAGGTAATGCCATCAAACGTGTCAAAGCGGACGTCACGGCCTACATCGAATTTGAAGATGAAGGTTCACAAGAGTTGAATGCTCAAGTGGCGTTATCTGCGGTTGACCCACAAGGTGCAGAAAACAACTACGATGCCGAAGCCAATGTCTCTTTCGATACAGCGCGCAGCAACGCACGTGAGAAATGGGCAAAAGCGCTCAACTTCTCTATCGAAGGGGGCACCGAAGATCAGAAAGAGATCTTCTACACTGCGCTTTACCACACCAAGATTGCGCCGATGGTGCATCAAGACGTAGATGGTCGATTCCGAGGCATGGGCAAAGGCTCAATTCGTGAAGGCGAAGGGGAATACTCCATCGCTTATGGTCAAGCAACAGAAGAACAGCCAAACTTCTCGGTTTACTCTCTATGGGATACCCAACGTGCGTTGCACCCACTAAAAACCATCACTGAACCAACCCGCGCGGTGCAGTACGCGAAGAACCTAGTTCAGAAGTACACTGAAAGCGGCTTGCTACCGAAGTGGGAACACTTAGGTGACGAAACTGGCACCATGGTTGGCTACCCAGCGGTAGCAGTGATTGCGGATGCGATGACCAAATTCCCAGAAGAGTTTACTCAACAAGAGAAAGAATTGGCACTGAAAGCCGCAATCGACTCTTCGACTTACGACAACTACCCGGCACTGCAAGCCGATTGGGATCAGGGCGTATTGGATCGCACTTTAACCAAGCACATCGATTACATTGAGAAAAACGGCTTCACGCCTGCCATCCAACGTATCGATGGTGAGCCAGTATTCGAAGACTACACGGTTGAGTCTGTTTCTTACGGTCTGGAAAATGCGTTCTACGATTGGGCTATCGCACAAATTGCCAAAGCAGCCGGTGATACTCAAGCGGAAGAGCAATACCTTGAACGCTCAAAAGGCTACAAAAAGTACTTCGATTACAACCCGACGGAATACGCAGAGCATGGCGTAACGGGCTTTATGCGCCCAGTGATGATTGATGAAACCTTCATGACGCCATTCGACCCATACGGCACAGAACACGAGACAGGCAACTACACCGAAGGTAACGCGTGGCAGTGGACTTGGTTTGTACCGCATGACATCGCGGGCTTAAAAACCATCATGGGTGGCGATGCTGAGTTCCAGAAAAACCTAGAAGCAACCTTCACCGCAGAAAGCCAAGGCACAGAAACACCGGATATGTCTGGTTTGATTGGTCAAGTTGCGTTTGGTAACGAGCCTTCGCACCACATTCCTTACCTATTCAACTGGACCGCAGAACCATGGAAGACGCAACAAGTCGTCGACCACATTCTGGATGACATGTACTTTGCAGCGCCAGAAGGCGTCATTGGTAACGAAGACGTGGGCGCCATGTCCGCTTGGTATGTGATGTCTGCATTAGGCTTCTACCAAGTGAACGCAGCAGAACCTATCTACACTGTGGGTCGCCCGCTATTCGACAAAGCAGTGATTCCGGTGAAAGGCGGCACGTTCACCATCACCACAGAGAACAACGCCGATGGCAACATGTACATCAAGTCTGTCACCATCAATGGCAAAGCTTTGGATAACGGTTTCTTCTTCGACCATTCCGAGTTCAAACCGGGTGGTGAGTTGCACTTCGTGATGACGGGCGAGCAATCTGAAGCGATGAAAGCGCCTCAATAAGCCTCTATCACTCTTCCCTCTTCAAAGGTCAGTTCGCGAGAGCTGGCCTTTTGTTTTCAAAAAATTCTTAGTTATTGGGCACACACTCCACCATTTGGTTTTGCAGCCAATGGACAAATTTTTGTTCCAGTTCAGAACGTGCTTTGTCTTGAGTCAATAAGACATAGTCATGCCCTGACGACACAAAACCAAATGGCGCAACAAGGTTGCCGCGTTCGAGGTCGTCCATCACTAGAGGATAAGAGCCCATCGCCGCGCCTAAGCCGTCGACTGCAGCTTGAATGCAGAAATAGAAATGTGCGAAAGACTGTTCTGCTTTGCCATTCATCGACGCTTCACCAGAGCGCGGCATCCATTCTTGCCATGCTTCAGGTCTGGTTTGGCTGTGTAATAGCTTCACAGAGTTCAAATCACTTTTCACTTGCTGCCAGTAGTCCGGAGAAAACACGGGACCCACCCACTCTTCCACTAACTTGGTTTTTGGGTAGTGATACAAAGGCTCAAAGTCATCTCGACGAATCGCCATAGCAAGCCCTGTCGAGCCGAGCGTTACCGGGCCTCCAGCAGTCGAAAGACGAACATCTGCGTCACAACCATCATTAAACGCGGAAAGCCTTGGCATCAACCAACGCATAGTTAACGTTGGCTCACAAGAGACTTCAAGGTATTGGTGCTTCTCCTGCGCCAGCTTGCTCACGCCAGTTTCCAGCGCTTGAAATGCTTGCTCGGTGTAGCTTTTCAGCATCTCCCCCTCTTTAGTGAGCAACATATTGCGCCCCTGTTTGTAGAACAGAGGTTGAGCCAGATAGGTTTCCAACACTTTGATCTGTTTACTCACTGCGCCATGCGTAATATTGAGCTTGTTTGCTGCTTCACTAAAACTCGCAGAAGATGCCGCGACATGGAAAACATGGAAGGATTTAAGATGCCTCATCTGTGATTTTTTCTCACACTTAGCAGAATTTGTTTCGATTATAGTCTCCGGACTCTCGACCTACAATTGCCCCATTCATAACAACGAAGAAACAGGAAACATCATGGAGCTTTTCAGCCTTGCCTTATTAGGCATACTCATTGTCATCAGTCCCGGAGCCGATTTTGTATTGGTTCTTAGGAATAGCCTCAACAATGGTAGACGAGCGGGGATTTGGAGTGCCGTGGGCATTAGTCTTGCGATTTCGGTGCACATTACCTATTCATTGCTTGGTATCAGTTACTTAATCTCACAGAACGAATGGTTGTTCAGTTTGATTCGCTACCTCGGTGCGGCTTATCTGATCTATCTAGGATTAAAAGGGATTTTTGGGGCTGACTCTCAGCAGAAGATAGAGGGGGAAACACAACAAAGCATCTCCATTTGGCAGTTCTTTTTCCAAGGCTTTTTGTGCAATGTGCTTAACCCAAAAACCATGTTGTTCTTCTTGAGTATCTTTAGCCAAGTCATCGACCCGAATGCAGCATCAAAGCACCTAGCTTTAGGTTACGGTGTCTACATGATTGCGCTACACGGGATGTGGTTTTCTATGGTTGCCATCTTGTTTACCTCACCGCGATTACAGAGCTTATTACTGCGCGTGAAACATAGGTTGAATCAAGCTTGTGGCGCTGGGTTATTGGTGTTTGGCGCCATGTTAGGATTAAAGTCATAACACGCTGAGTTACGACATTTCGACTGATGCCACATCGAAGTTTGATAATCGCACGTATAATCTTCATCAGAACGATTAAGGGCAATTGACCTTGAGGAAAGGAACTAAATGAAAAAATTACTTCCGATTGTATTCACTTGTTTGAGCTTAGCTTTCACCGCACCACCGGTATTAGCTTCTGAACGTGCAGAGCAGGGTTGGCAATGGATCGAGCAAGGCGCAATGATTGTCGATGTACGCACGCCACAAGAGTTTGCCGATGGTCACTTGGACAATGCAGTTAACTTCCCGCTTTCAGAGTTAGATAAACACTTTGCTAATGTCGATAAAGACACGCAAATCGTGCTCTACTGCCGCAGTGGTAATCGCTCAGGGCAAGCGTATCAGTACCTGCAATCACAAGGGTTTACCAACCTTCATAACGCGGGTGGCTTAGTTGAGATGCAAAAATCGAAGTAACGACTAAGTCGCCGTAAAAGAGCAAAAAACCGCGGCGATCATCGACGCGTTCCTAAAACATGGTGGTCAAACAGAACGTGAAGCGAAAGACATCCAAGGCATCTTTGTGGATACCGCGGCAGAGCTAAACAAACAATAGAACTTGGTTCATCCTCGACCTAAGGCACCGACACTCCGTTGGTGCCTTGTCTATTTGCAAACTCGGGAAATCTTATTGCATGAAAAACGATTAAATCATTCGTTTATTGCAAACTTGGCTTTTCGACAGCAATGTTAGAAACAAAATTGCGCGCGCGAAGAAATACAATGGAGACAGTTAAACAATAGCCAGATCATTAGAGAAACGAGGTCCTCCATGAATCAACTTCCCAACGAAAACCAAAAACGATTTGTTGCCGTAATCAGTAAAAAAGTCGAAGTGGGACGCGCCGTTAACGTAGTAGGACACTTGAGTGTAAGCCTTGCGAATCAACTTTCTGATGGCGACGCAGTCTACACCGACTACCACGACCTCGACGGCAATGTTCATCCAAATATCTCGCACTATCCGTTTATCGTCTTGAGATCGGATAACTCCAACAAAATCAGAAAACTTCGCCAAGAAGCACTCGACAAAAGTATCCCCTTCTCCGATTTTACTCACACAATGGTAGAAGGCGGCTCTGAGGTTCAACAGCAAACCACCAAAAACACGCTGGAAGCAGAATTAGAATACTTGGGTATTTGTTTGTTCGGCGAGACTGAAACTCTTCGAGAATTGACCAAGAAGTTCAGCTTGTATCGCTAACACATAGAGCTCAGCTTCCTTGTTCCCTAACCAAATGGTTCTTAATAGGAAGTCGAGCTAGCAATGTCGCCTCAGAGACACAACAAAAAAGCCAAACTGGATAGTTTGGCTTTTCATCAAAATTATTCTTGTACCTAGGCATCAAGCCTACAAGCACAAGAGAGCTGAAAGCTTATCGACGGCGGTTGTTAAAACGAGCACGATCTGAGCGTTGCTTTGCTGAACGCTCTTTGTGGGCAGATGCTGCCTTCGCTTGTGAAGCCAGGATCGATTCAACCGTCAGTTCCATTGGCTCACGCGGCTCCAATCCATGACGGAACGTACGTGCACGTGGTGGAAGGTTGTACTCGTATTCAGACGCCTTTGGCATGCGCTTGTAACGGTATAGGTAGAAGTTTTCTACACGCTCGCGAGCCCATTCTGTTTTCTTCAGGTATTTAACACTGCTCGCAATGCTTGGCTTAGTGTTAAAACAGTTCATACGCATTGCTGTGTCGAGGATTTCCCAACCGTAATGGTCAACAAGCTGTTGCAACATGTCTTCCAATTTTAGACCGTGCAGTGGGTTGTTCTTCTGCAGTTCAATACGTTCTTCGTCGGTCATAAATTCATGGCTCATGAACGGCTCCTTAATTATGGATAGTGAACATGGTACTCACCACCTTACCTTTATTAGGTTTAGATTAATTCATCATAGTGAACAAGCCATCAAAGTCTCTGTTTAACAGGTATATCTTCTTGGCTTGTTCAAAATTATATGGCTTAGCTACGTTGGTTACGCGGCACTCAACACTTTTTGCTGATGTGCCATGTACTCTTCAAACGTACCTTGGAAACTCACTAGCTGTTTGTCTTTCACATCAATGATCGACGTCGCCAAAGATGATACGAACTCACGGTCATGACTAACGAAGATCAAAGTACCAGTGAAGTCTTTTAATGCGCTGTTCAGTGCTTCGATGGCTTCCATATCCATGTGGTTGGTTGGCTCATCCATGATCAGCACGTTGATGTCTTGCATCATTAGCTTACCAAACAGCAGGCGGTTCTTCTCACCACCCGAGCAGTTTTTCGCTTTTTTATTGGCGTCGTCAGCAGTAAATAACAAACGACCTAGAATGCCACGCACCATTAGGTCATTGTGCTTCACGGTACGCCACTGCGAGATCCACTCAAAGATGGTCAGATCATTATCAAAATCTGCACTGCTGTCCTGTGGGCAGTAACCAATCGAAGCGTTTTCAGACCATTTTACTACGCCTTGAGTTTGCTCGAGTTCGTTCACTAGACAACGCAGCAAGGTCGTTTTACCCACACCGTTTTCACCAATGATCGCAAGGCGAGTGCCCGCTTCAAGTAACAAATTGCCTTTTTCAAACAACAATTCATCACCAAACGAGTGACCAAGGTCTTGCAGTTCCAACGCTAAGCGATGCAGTTTTTTACCCTCACCGAAATCAATCGATGGGCTAACACGGCTACTTGCTTTCACTTCATCGAGTTGGATTTTTTCCATCTTCTTCGCGCGAGAACTGGCTTGTTTTGCTTTCGATGCATTCGCACCAAAACGGTTTACGAATTCTTGAAGTTCATTGATTTCAGCGGTTTTCTTCGCGTTAGAAGCCAGTAACTGCTCCCGACGAAGACCAGATGCCTCAAGGAAGTATTCATAGTTGCCAGGGTAAATGCGCAGTTCGCCGTAATCGATATCTGCCATGTGAGTACACACAGAGTTTAAGAAGTGACGGTCGTGCGAGATGATGATCATCGTACATTTACGTTGGTTCAACTCTTCTGCCAACCAGTTGATGGTGTGGATGTCCAAGTTGTTGGTTGGTTCGTCGAGCAACAAGATATCAGGGTTTGCAAACAGGGCTTGCGCCAAAAGCACACGCAGTTTCCAGCCCGGAGCAACTTGTTGCATCAAACCAAAATGCAGTTCTTCTTCAATACCCGCTTGAAGCAAAATATCGCCAGCACGGCTTTCTGCTGTGTAGCCGTCCATTTCTGCGAACTCACTTTCAAGCTCAGCGACTTTCATACCATCTTCTTCACTCATTTCAGGCAATGAGTAGATGCGGTCACGTTCCTGCTTCACTTCCCAAAGCTTGCGGTCGCCCATGATCACAGCGTCAATCACGCTGTATTGCTCGAACGCAAACTGATCTTGGCTCAATACGCCCAGTTTCAGCCCCGGAGTAATAGAAACGTTGCCCGAGCTTGGCGTTAGTGCTCCGCTCAGGATTTTCATAAATGTCGATTTACCACAGCCGTTTGCGCCAATCAGACCATAACGGTTACCGTTGCCAAATTTAGCAGAGATATTTTCGAACAGTGGCTCGGCACCAAATTGCATGGTGATATTGTTTGTACTAATGATAGCGGCGTCCTCGAAGGAAATTTCTTTAAATAACAGTTTGTTAATTCACTTTCGAGATACGGTGAGACAAGGGCATATTGAAAGTGGCCGCCATTCTATCTGATTCGCTCAATAGGTGATATAGATCACGCTAATGTTGCGAAGGATTTTTATCAAAAATAAAGCGCGGCTTGAACCACGCTTTGCTTATTAACGACATCTTGGATTAAAAATCGAGATGGTAATGGTTGTTGGATTGATTCAACGAAATCACCCAATTCTTCTCAGATTCACTGGCGCTCATTGGCACCCATTGCGCGTACAACTTGGTCCAATTACCATTCACCTCTAACTTAACCTGATTGGTTCGGGTCGGGTAAACAGTTGTGATGCGCGACAAAGGGTCACCAATCTGATCGCCGTTCTCTGCGGTAAATGCTGCTTTGGTATACAGATGCAGTGCTCCATCAACAGAGCCTAGGTAGTTCATTGAGAGAGTAATCGTCTCACCAACATCAAAGGAAAAATCTCTCTGTGCGACAATATCTTGGGTTCCTTTAATAGGATCATCCGATGCCTCAGGAGCAGGAGTTGAAGAACCTCCACCGCCTCCGTCACCACCTCCACAGGCAACGGCAAGCAATGAGACAAAGATAATGGTTAGCAGCCTTGTGAAGATATTCATGCGATGCTCCTTTCTATTCCGTTGCTGAGATGGCTTTGCCACTTGCTGGCACGCTATACCAATCTGTATCAGTTTCTCCGTTATTGGTCACCCATGTAGAAAAACTGGCGTAGGCGTTGCTGATATCGGTCTGCTCAACAGGGTGATCCCATTCGTCGCGAATGTTTATCGCCCAAGGCATGTTGTTATTTGTTAAGAAATACTCTGCACCCCATGTGTCATCATCATGCATCCTGAAGAAACTACTGTTCATCGCGTTTGTGCCTCCAAATTGCTTAAAGTGCGTTTGCCAAGTCATACCCGGTGGGGTTGCAGTAAAGTCACCATGATAGGTGTCGTCAGCCGCGAAAATAAACGAGTCGTATGGGGGATAGCCTATGCTGTCTCGAGAGACTGGAGTGGTCATTTCAACCGTTAATTGGTACTGTAAAACGCCAGCATTTTGTTGAGCTAAACAACTTGTCTGGGTTCGATAATAAGTACAGCTCTGCGAAAGAACGCCAACATCATTCAAATCATCACGCAAGTTATCGGAAACGATTAATACTGCTTCGCTGCCCGACTGAAGAACGGTATGTTCCACCGCGACATCATTTCGAGTCAGAGTGACAGAAGCAAGATTGCTTGGATCGACATTAGGGAGCTTGACTGCGAAACCATTCGAGAACCCAGCCCCCATTGCTTGAAGCGTGTAATCGACCGTAATGGTTTTCAGTTCACGTTGACCGTTCAATAGTTCCGTCACACGATAACGCCACACTACATCGTTAAAGTCGTAGTCACCCATCAAAGGCCAACGATCTTCGAATGCCATCGTCGCGTAAGTGTCGGAACTTGGATAAACCGAGGTCACAGTCACTTCAGGGTCATTTTCTTGAACAAGAACTTCGTATTTCGAGTCAGTGGTGCCATCCGGATTCACACCATCAACTGCCGAGAAAGGTGTCACATCAACAGTAAAAATTAGGTCATTAAAATCGTTGTCTCCACTGGGGCGTTGAATATCCTCAAACCCCAAAACGAGGAATTCATTCTCAGTATCTAGGAACGCTACATTGTGCCTACGATAATCTGCAGTCGCTTCTGGGTTTAGACTGGATAAACTGTAAAAAGGGGTATTCCAAGGGCCAAGGTGCGGAATGTTGTTATAAGTACTCACATACCAACCATTTGGAATCAAGAAGAACGCTAGCGTTTGGCCTGCAGTGAGTTGTACATCTAGGTTGATCGTGTCCCCTTCTTGCATATCACCGTCAGGAGCTTTAGACGTATTAGGGAAAATCACTATGTGAGCGGCAATATCATCTTTGGTCGCTGGCGGGTTATCTGTGTCATAAACAAAATATCCGAGGGTATTTCGATATCCGGCCCCTTCGTTTAGGAAAGTTACAGACGCAGTTGCGTATTCAGCACCATCAAGTTCGTCATCGATATCGATATTTGAATAACGCTCCGGTGCGATAAACGCACTGTTAACGTACGTGGCTTCTGGAAGCATCGAATACACATTCGAGAGCGTATCCTGAGGTAAAGAGTCCGCAATGGATGTTGTCTCTAAAGGCTTGCCTTTAATGGTGTAGTTTGAGTTGTCGCTGCCTGATTCGAACGATAAATCACTGGTAGTGAGCGCGTATCCAGACATCGACACGCAGCAACTTGTCAGCGCAATCAGTTTCCCTACTTTCATGTTATCCCCTCATAACTGAATCATTGGTCGTAGAGGGTTAACGCAAATATGATGCCGGGTTAACTACCATTTAAATCAATATCTTACATTATCTATTATATTATTATCATTTTGAGAATTAAGCTGATAGGCAAAGTGAAGCATAATGAGAAGTAAGGAAAGAGCTAAAACAAGCGGATACCTGAAACAAAAAAGCGCCCGGAGAGACGCTGTTAATATCAATTTATATGAATCTATGGACGCGACGCCATTGGGTGGCTTGGGCTCATCTCTAACAAGTCCCACAGGTTGCCATAGAGATCTTCAAATACCGCAACTGTGCCGTAGTCTTGCTCCGCTGGCGGGCGAACAAACTTAATACCCTGCTCTACCATTCGGTTGTAATCACGCCAGAAGTCATCGGTATTCAAAAATAGGAATACACGTCCACCGGTTTGGTTACCGATAAAGTCATGCTGCTCTGGCTTAGACGCTTTGGCTAGCAATAGTGTCACACCATTAGAACCCGGTGGAGAAACCACAACCCAGCGCTTATCTTGCTCTGGTTGGTAAGTATCTTCCACCAGCTCAAACTTCAGCTTATTCACATAGAAATCAATCGCTTCATCGTAATCTTTTACGACCAAAGCAATATGGATAATGGATTGTTTCATCGCGTTATACCTTTAGTTTTCCGCTGATTACCGTCTTTGCAGAGCCAATCAGTTTAATTCGTCCGTTTTCAAGCAGTTCGGTTTGTAAATGACCACCGCGGGCTGAGGCTTGATAGGCACGGAACTGATTTTGACCGAGTTTTTGCGACCAAAACTGAGTCAGTGCGCAGTGGGCTGAGCCTGTAACAGGATCTTCGTTCACGCCCACCCAAGGAGCGAAGTAACGCGAGATAAAGTCGAGATCCGGGGATTTCGATTGAGCAGTTACCACCACACCACGCCCTTGAATGTTCTTTAGTGCGTCAAAGTTAGGCTCGAGTTCCAACACGGTTTGTTCACTGTCGACTTCAATAAAGCCTTTGCTGTCAAACTGAGCGTAAGAAACCACCTGCTCTGCTTTCAATCCAAGTGCCGCTAGCAACGCAGCGTCTTGCTCAACATCCATTTCAAGATGAGTCGAAGGAAAATCGAGCTCAATTGTCAACTCGTTTACTTTTGCATGAAGCTCACCAGAGAGAGTTTGAAAGGCAATGGTATCGCCAACCTTCGCTAATCCTTGTTCTTTTAAGATTTGCGCTGTGGCTAATGTGCCATGACCGCACAGCGCCACTTCTACTTTAGGTGTGAACCAACGCAGCCGCATGTCTTTCAAACAGAGAAAAGCGGTTTCTGATACCGCCATTTCTTCAGCGATAGAGAACATCAATGCCTCTGGTAACGGTTCTTGTGAGAGGCAAACTCCAGCAGGGTTTCCTTTGAAAGGTTCGGTGGTGAAAGAGTCCACTTGGTAGATATCGAGATCCATGATGCCTCCATTTTTTGAAAGCACTAATGTATCAACTCTCACTTGTTGAGCAAATCCCAATTAGTGAATTGCTTCATTAACTCTAATAAATAAAGTACACCATACTATTTACATAAAAATAATTAACAGTACAATGCACCATATAAATTAAAAGGCGAAGAGAATACCATGAAGAAAATCTTGTTAATCATTATTTCATTTGCAGCATTGGCTCTTTCAGGTTGTGCGAGCAAACCCTACTACGGTCAAATTCAATCAATTGATGCGCCAGATGTAGGCCTTGTAACAACAAAATCATTGGGCGAACCAATTGTCGAATACAGCTACGCACAAACTAAAGATTCATTTAGCGTGCACACCCCACTTGATCTGAAGGGTGGCTTGCTTACGAT
Source organism: Vibrio sp. LB10LO1 (assembly GCF_010092875.1). NCBI lineage: Bacteria > Pseudomonadati > Pseudomonadota > Gammaproteobacteria > Vibrionales > Vibrionaceae > Vibrio > Vibrio sp. LB10LO1. The sequence goes on from NZ_JAADJW010000008.1 coordinate 69,751, forward strand.
GGAAATCGGTACCTACGTAAAAGTGGCGGATGCAAGCCGATATGACGAGTACATGGCGCTCTCACCTACGGCAGGGATGGATTCAGGCTTTACTCTGCATAAAACTAATATCTACCTAGACAAAACCAACAACACTCTCTGCAATTATGACGTTTTGTATTTCTGTACCGACGAAAATGCACCCGTTTCAATCAAACCAAGAACAGTGGAAGGCGCTGACTCCCAATTTAAAGAAATGATTTACACGGGTAAACATGGCTCAAAAGTGAACTTCATGTACCGTGAGTTCACTAATAACATGATCAGAGGAGCATTTACTGTTCCTGTCGAATATGACCTGACAGAAGGAAAAGTCATCTCTTACAAAGGAGCTGAATTCGAGATCATTGAAGCGACCAACCGTCATCTCAAATACATCGTAAGAAAACACTTTACTCCTCTAAGCCTTTAGCAGCTTGAGTTGGAAGACAAACAAAAGGCACCCTTTGCGGTGCCTTTTTACATTCTGAAGCTTGTTCAGCTCAAACCAATAACGTTCAATTTACCTGAACGAAACTTTAAAATTACTAGATATAATTAACCATTCATATTGGATATCTTATTCCCGTGCTTTGACGGACATCAAAAACAAATCGTTTTTCCTGCCTCTTCAACACTTCTTTGGATGCTCACCCAAAGAAAATAAATAAGAAAAATCAAACTCATAGGTGTTCAATATGAAACAGCCTTTAAAAGCGTTAGTGCTGGCTCTAGGGTTATCCTTAGGCGCAGCCAACTGTTACGCATTAACTGTCGAACCGCTCGAAAAAGATTTTACTTTGCAGCTACTCGGATCCGGTGGACCTATCTCTGATGACCTTCGTGCATCGTCTGGTGAACTGATTTGGTGGAAAGGAAAATCACGCGTGATGATCGATGCCGGTGGCGGTGTCTATCTGCGTTTTGGTCAGGCGGGCGGCAAACTGGAAGACTTAGACTTCCTTGGTTTAAGCCACTTTCACACCGACCACGTCGCCGACGTTCCTGCCTTATTAAAAGGTGGCTACTTCTTTGACCGTCAAGATCCCCTTGATATCGCGGGTCCAGAAGCAGGCTCTGCATTTCCTAGCTTAACCGGTTACATGAAAGCGCTTTTCGACGGTGATGAAGGCGCTTACGCATATCTGAACGGTTTATTTGATGGCAGCGATGGCTTGTTCCCAGTCACCATTACTGATGTGCCATACAAAACTTCCCAAGGCACCAAGGTGTACGAGCAAGATGGGTTGACCATTTACGCTCTCGGCATCCCGCACGGTGACGTACCTTGTCTCGCTTTCCGAATCGAAAGTGCCGAAGGCGTGATGGTAATTTCCGCCGACCAAAACGGCAGTAACCCTGACTTCATCGACTTCGCTAAAGGTGCAGACATTTTATTGATGCCATTAGCTATTCATGAAGAAGCCGACGAAGTCTCGTCATTTATGCACGCTAAGCCATCGGTTGTCGGCAAGATCGCCGCAGAAGTGAATCCAAAACTCTTGGTGCTTAACCACTGGATGGGCTTAGGTCTAAAACTCAAACCCGCTTCCATCAAGATCGTCAAAGAGTACTACCACGGTCAAGTTATCGCTGGACACGACTTATCTAGCTACCCAATGAGCGCAGCGAAGGAGATGTCTCATGAACAATAAACTCGCTCTATCTATCGCGATGACGTCTGTCATTACTTTGAACTCAGGCATGGCGTTTGCCGATGCACCCACAGAAGCTCCCGTAGAGGCTCAATCCAGCTCTCAACATGGCGGTAAGTGTGCGGCTGGTAAATGTGGTACAGAGAAACGCTTTGAGAAACAAGAACTAAAGAACGATCCACAAGGTCGCTTGGTACGCGCTCGTGACGGCAAATGTGGTGTAACAGGTGAAGGTATTAACCCTTCGGCTGAAACCATCAAATTAACCAAAAGCAAAATCACAGGTGGGGTATGCGGACAATAACCGACACATCAAAAGGGATTGGGCTGCGCAGCGAACACGTTGATTTGCTGTGTCAGTTGCCCGAGCACCCAGATATCGATTTCCTCGAATTGGCACCGGAAAACTGGATGAATATTGGCGGCTTGAAACGTGAACAACTGCAAGACATTGCTCAATATTATCCGCTTGTCGCTCATGGCTTGAGCTTATCGATTGGTGATTGCCAACCGTTAAACGAGTCTTTTGTACGAGACGTCGCACGCTTTCTCGATGAATTTAATATCGACATCTATAGCGAACATCTGAGTTTCTCTAGAGACAATCAGGGCTATTTGTATGAACTGCTTCCGATCCCTCGACATAAAGAGAACATTCCGTATTTGGTCGAACGCATTCAACGCGTGCAAGACATTATTCAGCGTCCATTGGCGTTAGAGAATATCTCTTACTACCACGATTACGGACATGAAATGCCAGAGGGCGAGTTTATCGCTGAAGTGAGTGACCGAAGTGGATGTGAGCTGCTTATCGACATCAACAATGTGTTCGTCAACAGCCGAAATCATCATTTCTGCCCTTACGACATGCTGAGCACTTTACCAAGCGAGGCGATTCGTTATTACCACATTGCGGGTCACTTGAAAGAGCGTGATGACTTCTTGCTCGATACCCATGGTAAGCCCGTACCTGATGAAGTGATTGATCTGGCTCGTTACACCTACTCGGTGCATGGCAGCAAGCCTTTGCTGCTTGAACGCGACCACAATGTGCCGTCGCTGCTTGTTCTGGCTGAAGAGCTTCGCAGCATTCATGGCGAGATCTTGGATTTCAGCCAAACACTCGAAGTGTTGTGTAAGGAGGTGCTCAATGCTTAATCCTCCGAGCAAAATGCGCGCGCAAACCGAGTCTCTAACGGCTCTGATTCGCACGCCTATGAATCAGCATGCGCTGTGTCGATATAGCGAATTTATCCGCGACAACATCTTGGGTGTCGTTGCGAATACGTTCCCTCTATTTTCTTCGCAGTTCGCTGATGAACAACTTGAACGCATGGTGGATGACTTTGTGGTGATGCATGGCGCATCTGAGCCTGAGTTTCATCATATTGCCACCGAGTTTGTTCAATTTTTGCAGCAGAAAGCGCATCAAGACTCCAGCTCTATTTCTGCCGACCAGATGGCGTTGTTGGAATATGAATGGGTGGCGTTCAATGTAGAAATTGACACCTTAGTCGCGGCATTCACTTCTTCACCGAATCCGATATTCGAAGAGAACCAAGTGCTGCAACTCAACCCAACATTAAAGCTGCTCGAAGTGCCTTTCTTGCTGCATCAAGACTCCGTGACTTTCCTAACTGACAGGCGTCACCCTGTGTTTTATGGCGTGTTTAGGAACTCACAGCATCATGTGATATCGCAAAAGCTCAGAGAAGTGGATGTCGCATTGATTCAGCTATTACAACAGCAACCAAATCTGACTCTGGCGCAACTACAACAAATGATTGCTCAGCAACTCGCCAGATTCAGTTTCATGGAGTGGGCTCAACACTTCAGTGAACTAGGACTCGTCAACGTCCGCCCTTAAGGAGAAAAATTATGATTAAGTCAGCCCTCAATTGGTTCGACGGTCTCGTCGAGAAATGCAAAAGATACGATTACTTAGCGTTGCTTGCGATTCGTCTCTACCTCATTCCGGTCATTTTTGTTGGCGCTCGCTCTAAGGTGCTGGGTTTCTCTGGCACCGTCGCGTGGTTTGGCGCGTCCACCGCAGATGGCGGTTTGAACTTACCATTTCCCGAGTTGTTAGCGTTTCTTGCCGCAGGTACGGAAGTGCTTGGCTGTATTTGTATCGCATTGGGTTTGTTTACCCGAGTGATGTCGATTCCAATGATTTTCTTGATGAGCGTTGCGAGCGCAATGGTGCACTGGAAACACGGTTGGGATGCCATCGCCACTGGCAGCATGGAAGCAACAGTGCGTTTGAACGGCTTTATTGAATGGTTAGCAACCAACTTCCCAGGTCGATACAACTACATCACCGAATTGGGTGACCCAGTAATGCTCAACAACGGTATGGAGTTCGCAGCCACCTACTTTGTGATGTTGCTGGTGCTGTTCTTCTACGGCGGTGGTCGCTACGTAAGCTTGGATTACTGGTTGAGAAAACCTTTCTCTCGCACACCAGCAAAAGCGTAACTCAAGCGTCCCAACTCTTAACGCTTAATTAAACAGACTAATAATAACCTTATCTAACCCGCTACTCTGGTAGCGGGAAGGAGTCCTTATGTTTGCAGATGTCGTTGATCTGTCGCGGTTTCAGTTCGCTAGTACCGCACTCTATCACTTTATATTCGTCCCACTGACCATAGGTTTGTCTTTCTTGCTGGCCGTTATGGAGTCTTTGTACGTCATGACGGGAAAAACCATCTACAAGGACATGACCAAGTTCTGGGGTAAATTATTCGGGATTAACTTCGCCGTGGGCGTCGCGACCGGTCTTACCATGGAGTTTCAATTTGGTACCAACTGGGCGTATTACTCTCACTATGTGGGCGATATTTTCGGGGCGCCACTTGCCATCGAAGCCTTGATTGCCTTCTTCCTCGAATCCACCTTAGTCGGCATGTTCTTCTTCGGTTGGGATCGATTGTCAAAACGCCAACACTTGTCGGTCACTTGGCTGACAGCGCTAGGTTCTAACTTCTCTGGGTTGTGGATTTTGATGGCGAATGGCTGGATGCAAAACCCAGTCGGCGCAGAATTCAATTACCAAACCATGCGAATGGAGATGATCAACTTTGCTGATGTGGTGTTTAACCCCGTCACGCAAGTGAAGTTTGTTCATACCGTGGCTGCCGGTTACACCACAGGTGCTTTGTTTGTGATGGGCATCAGTGCTTACTACTTACTCAAAGGTCGAGATATCTCGTTCGCTCGCCGTTCGTTTGCGGTGGCGTCCGCATTTGGCATGGCTGCGATTGTGTCGACATTAATGCTGGGAGATGAATCGGGTTACGAGCTTGGTGACGTGCAACAGGTAAAACTCGCGGCGATTGAGTCCGAGTGGCACACCGAAGAAGCACCCGCCTCGTTCACGCTATTTGGCTTACCAAACCAAGAAACTATGGAAACCGACTACGCCATTAAGATTCCATATCTAATGGGGATCATCGCAACTCGCTCGCTGGATGAACCAGTGATGGGCTTACGCGATCTGATGGCACAGAACGAAGATCGTATCCGCGATGGTATCCAAGCTTACGACATGCTAGAGGAACTTCGCGCAGGTAACGACAGTCCTGAAAACATCGCTCAATTCGATGAGATGAAGAAAGACCTCGGCTACAGCCTACTCTTGAAGAAATACACCGATAACGTCACCGACGCGACCGAAAGCCAAATCAAGCAAGCGGCGCAAGACACGATTCCTCAAGTGGCACCGCTATTCTGGAGCTTCCGAATCATGGTGGCTTGTGGGGTATTGATGTTCGCCATTATCGGTTTGTCTTTCGTCCAAGTCTGCCGCAGAAAATTGGGTTCGAGCCCTTGGTTATTGAGAGCGGCACTATGGGCGATTCCATTGCCTTTCATAGCCTGTGAAGCAGGTTGGTTCGTTGCCGAATACGGACGTCAGCCATGGGCAATTGGTGAGGTGCTTCCGGTCAATATGGCAGTATCTAACCTCGCACCAAGTGACATTTGGATTTCGCTCGGCTTTGTTTATGTGCTCTACACTGCGTTCTTAATTGTAGAAATGTTCTTGATGGTGAAGTTTGCCAAACGTGGACCAAGCGTGCTTAAAACGGGTCGCTATTACCATGAAGAAAACAACGAAAAAGACAAACAATCCGACACATTCAAACTGATTGATCAGCACTAAGGAGGCACTATGTTTGATTACGAAAACCTACGCCTATTTACTTGGGCGATCGTTGGTGTGCTGTTGATTGGCTTTACCATCAGCGACGGATTCGATATGGGGGTAGCCGCGCTGCTCCCTGTTATGGGGAAAAAGAACCTAGAACGCCGCGTAATGCTTAATGCTATCGCGCCACACTGGGACGGCAACCAAGTTTGGCTGATCACCGCTGGCGGTGCCATCTTCGCGATATGGCCCTTGGTATACGCCGCAGCGTTCTCCGGCTTCTACATTGCCATGCTGTTAGTGCTCGCATCCCTTTGGTTGCGTCCTATCGGTATGGATTACCGAGCTAAAATCGATAATCCGCAATGGCGCAACGCATGTGATATCGCCTTGTTCATCAGCGGTGTGATTCCACCGATTATCTTTGGGGTTGGCTTCGGTAACTTGTTAGTCGGCGTACCGTTCGAGTTAAACAACTTGCTGATGCTCGATTATCAAGGTGGGTTCTTTGACTTGCTTACTCCATTCCCAATTCTGTGTGGCTTGGTGAGCTTTACCATGGTGGTGACACAAGGTGCTGCTTTCCTTCAAATGAAAACCAAACATGAGCTACGCACTCGAGCACAAAACATCACGTTGTGGGGCGCGGGTGATTTATTGCATAACTTCAGCGAAATGCCGCAACTTTGGTTGATTCCATTCACTGCGGTAACGAGTTTACTGGTGTGCTTTTGGGCAACAGTCTCTCGCCGTGCTGGGGTGGCGTTCACTATGTCGAGCATCGCGATTGCTTGCATCATCTTAACTGCAGGCGTCACCTTGTTCCCGATGATCATGCCATCAAGCATCAACCCATCACACAGCCTAACGTTATGGGATGCGACATCGAGTGAGAAAACGCTCGGCATTATCTCTATCGTTGCCATCATCGTTGTACCTGTGATTCTGGGCTACACCGCATGGTGTTACTACAAAATGTTCGGACGTTTGGATAACAACTACATCCGCAGCAACAGCTCATCGCTCTATTAAGGAGGCAAGTATGTGGTACATGTGTTGGGTACTTGGCGTGTTACTCGCCTGCGCCTTTGGCGTCATCAATGGTTTATGGCTAGAGAACAAAGGACGCTTTGAAGAGGAAGAGTTCTAGGTTCTCACTTCAGAATGGAACATTCTCAATAACAAACGTCCTCAATCACGAGGGCGTTTGTTCATCTCAATGATTTACTCTGCCGACAATCGATAGCGGCGCACTTCGTATTTATCTTGTTCTGAATAAAACGTATTGAGGAACTCGCCACCCGCTTTTTCGATCACGCGTCTTGATGCGATATTGCCCACATCACAAGTTACGATTGCAGATTCCTCAACGACCTCGGTTTTCACCCAATTCAACATCAATGTGGCGATGCCTTTACCTTGAGCATCTGGCGCAGTTTCGTAACCAATATGCCCTATCACATTTTCAAGGTAATCGTTGTTCCCTTCACGAACTCGAATCGAACCAAGTATCACCCCTTCTTCGATACAGAAGTATGTCGAGGACGGCGTCCAACCTTCCGGTAAACCTTCGCCCTTTGAGTATCTAATTCGTTTTTTCAAAAGCGCTTCACTATCGCTTTGGGCGGCGACGTACATTTCCATTCCCGCCTGAGCACACTTTTCTACATACTGCTCAAACGCTTCTAAATGGCTGAGGTTGGCTTTAACTATTTGCATCGGCATATTTTTCTCACCAAACATTCATTTTGAAATACAACAAGAAGCAAGTGATGAATAGCAATCCACACCATGCGAAGAATGTCATGGCCTTTTGCTCTACCGATGCCTCTTCAGGATCCGGTTGCAAAATAAAGTAAAAACAAACGATTGGGACAAGCTCGTAGGTTTTACCTATATATTGATGACCAACCTCAAGGAATGGTGGGACGTACAAATACACAACAGTGTACGCAATGAAATAAAGCATACCGAGAATTCGGTTTAAACCGATAACCTGCCCTTCTCGGTAAAACCAAACGAGTGCTGCTAACCCAGCCAATATTGAGATAAGTAAAAACATCCGTTCTTCTACTATGCAATTTAAGTCTTGCAAGACTATTAAAATAACCAACTTATTCAATTAGTTATAAATCTAAACTCGATATAAATCACACATATAAACAGAGAGTTCAAATAGAAGATAAAGGGTAATTTGCCGCCCCACCGGCCTTTCTCTAACAAGAAAATGAGTCACTAACCGCATTGTTGCCTATCCTTATTAAATAACAAAAAGTACAGGCTTAATGACTGGCATTATTTTTAGGGGGCTTGATGGTATCAAATATCTATCGCCACAAAATGTGTAGAGTTTTGAGCGTTTTTCCAATTGTTATCTGTCTACTTGTGCTCATATTGCCACCTAAGCTGATGGCTAAACCGCAGCTAATATTTGGTGTCGTGCCACAACAATCAGCGGCCAAACTCGCCGAGCAATGGCAACCCTTGCTTGACCGATGGGGGGAATTGGCGGGTGTTGAACTCAAATTTGCTACCGCACGCGATATCCCTACTTTTGAAAAACGTTTAGCCGCGGGTGAGTATGATGTAGCTTACATGAATCCTTATCATTTTACTTTGGTGAATCAAACGCCGGGATACGCCGCGATTGCGCATGCCAAAGACAAAAAGATCACCGGTATTTTGGTCACCAAAGCCGACTGGAAAGGTGACTTACAAGATCTGCAGCAACAAACCATAGCCTTCCCCGCACCGCGTGCCTTCGCTGCCTCTATCATTAACCAGTCTGAATTGACCCAAAAAGGCATTGTCTTTGATACCAAATACGTCGGTTCGCATGACTCCGTCTATCTAGGTGTAGCCAAAGGTTTATATCAAGCTGGAGGAGGGGTTTCGAGAACATTTCATAGTTTAAATGAAAGCGTAAGAAATCAGCTTAAGATACTTTACAAGACAGCCCCCTATACACCCCACGCTATCGCGGTTTCACACTCCGTCGTGACAGAAACTCGCGAAGCATTGCAAAATAGCATTGAGACTCTTAATCGAGATGCAAAGGCACAAGTTAGTTTTCATCTATTGAACATCAAAGGTTTTCAGCATGCCGAAGACAAAGATTGGAATGACGTTGTTCAATTAGGCATTTCGTTATGAGAGAAGCGCTATGACTCTTAGAACGAAAACGATAATCGGTATTGCCCTCATTGAAGCACTTGCTCTTGGCATATTGATTGTCAGTGGCCTGAATTGGTTAAAAAGCTCCAATGAAAAGAGCCTAGAGGTGGGCAGCAAGCAGCTGGTGAGTGTGTTTGCCAAAGCCTCAAGAGATGCGGTTATCGCCACCGATTTGGCCTATTTAGATAGTTTTGCGCAATCTGTTGTCAGTGAACACAACCTCGCTTATATACGCATTGTGGACCGCGATGGCACTGAACTTACCAAACAAGGCGAATACACGAATGTGGATGCCTCGTTAAAACCCTTTGACTCACCAGACGGGGTTTATGACGTCATAAGCCCGATCACGCTTAACTCTCAATCTTTTGGCTTTGTCGAAATGGGCGTCAGAGTCGATAGTATTCATCAAATTTTAGACTTAGCCACACAGGCAAGCATCATGATTGCCATATTGGAGATGACGCTCGTGGCATTGTTCTCATTTGCGTTAGGTAGCTATTTGATGAAGCGCCTCGACTTACTGAGGCAAGGCGTCGTTAAAGTTACTCAGCAAGGTCCCGGATCGCAAATCGAAATATCCGGCAATGATGAGGTGACTCGTGTAGGAGAAGCCTTTAATCGAATGTCCTCTTCGCTCGCTAAAGCGCAGAACAGTATTAAAGAACAATACCAATCACAAAAAGCACTATCAGAGAAAGTATCTCAGCTTGCTCAAGTTGCGGAACATGCGAGAGATGCCATTATCATCACCAACCCTGTGGGTAAAATTACATGGGTTAACCCCGCCTTTGAAACACTGACAGAATACAGCCTTGCTGAAGCAAGAGATAAAACACTAAGTGAATTATTACAGGGACCCAATACTCAAAACGTTCAACTGCAAAAATTTTCTGACAGTATTCAAAACCACCAGCCTGTGCGCACCGAGGTCCTTAACTATACCAAATCTAATCAGCCTTATTGGGGGGAAAGAGACCTCTCCCCGGTAATGAACGAGCATGGCGAAGTCCAGCGCTTTATTGTGGTTGAACGAGATATTTCAGAACGCATCGAGATTGAAAAGAAATTATCAGATGAGGTCAAAAAATCAGCCAGAGCAACCAAAGCAAAATCCGAATTTTTGGCCAATATGAGTCATGAAATCAGGACGCCGATGAATGCCATTATGGGATTTAGTGAAATCCTTCTGGAAAGTGAGAAGAGGAATGAACAAAGAAGCTTACTTCATTTACTGCACAAGTCGGCCGGTAACCTCATCACGCTCATCAACGACATTCTTGATTACAGCAAAGTAGAAGCAGGCAAGCTGACTTTGATTGAAGAGCCTTTCGACTTAAGGGAGCTTGTGGAAAGTAGTACCGCTTTGTGTGCCTATCAAGCAAACAAAAAAGACCTAAAGTTATTGGTGGATATGCCTTTGGATATTCCTGCTCAAGTCATTGGAGATCGTGGACGAATAAATCAAATTTTGCTGAACTTGATAGGAAATGCCGTCAAATTCACCGAAGAAGGGCACATTTTAATCAAGATAACAGAAAAACGAACCCCACAAGGCAATGTATACTGTTTTGACGTTATCGATACAGGCATTGGTATTCCCGAAGAGCGCTTACCGCACATAATGGACAAGTTCGAACAGGTCGATAATTCGATCACGCGTAAGTACGAAGGCACCGGACTTGGATTAGCAATATCTAAACGCTTAGTTCAAATGTATGGTGGCGACCTTAGCGTCACCTCTACTTTAGGCAGTGGTTCATGTTTCAGTTTCTCTTTGAAACTCTGTCAACAAACACCAGATCATGGCACCAATTACGATCTGGCCAGCATCAACGTCTTACTCATTGATAGCTATTTGCCACGCGTTACGCTTTTCAAATCCATCGCACAAGCCATGCATTTCAATGTCACACATGTTCCAAATGTGAAAGCACTGGGAGAGGCGAACTTTCAGGAAACCAACTTCGAGCGCATTATTGCAAATATTCAAACAGAAGAAGACAGAGCACTCATTTTCAAACTCAAGCCTAGCCTTACGAGCAGTGAAATGCATATTCTCTTTATGGCTCCATATCTACTCGATAGTACTGAGAGCAACCGAGATGAAAAAAGCGAGGTACTCCATCAACCCATTACACACCGGAAGCTATTTAATCTTTTGTATTCAGATCCTTTGAGTAGCAACGCCAACCAGTCTAAGCCACAAAAAGATTTACGTGGCGTGAAATTACTTGTCGCTGAAGACAGTTCCGTCAATCGAATTCTTATCTCTAAAATGCTGTCAAAGACTGGAATCGATCTGACCATTGCCGAAGATGGAGTCATCGCCGTAGAACACTACCAAAAGATCAAACCTGACATGGTGATTACCGATATATCGATGCCGAATAAAGATGGCTTCAGCGTGACGGAAGACATTCGCAATCTGCAACAAAGTCAGGACTACCCTTGGTGCCCCATCATCGCGTTCTCAGCTCATGCACTAGAGGAAGAACAAGGCAGAAGCACTGAAGTAGGAATGAATGATTATTTAACCAAACCTGTTCAAAAGACCGATTTACTCAACATGATTTCAAAATGGGTCAGTTAACAAAGGGACCGGACAGAGACTCTCATAATAATTGAAACAAAGAACACGATTATTCTGTTGGTGAGAATAAGAATGCCACTTTCCAAACAAAAATATACACAACAACACACTGTGATACATACATCATAAAAAGCACATAAATAACCCTCTATGTTAATTACGGTTTTACCACTAACAACTAGAGGAATACATATGGATATCACCCGTCGTGAAAGCTTCAAAATGCTGGGTGGCGCTGCCGCCATCGCCGCGTTGCCTATCAGCTTCAGTAGTTTGTCTGCCGAACAAAAAAACTCCCTAGTCACCAATGGTTATGTTGCCGTTGATAGAGCAAGCGCCAATCAGTTCGAAGGTCTGACAGTTGCGTTCAACCAACGTTGGACAGCCTCAAACTGCCAAGTCATCTACTTTTGTGTCAGCCCAGATGGCGTAAAAAATGCGTTGCAAAATCTCATCACAGAAGGCACACATAAGACGTCATTCTCCGTAAAGAGCGGTGGCCACTGCTACGAAGATTTTGTTTTTAATGACAGTATTACTGCCATCATTGATACCTCCTACCTAAAAGGAGGTGGTGCTTTAGAGGATGGTACTTTCTACGGGGAAGCGGGGTTAACGAACTGGGAAGCGGGTAAAATGTTCTACAAGCAGCTTGGTAAATGTATACCAGGCGGCACTTGCTATTCAGTAGGGATCGGCGGGCATATTGTTGGCGGTGGTTTTGGAGTGCTCTCTCGCCTTTATGGATTAACTGTAGACCAACTAGAAGCTGTAGAGGTTGCAACAGTGGACGCTTTCGACGTGGTTACACTCAACGAGTGTCATCACAATGATGCAGACCCCCTTAAACAAGATCTCTTCTGGGCGCATTGCGGCGGCGGCGGCGGTAACTTCGGAATTATCACAAAGTACATATTCAAAAGTACATTGCCAGACGCGCCCAATTACTCAGACATTACCCGCCTTGCTGTTAGCTGGGAGAACATCCCAGACCCTGCCACCTTTATAAATATTGTTCGGTTATACACATCCAGCATCCAAACTTGGCCAAACGAACTTTATTGTGCTGCCAACTTTAACCACGAGTACAACGGCAATATTGATTTTGACATCGTCAGTTCCTTTGATGATGTGGCCACAGGAGATTCTCTGTACACAACATACATTAGAAAATTCTTTGATGACTTAACCAATCTAGGCGTTAGTCCATTTTCCACTAATGGGCCTGACGATGGGGTTCAACGATTAGGCTACCTCGATGCCGTCGAAGTGCGAGGGGCAATAGTCGGTGGAACAAGGAACAAGTTTAAGTCCTGCCATATGCGTGAAGATTTCCCTGAGCATCATCTCAACACATTCTACACATATCTGAGAACACCAATTGTCGACGCCAATAGTAACCCGGTAGACTTTTATGCCAACGTGCAAATGCATACGTATGGCGGTGCTATCAATGATATCGCACCAGATGCAACACCGGATGCCGCAAGAGATTCATTTATCAAAATGCAATACATCATCAATTGGAAGCACATGCTTAACGGCAGTGATGGTTGGGATGACGCATGTTTGACTTGGATGAATGAGTTGTACTCTACAACTTATACTGGTTACCCAAACAATGAACCTGCTCCAGATTTCCTCGACCCAGAGACACAGACCGTTGTGGTAGATGGTTGCTACGTCGGCTATTGCGACAAAGATCTCGTTGACTGGCCAACTTTATACTACGGAGAAAACTACACACGTTTGCAATACATCAAAAACGATTGGGATCCACAAAACCTATTCAATCACGCACAATCTATCGTCGGAACTCCTCGCCCATTGTAGGTACTGTAGTTTCATACGTAACAAGTAACAAAGGCACCACCTGGTGCCTTTTGTTTCGATTTAGATTTGAGCTTATTCGCCATTTATACTCAAATGCATGTGATATTAATTGACATACTGGGCTTGCACATCATGCTTAAGAAACTCAATTTCCGCTATTTTTTGCTTCAGTTCTTCTTCGCTGATTACGCCTTCCTTTTGTAACCAACGGAATTTTTCGATCTCATTTTCTGGGTCATTTTCCGGGTCTACGTCACCATAATACTTGCGCAGTTGTTGAATGCGTCTGCCCTTAATCTCCTCAACGATAACGTCGTGATATCTTTCTTGAATGACGTAAACTTTAACTGGGTCCATTGTAAACACGCTGTATTTTATCGTGGAGAAATACGACCAACCAATACACAGAATACCGATCACCATCCAAAAACCTTTACCGCTTAAAGGGTCGCCAGCATACATAGCGCTACCAAGCTGAAAAAGGCCAATAACAATCCACAGCGCACCGACATTCCTGAGCCATTCATTACGTTCAATAACGACCGATGATTTGTTAGGAAAGTCGATATATCGAAAGTTTTCGTCTAAAGAACCGTTTTTATCTTTAACGGCATAGTTAAAATAATCGTCATGGAAAGTAAACGTATGTTTGTTCGAGCCTTTCTTTTGTACAAGTTCCATCATGATTCTCTGTTGGTATTTTTTCCGTTCGCTTCTCACATCAAGGTGCCCTTTTAGTTATTGGAGACCTATCAACAAGTTATCGCGATCACAATATTTATCTGACTGGTGATATCACGCTAATTTATATGAAATTAATCACTCACGATGCGACCGTCACCATATTTTATAAACACAAACTGTTGTTTAGATTCCACTTGAGTCAAATTCATACTAAATGACTAATTTAACGATGAAAAAAGGCACCAATCGGTGCCTTTTGTTTTAGTTAGTGAGTGTACTTACAGCTCGTGCTCGGTACGAGCAATGATGTCGTCTTGCGCATCTGGTGATAGCGCGGTGAAGAAAGCTGAGTAGCCTGCGACTCGCACAACAAGATCACGATATTGCTCTGGGTTCTTCTTCGCGGCTAACAAGGTCTCACGAGAGACGATGTTGTATTGCACATGCCAACCCTTGTGGTGGTTGAAGAAGGTACGAATCAACATAGAAAGCTTGAGCTTATCCCCTTCAGACTCAACCGCTGCTGGGCTCAACTTCTGGTTAAGCAGCACGCCACCAAGGATCTTATTCGCTTGGATCTTACCGACCGAGTTGTACACTGCCGTTGGACCTAAACGGTCTGAACCAGACGATGGGCTTGCACCTTCTGCCAATGGCGTTTTCGCTTTACGACCGTCCGGCGTTGCCATAGTTGAGGCGCCAAATGGGACGTTTGCCGAGATACTTGATGTACCTGCGTAGTAACCGCCACCAATTGGACCACGCCCATGACGCGTATTAACGAACTGCTCTAGCTCATCAATGTACACTTGGTAAGCGTCTGCCAGTAGTTGATCTACTGCGTCATCATCATTACCGTATTTTGGTGCAAAGTTGATAAGACGTTGGCGAAGCTGCTCGTTCTCCATGCCGTCGAAATCTTCTGCCAATGCTTTTGCTAGCTGTTGTTGTGAGATAAGAGGCTGAGTGATTTGCGCATCATCGAAAACAAGATGTTTGATTGCTGCTAGGCTGTTACCCAAGTTTGCGATACCGACTTGCAAGCCAGACACCCAGTCGTATTTCGCGCCGCCTTCTTTCACGGTTTTACCGCGAGCCAAACAGTCATCCACCAGCGTTGAACAGAAGATGTCTTGTGCCTGTTGTTCAAGCACGCTGTCGACTACTGTATCAATCTCAATCGATTTACGGGTGTAGTAGCGGATTTGCTCTGCCCAAGAGGCCGTCACTTGCTCAAAGTTCTCAAAGTTACCTTTTGCTAATGACTTATCATGAGGCAAGAAAGCTTTACCCGTTGTTGCATCCACACCTTCGTTCAATGAAGCGAGCAGGATACGAGCGAAGTTAATGAAGCTCATGCCCGTACAACGGTAACCCCATTTGCCGGGAACCGCCGTCTCGATACAGCCGATAGATGCGTAGTTGTAAGCGTCTTCTTTCTCTACACCAAGCTTGATGAATTCAGGAATAACAATCTCATCGTTGTTGAACGCTGGCATACCGAAGCCGCATTTAATCACTTCGATACAGCCCATTAAGAACTCTTGGTTCAAACCTTCGTGGTAACGCACGCTCAGGTTAGGTTGCGTCGAACGCAACTGACCACAAGATTCCAGAATCGCCCAAGAAAGGGGATTCACTGCGTCTTCAGGCTCACCCTTTTCATTCAACTTCTGACCGCCGATACACACGTTTTGATACAGCGGAGAACCAGCCGATGCTTTCGAGTGCGCACCAGAGCGAATCTTGTTTACTTCAAGCAGCTTCAACCAGCAGCTTTGTAAAAGCTCAAGTGCAAAGCCTTTTTCAAGCGTGCCGTTTTCGATATCACGAACATAAAACTCGTTGAGGAATTGGTCCATACGACCGAAAGAAACCGAGTGACCGTTCGATTCGATTTGTAACATCAACTGAACGAAGTAGCTCAATTGCAGTGCTTGCCAGAAGTTTTCTGGTGCGTGGCTTGCTACATGACGACAGTTTGCCGCAATGCTTTCTAACTCAGCTTTGCGCAGCGGACGCGTCTCTTCTAGCGCCATTTTTGCCGCCAATTCAGCGTAGCTCACCATGTGGTCTTGAATGGCAAGCAGTACAATTTCGACCGATTTGTAGAACTGCTCTTTCTTCAAGCCTTCAAAGGTCGAAACATCATTGTTAGCACGGTGCTGACGAACATCCTCTAACAAACCGTTCATGCCTAGCTTCAAGATTTTCTCGTTATCCACCGCAAGGTGCGCGTCACCCGAAGTCATGTTGCCTTCAGCTTTAATGATGGTGCTGGCTAAGATTTCTTGCTGCTCATCAGTGAACAAGCCATAACAACGGTCTTGAACGGTTTTACCACGCCAATACGGTGTGATGCTGTGGATGCTTTGCTTATCTTCTTCAGTAACAGCAAAGCCTGCACCAGGACGGTCGGCTAGCTCATCAATTTCCGCTTCAATCCAACGCACTGTATATTCTGGGAAAATAGGCGCAGCGCGCACTTTGCTCGCTTGGTTACCGACGATCAACTCATCGTGTTTAATCCAAATCGTACGAGTGCGTAAGTGCTCTTGCAGTGCTAGCGCACGTTGCACAATCACAGGTTTGTCTTCGTTTGCTTGATAAGCACGAGTGTATGCCTCTGCACGCTCGGTGCAGACAGGTGGCGTTACGATGTTTACCAGTGCCGATTTGTGCGCTTTGATACGCTCAGGAAGGGTGTTCAGGTCCATAGTTAACCTCTTACAATCACGTTAAGTTGGGTGTTTTCGCTTGCGTATTGCATGGCGCTTTCTAGCAGTTCTGGTTTGTTTAGTGGCTTGTCAGAACACTCGTAAGGCATATCGAGCAAACGGTATTTATTGATGCCGAGCGTGTGGTACGGCAGCAAGTGAAGTTCTTGGCAGCTTTCTAGTGAAGCCGCAAAATCGATGATGTCTTTCAACTCTTCGATGGTGTCATTGAACCCCGGCACGACGGGAACGCGAATCACAATGCGTTTCGCGATAGGTGCCAGTTTTCGGAAATTGTCTTTGATGCGTTTCAGTGAACCTTTCACCCAACTAAGAAACTTTTCTTCGTCGGTGTGTTTTAAATCCGCCAACCAGCAATCAATATGCGGCGCGGCTCTTTCGACATTCTTCCAAGGCACATGCATGCACGATTCAATGGCGGTAGAGACTTGGTTGTCATGCAGACGCTGTGCGAGTTCTGCTACCAAATCCGCTTGCATGAGTGGCTCACCACCGGAGAAGGTCACGCCACCTTGGCTTTGGTCGTAGAAAGGTTTGTCTTTCATCAAGGTGTCGAACAGCATGTCTGATTTTGCCTCTTCACCGCAGACAGTCAGTGCTTGCGTAGGACAGACATTGCGCAGCGCGATCAGTTGGTCTTCTTTGATGGCTTTGCGATTGATGATGATCTGGTTGTCGATGCGTTGAATACCATCACCCACCGTTTCAATACCCGCTGTGGATTGAGTTGTGGCTTGATAAGCAGAAACGCATAGTTGGCAACCTTGCATACAGCTTCGCTGATCAAACAACAGTGAATGCTTTTCGCTGCGACTTTCTGGGTTTTGACACCAAGGGCAAGACAAGCTGCATCCTTTAAGAAAAAGAATGGAACGAATGCCATCGCCATCATGGGTAGAGAATCGTTGGATATTGAAATACATCTCTGCTTGCCTCTTGGTCTGTGCTACCGCTGTGTACTTAATCTGTTTCTTGCTGGTTAAGCCTTATGAACGGCTTTTCTTTGTTCGAACTGAAAGCTTCATTTGAGCGTTTACAAGTTTCACCTAACTTTCACTTAATGAAATTATTATAGTTTCAAATGAAATTTCAATTGATCAGAGTCAAGATCTCGTTCGATTGTCAGATCTATAGTGATCCCATCATCAAAACGAAGATTTTGTTTAAGGTAGAAACCATGATTGAACTTTATTTAGATACTGCTGATGTGGCAGAAGTAAAACGCTTTAACCAATGCCTACCGCTAAAAGGCGTGACGACAAACCCAAGCATTTTGGCGAAGTCAAAACAGGGACTGAATGAAACCCTAGCGGGCATGCAAGAAGCACTTGGCGGTAAACCTCGCTTTCACGCTCAAGTCGTGAGTTCAACTGTCGAAGGTATGGTGGCAGAAGCGCGCCAACTGAATGAATTGCCTTACGATATGGTGGTAAAAGTGCCAGCAACAGAAACTGGCTTAGCCGCAATTAAGCTAATGAAAGAAGAGGGAATTCAGGTTCTTGCTACCGCTATCTATTCAGCTCAACAAGGTTTCCTTGCAGCACTGTGCGGTGCAGACTACCTAGCACCTTACGTAAACCGCATTGATGCGATGAACGGCAACGGTGTTGAAGTGGTCGCGGATCTTCAATTGTTGCTCGATCAAAACCAACTACCAGCGAAGATTTTGGCAGCCAGCTTCAAGAACACTCAACAAGCGATGGAAGTGATGAAACTTGGTATCGAAGCCATTACATTACCAACCGATGTGGCGGCACAAATGTTCGCCCATCCAGCAGTCAAACCTGCAGTTGAACAGTTCGATAAAGACTGGAAAGAGACGTTTGGCGAGAAACTTTCATTTGAAAGCTAATTAGAAGTAGCAGCTAGACGTCTTAGTTAGGGTCTATTAATAAGGGAATCTTAACTCACCCTGTGCGCCGGTGAGTTTAAGATTCCCTTTTGTGTTTCAGATAAAGAAGTAGCGCTACAGCAGCTCTCTATTGGTCAGTGACCAAAGGTACACGCGCTTGAGTAAACTGATTTTGAACCTCTTACGAATACCTCGTTTGGAATAGCGGAGTCGGCTTGGCAAAGTAATGGCTTTCAGCTCGGTTTTCATTTCTTTTCCATCCACCAACACAGTAAACCTCCGATGCAGTAAGCCAGCAGATCTTTCCAATCAAATGTGGCGCCCAAAATTACAGCCAGAGGCGATGAAGGTTCGATACCAAGCCAAGCAGCAAGCTGTAACAATTGCCCCAACTCGACAGCAAACGCAATCAACACCACCAGTGAAACCAGCCAGTTAACGGGCATGGAGAACAAGCTTGCGAGAAAGTAGTAGAGCCAAACCACAACGAGAACATCACCAACTGTCGGACGAATAAAGCTGTCTCGAACATAGAGCGCGATAACGACCAATGCGATAAAACACACCAAGCTTTTCAGTCCATTTTTTACCGAAAATCGCAGGTGGATATCGCACGTTTCTTCCACCATATTGCTCGGCTGACCAGTAAGAGTGACTCGTTTAAACATCTTCATGATTCGCCTTTGCACTTTCTTCTGCTTTCTTATTTCGTGCGTACCAGTCGATGTTGCGTGTAATAACCATAGTGAAGCTCAAAATCGCGAAACACAGCAATGTTCCCATAACCAATGCGTAGCTTTCTGCTTGTAGCAAGCCAAACAGTAATCCGTAGAGAGTGAGCAAACACGCTCCGAATATCGCGCCGTGCTTGGTGTTGCTCAACATACCGCTCACGTACACACTTAAAAGCCCCGTCGATGCGACTGCCGACACCACATACGCCCAGTTAAAGCCGAGGTGTTCACTCATCGAAATCAGCAACAGATAGAAAAGTGCTAAAGCCAGACCAATAAAGCCGTATTGCACAGGGTGCACCGGACGCGCTTGGAACAGCTCCAGTAAGAAGAAACTCGCAAATACTAATGTGATAACCAACAGTGAATAGTTAACGGCTCGGTGAGATTTCAAATAGTGGTCCACGGGATCAATCAAATCTACGCCCATTTGTCGCTGTTCAAGCTCGTGACAAGCGTGATTCGATGACAAACAGCTTTGGAACAGCTGCGCGATATTGGTTGAGAAATTGTTGCTCGCCCATTGTGCTTTAAATCCATCTTCAGATACCTCTGACGACACTGGTAAGTAATCACCGATAAAGCTTGGATGTGCCCAAGTTGAAGAGAGTTCAACCGTTGTTTGACTGCCGATTGGTGTGACTTGAAGCTGCCCCATCCCTTGCAGTAAGAAGTTAAGATCGAACGCCAAAGGTTGCTCTGCATTTAGTTCTGCAAGTGTCAGAGCACTGTGGAAGCCTTGTGGTAACTGGTCTAGCCCTGTTCCCGGTGCGACTTCGATATCAGCACTCGCCATGGTCATGTCATCCAAACGAATCAATCCGCGGCTGTCTTCAATGCCAACGACAAGGCTCATGTTTTCAATATCAAGTCCCTGCAACGCCGCGAGATCGTCTGCATCAAAAGTGCCTTTCAGTGCCACTTGTGCTTTGTATAAACGCGCACGGTAAATGCCTCGGTACTTTTCAAAACTGTCCAGATTCGCGCTCATATCAAAAGTGCTAGGTAGGAGGAATTTACGACGCTCTTTAATCTGTACTTTGTCATCTCGGTAACTGGTTTCGGTATAGTTAACCATAATGAATGGACCAATAATGCGCTGTTCGCCGCTGCTGCTGCGTGCGATGTCGTTTCTGACTTCATCTTGGCGATATGAGCGTTCTGAGATCAGCCCTGTGACCATTGAAAGTGGGATTTGCAGTAAAACAAACAAAAACAGCACGAAGGCGAACTTCGTGCCGAGTTGGTTATTGAGGATCTTTTTCATATTTCATTCTCCATTTGCTGATGGGAGTAATCTAAATCAGCAATTTGGAGAACGAATGGAGCTAATGTGGAGTTTCTATGGAGTTGGTAAAATCAAGGTCACTTTCACACCAGAATCGACGTTTTCTACTTGCAACTTACCTTTGTGCAGCTTGATCACTTGCTCAACAAAATTAAGTCCAAGCCCAGTGCTTTTAACACCATTTTCCCGAGCGAGGGAGTAGAAGCGTTCCGTCAAACGAGGCATCGCGTAGTCGGGAATATGAGGACCTGAATTGAAAATCGACAGGCACACTTTCTCTTTCGTGACCTCAGCTTTCCATTCAATGCATCCCTCTGAATCAACAAAATCCAGCGCATTGTCCATCAAGTTAAAAGCGGCCTGTTTCAGTAAGAAGGCATCACCAAGCACGGAGAGATGGTCATCAATTTGGATGTTGGCAGTGACCGACTTAGCACTCAAACGCGCATCTGCCGATTGAACCACTTCATTGACCATTTGTTTTAGCGAGATAGCTTCGACTTGTTCTAGCTCGGGGCGCTTTTCAAGACGAGCAAGTTCGAGCAACTTATCAATCAATGACTGCATGCGGTCGCTTTCTCGCTCAATGTTGCCAGCAAAGCGCGTGACCTTTTCTTCAGGCAACGGCATTTGCAATATTTCACTCGCGCCTTTAATCGCTGACAACGGGCTTTTCAGCTCATGAGTCAGCGTCTGTACGTACTCTTCCACATATTGTTTGCCGTCGAGTTGGTTGCGCATTTTCTCCAATGCGTCGCTTAGCGTGCCGTACTCATAGAAGATACGAAATGTCGGCTTAGAGACCTTTTCGCCCTCACCCATTTTGGTCGCGTAGTCTTCTAGCTTGTTCAGTGCCGAGTGAATTCGCCAAGCAAACAATGCCCCTGCCAACAGCACTAAACCACTCATCCACACCATCCAAAACAACACATTGCGTTTAGAAAGATCGATGAAGGGTTGTACAGAGCGATTGGATTTTGCCACCGTCACGCTGCCAATGATTTCGCCTTTGTGGTAAATGGGCGCAGCAACGTACATAACGGTTGATAGCGGATCTTTCGGGTCTTCGATGGTACTGCGCGCGCCGTATTGACCACGCAACGTGAGATACACATCATTCCATTGCGAGTAGTCTTTGCCTACGTCTTGCTGCCAAGAATCCGCAATCACAATGCCTTGTTTATCGGTGATGTAAATTCGATGGTTAATCGCTTTTTTGCCGATTTCCCAAATGCGCGCTTGGGGTTCTCGCTGCCCATAAGCCGCTAGCAGTTTGGAGAAGCGACTCTCAGACAACTTGTCGTTCGCGACGTCTTCTCCAGCCAATACCGCGAGTAAGTTCGCCATATCCACCAGCGTCTCTTCGGTGGTTTGACGCACGGTTGGCTTGAGTTCTTGGACGACAGTTTTGCTCACCATGTAAGCCGTCATTCCGACTAAGAGGAAGTAGAGAAAAAACAGTCTGAGTCCAAGTGGGATCTTCGGCCAGCGATTCATCATTCACCCTTAATGCAGTAAAAGTAACCAAAGCCGCGCTTGGTACAGATGCGTTCAGACATCTCAAACGGCTTCAACTTATGGCGAATAGCTTTGATGTGGGTATCGATATTGCGCTCGTACGCGGCTTCTGGCGCCATATCAGCAGCGATCATAAGCTGCTCTCGACTCAATACATTGGAAGAGACAGAAATCAGTTTATTGAGGATCTTGAACTCCACCGCAGTTAACCCAAGCATTTGCCCGCCAATACCATAGTCGAAGTTTTGCGCAACCAAATCATGGTTCAAATGAGGTTGTTCTGGAACAGCCACAGACTCCGGTTTGTGCTCCATCATCGGCGCTTTAGCTTTGATTCGAAGTTTAATGCGAGCCAACATTTCACGCGGACTAAAAGGCTTAGTCACGTAATCATCCGCACCAATCTCTAAGCCGACTACGCGGTCAATTTCATCGCTTCTTGCGGTGAGAAAGATAATGGGAATATCAGAAAACTCGCGAATGGTTTTGCAAAGCTCAAAGCCGTTACCGTCAGGTAAACCAACATCCAACACAAGTAACGCTGCTGGGTTTTGCTGCAAAAAGGCTAAGCCCTCGCCTGCCGTTGCAAACCACGCCGCATGATAGCCATCCATCTCTAATACATGAATGAGGTTTTCTGCAATGGCAGATTCATCCTCAATAATAACGACGGTTGATTGGTCGCTCATTGTCTTAACCTCGTTGACGATATTTATTTTTGTGTTGGGGTTATCCCTTACTTTGATGCAAAGGCTATCGGATTGATACAGCAATGGCAAAATCCGCGAGAGATATTAATAAAACAAAATTCATTCAAACAATGGAACTTATCACCCGCACTGATGACTCACTACATTTGCGAATACAATGATTTCACCCATTGATATGAACAGTGTTCATTTTACACTCTTTGGCTGGAATCAGTTTAAAGGACAATAACGGATGAAAAGAGCACTACTCCCCTTAACGTTAATCACTTTGCTCTCTGGCTGCGCCAGCATGTCTCCCGAAGAATGTAAAACCGCGGACTGGTACAACGTCGGCTACCAAAATGGCTTAAACGGCAACGCGCCAAGCATTATTAATAGTTATACCGAAGATTGTAACGAGGCCGGGGTGACTCCAAATCGCGCGCAGTGGAAAGAAGGCTTCGATAAAGGCACTATCATCTATTGCTCTCCAGACAACGGTTACACCGTGGGAAGTGAGGGCAGAGAATACTATGGTGTATGCAGCAACAAGCAATTTCTTGAAAATTACCAATTAGGTCGTCAGGAATATCAACGCCAACAGCGTATCCAACAAATTGATACCGAAATCTCGGTTATCGACAATCAGCTAGACAACAATCCTGATAAAGAAAATGCTAAGCGATTAAAAGAAAAGAGAAAAAGGCTAGCAGATGAGCGTTCACAACTGCTCACACCAACCATTAATTTCAATTTGAACTTCTAAAACCGCTGCATTTCGTTTGCTAAAAATCCATGGCCCTAGCTCAGCTCTAGGGTCATAAATTGGCTGTTCGGATCGAGTTCGTAATCCCCGAACGGCTCACAGTAGACAAAGCCATGTTTTTCATACAGCAGACGGGCAGGCTCAAAAAATTCCATCGAACCCGTTTCTAGGCTTAATCGTCGTAGCCCTTTTTGCTTTGCTTGCTCAATCACATGAATCAATAATTGAGACGCTACGCCTTGACCTCTTGCCGATGGCGCAGTGCGCATTGACTTCAGCTCTGCGTGTTGCTCGTCCAATTCCTTAATTGCAGCACAACCAAGTAGCTGTTTCTCTTTCCATCCAGTCCAAAATGTCACTTCTGACGCTTTCAGTTTATCCAAATCTAGCGCATGTACGCTCTCTGGTGGCGACGTGGAATACATATCTTGCAAATGCTCTTCTAGCAGCGCAATGACCTCTGCTCTTTCTAAATTATCGACTTCAATGTTCACATATCGTCCTTGAGAGTTCGTGGTTATTCATTCAGTTGCATCAAATTTATTGCAAAATTTTAGTAGGTACAATCTATTGCTTTGTTCTTCTTTACAATTCCTGTCGCATGATATGCTGAGGCCCAACCGGGCCACCATGATACAGCTCGTTAGTATCTTCAAAGCCCGCCTTTAGGTAACACTGGTAGGCGGGGACGTTTCGACAATTAACCGTTAGGTAGAGAAATTCAAACGTTGGATAATACAACTTAACAAAATCCCCAAACAGTCCGATTGCTTGCTTCGCAATACCTTTGCCTTGATGGCGATGATCCACCAGTAATGAGCGAACACCTAAACTTCTTTGAGGGCAAAAGTCATAATCTTCACTGTACGCAGCATCAAATAAAAAGAACCCGACCACACGATCATCTTCAAGGATCAAATGAGGCAGCTCTGTCGGTTTAAGACTTTCCAATCGCTTACCAATATTCTCAACCGTAAACTGAGCTTGATCTTCCAAGACTTGCAGCTCAATGGTTTGAGCGTGTCGACATGGCGTATACTTTTCAATAGTAATCATGGTCACCCTTGTTTAATTTACATTCGATTCATACAGGGTATGTCGTAAATGGAAATACCTACGGTCGTAATTCCCACTCGCAGGCAAACGTTTCACATTCTATTATCCTCGCCAGTTGTCAGTGAGGTTATTATGTTCCGTTTTCTGCTTTGTAGTTTTTCCCTTGTATTACTCTATCCTACCGCGATTGATCTTTACCTTGTAGGTTTGCCACAAATTGCAGCCGATTTACACGCCAACGAGTCACAATTACATATTGCGTTCTCTATCTATCTCGCGGGAATGGCAGCCACTATGCTATTTGCAGGCAAGATTGCCGATTCCATTGGCCGAAAACCCGTTGCTATGGTTGGCGCAGCGATCTTCATTGCGGCATCACTACTTGGCAGCATGGCTGAGCAATCCACTGCATTTTTAATCGCACGTTTTGCCCAGGGTATTGGAGCAGGCTCTTGCTATGTAGTTGCTTTTGCCATTCTACGAGACACGTTGGATGACAAACGCCGCGCTAAGGTGCTATCTATGCTCAATGGCATTACCTGCATCATTCCGGTCATCGCGCCAGTGGTTGGGCACTTGATCATGCTTAAATTCCCTTGGCAAAGTCTGTTTACCACTATGGCAGGCATGGGTGTGGTGGTTTGTTTGCTTTCAACCTTGGTGCTCAAAGAATCAAAGCCTAGCGTAATACCACAACAAAACACCGCTTCAGCTTCTAACCAAGAAGCCTTCTGTGAACGCTTTTTTATCAGCCGACTCATCATTACTGCCATTGGCGTGACCACCATTCTTACCTACGTGAATGTCTCCCCAATGCTGGTGATGGGCGAACTTGGTTTTGATCGTGGTGGCTACTCTTCGGTCATGGCAGGCACGGCATTAGTCAGTATGATCACTTCTTTCTCTGCGCCATTGGCTTTGTCTTACTTTAAGCAACGTACTCTGATGCTGATTTCGCAAACCTTGCTTCTCAGCGCTGCGATGGTGATTGGTTTTGCGCATCTAAACCAATGGGGAATCCCATTTTACTTATTCGGATTTGGGCTGATTTGCGCTGGCTTCTCGATTGGCTTTGGCGTGGCCATGAGTCAAGCGCTCAGCCCTTTCTCTCAACGTGCAGGTGTAGCAAGCTCACTATTGGGCATCGCTCAAGTATGTTGCTCTGCCCTCTACATCTGGTTTATGGGGTTCATCGGCGTTAATGCGCTGAATATGTTGGTGTTTGTGTTAGCAATAGGTGGCGTAATCAACTTGGCTCTAATACTATTTATTCCTAAGCCTGCTCATGAAAGCCACTATGAAGAAATCTCTAGCCCGTCTTGATCTCAACTTGTTGTTCACTCTGCAATTGCTGCTGCAAGAGCAGAGTGTTTCCAAAGCGTCAAAGAAATTAAACGTCACGCCGTCAACGGTAAGTAAATCGCTCAATAAGCTTCGTGACTGGTTTGATGATCCTCTGTTTGTCAAAACACCGAAAGGATTAGCGCCGACTCCGTTAGCGCAGAGCATGGAGCAAGATCTGGCGGAATGGCTACAAATTGGCAGCCAAATTGCGGAGAAACGCAGCGATATAGCACCAAAAGGCGTACGCTTTGATCTGACCATTGAATCCCCTTTAGTGCTGACGATTCTTGATGATCTTCTTGTTGCCATCCACCAGCGCTACCCAGATGCGAAAGTCAAAACCAGTAACTGGGATTACGATTCACTTGATGCGATTGTGCGGGGCGAGGCAGACATCGGCTTTACCGGCAGAGAAAGTCATCCTCGCTCGAAGGAATCACTCGACCTGCTTCCCTACTTCCTCGATTTTGAAGTGCTGTTCTCAGATTTACCTATGGTGTACCTGCACAAAGATCACCCTGCTTTGGAGCAGGAATGGAACCTTGAGACCTTTTTGAGTTACCAACACATCAATATTGTTTGGGAAAAGAGTGAGACGTGGGCACTGGACGAAGTGTTGAGTGAACTTGGTTTACAGCGCTCCATTGGCTTAACTATGTCGAGCTTCGAACAGTCTCTGTTTATGGCCGCGCAACCACACCACAATATGTTGACCACAGCGCCGCAATACTGTGAGAGTTACACCAAGAAGTTGCATCCAGACTTGGTGTGCTTACCCATTCCTTTAGAGCAACCACAACAAGAAAAACTGCTGATCCCGTTCACCATGATTTGGCACAAACGTAATGCGTACAACCCAAAACTGGTGTGGTTACGAAATACCATTAAGTCGCTTTTTTCCAGCCAATCGTGACGAGCAACTAGCAGCTAAGTGGGGTGAAAATGTCATCCCACTTAGAGTTTCAAATTGCTCTTCAAATCAGCCGCTGCTTATTCCACATTAACCTGCCTTTTCTCAGCAAGAGCCATAGCGATATTGGCTTTGCTGTACGCACTCTCATTGATGAAGTGCGGATAGATCTCCTGTTTACCTTCCCAAAAAATGTCGTAGCCAAAGAAAGTTGCGAGTAAGGGTTCTCCGGGTTTCACCACTTCGAAATCTCGTCCACAGATCATAGGGTGCACTATCGCGGCACGCATACCATCGTGGTCGACAGGGATCATCACTTCTTCGGTGTAAAAATACGCGTCGTAGTCGTTCAACTCACCGACTTGACCAAGGTTATGCTGTTCAAGGTAATCGAGCACCATAGTCAGCATCTTTTTCATCAGTTTTAGAGTCTCGTACTTTAGCGAACCATGCGCTTGAGCCCCAACTTCGATCATCACACCATGCTGCCCTGTGGTGCACAAGTAAGGTTGGTCATCCCACGCTTTTCTGTCTTCAAACAAGATGTTGGCTTCTGGCATACGTTGCTTCACATAGGCCCCCATCTTGCGATAGAACACGTCGTTAGAAACCAAAATCAAGGTCGCGCCCATGTTACTGGTGGTGTTATGTAGATCGACGATAAGTTGCTTTTCTTCAGCGGCATGAGTTTGGGTAAATTGCTTTGCCAATTCTGTCTCTTGCAGGCTCCCGCCTTCACCATGAGAAGAGGCTGATGAATTCGCAAGCGCAAACTCGCGGTTTAAATCCGTCTCAACATAACGAACGTTTTGCTTTACCGCTTCCGGGTTGCCAAGCACACAGTGAGTGCTGAACGTTGAGCGTTCAGCATCGTAAAGACGATCTTTGATGAGCTTTTGAAGATAAATGCCAGAAAGCTCATTACCATGCGTACCTGCTACGAGCAGAACACGATTAAGTTTGTCCATAAAAGTGATATTCCAAATATTGAGTAAAAGTGAGTCTAGATTGAGATTCGGCGGCGCCTTCTTAGCGAAACGCCATTGCTCCTTTCCCTACGCCTTCATAAGCAATGATTTGTAACGACTGTCCTTCATCCAATGAAGGAGCGATTTCATTGGCGATAAACACAGCCAACAACTCTACCGTCGTATCGGTGTTCAATACCTCGGTTTCGCTGTGTGCGATAGCAAGTTGGAAGTCACCTTGTGAAGTGGTGTATCGGAAACCAAAATGCGTGTCACAGTTGATGAGGCTTGCATGTTCACTTAGCTCCAGGTGACCAATCTCGACTAGGTCTTCGATGGATGCGAGGTAGATATCTTGCCAACGCTGTGCAAAAGCGTGCTCACGAGCGGTATCTCGCTGACCATCAACCAGAATTTGGATCGGTGAACGATGCCCGTGCGCAATGCGCTGGCAGTTACCGTCGTGTTTTTTCAAACCGTGGGTGTAGTGATAATACGCACCATCAAGTTTTTCATGACGCAAGGTCAGATCAATCGATGCGACATTACTTGGCAGATGACCTTGCAGGACGTCGTGGATGTGTTGCGTTACGCTCTCTATTGAGATGTCTTCCGCGTTCACAAAACAAAATGCTTCATCGGGGCAATTCAGGTGAATACTCTTTTCTCCACGCATAAGATCCACTTGAGAATAGCCCGCTTTGGCATTGGTAATTTCCACCGCCTCGTTCTTTACGGGTATAAGCAAACGGTGATCAACATATTGATCCACCAATTGCTTGATTTGTTTTTTCACTTTAGAGAAATCCAGCACCATGCTCATCTCATTGAGATCACCATGCATTACTACGTCCAGAATCCAACTCTCACCCACCATGCCTCGTGTTTGACACAGGTATGAAGCATCAATAACCGTGAGATCGTTAACAAATAGATTCAATCTGAATTCCTCATTCTATATCGAGCATTAAAATCAAATTGTTATACTATAACACTTGCCGTTGTTACTCAATTTCGCAAAATGATGACTTTTTGACTCAATGCTGCACTATGTTTTCAGCTATAACTAATCGCTTTATCAACTAATTAACACTTTCTGTTTAACGCTACACTTCAGCTCTGACCGAACGTGAGGATAAGAAATGTCGACATTTTTACTGACCGCAATTGCTATGTTGGCGTTTGCTGCTAACTCGTTGCTGTGCCGTTTGGCACTGGCAGCCGATTTGATTGACGCGGGCAGTTTCACTCTTATCCGTTTGTTCTCTGGCGCAGTCACTTTAATGGTCATCATACTGCTGCGCGGAAACTGGCGCAGCCAGATCCCTTCTCGTCGATTCAGTTTATTCGCTGGGATGACCTTATTTGGCTATGCTGCACTGTTCTCTTTTGCTTATGTAAAACTAGCAGCCGGAACGGGCGCACTGCTACTTTTTGGTGCCGTACAACTGACTCTACTCGTGATTTACTGGTGGCAAGGAGAGCGCTTTAAACCCCTCGAAGTGATTGGTATTGCCGTTTCTTTGATTGGGTTTGCGTGGCTAATGTTGCCATCTGCAACACGCCCAGATGTTTGGTCTGCCCTATTAATGGTGGTTTCTGGTATCTGTTGGGCAGGGTTTACCGCCTTAGGTAAGCAAGCGCCAACACCAACCAGCGGCATTACTTGGGGATTCATTACTGCTTCTATCTTAGGGCTTTTGCTCTCACCTTTCTTACTTGGAACGATGCAATTTACGCCGAAAGGCATACTGTTAGCAGTGGCATCAGGAGCCATCGCTTCTGGTTGCGGTTACGTGCTTTGGTATCAAGTGATGAAGAAACTAACATTATTGCAAGCGGCGGTAAGCCAACTTTCCGTGCCAGTTATTGCTTTAGTGCTAGGAAGCTTTCTGTTGGGTGAAGTGCTGACTGTACATTCCATCACTACCAGCTCAGTCATTCTTGGCGGTATCAGTTTGGTATTTTTATCTCGCTCTCAAAAAAGTGCTTAACACTCAGACAAGCCAATAAAAAATCGAAACTTTCCTCTAAACTTCAAGAACATCATCTATGCTTTTGTTAGGTATTTGTTTTCACAAAATGTTGGAAGTGTTCAATACCTAAGACGCTGGCGACTTATATTGATTTGAAATTTGGTGTGGTAATTCCTGCAAATATGTATCAGTACTGAGATTTTCTAGTTAAACGTTTTCTTGCTCATTTTTCCCTCATGCCATAAGCGGTGGGGAGTGAACGATGATTTGGGCACTTTTACCTCATTTGGTTTTGACAAAGGATTTACAAACCACTTCTTTTCAATCGCTATATTCCGCCTCCGCGATTTATTCAGAACGAAATTCTGATTATTGATTGAATAAATTCATCGACTTACAACCATAAGCCTGAGCTAACTGTGACACTATGAACGATAAAAGCAAATTCGCCACAAAAGTAGCGCTTAGCCTGACTCTGGCTTATCTGATCCCGTTTTCAATGGGTTGGCCGCAAGCGTCTACGGCGGCGACCACTGTTATGCTGATCGCTTCAACAGGCAGCCGACGTGAATCTTTAGCTAAAGGTACTTTGCGTGTGCTTGGCACCCTGGTTGGGGCTGTTATTGGTTTATTGCTCGTGGGCATGTTCGCTCAAGACCGCATTATGTACATGCTCAGCGTTTCTGTGGTCGTGTCCTTTATCTTTTATTTCCGTAACGCCTATCAAAAAGACCCAACCTTGCTGGCGCTAACCGGTGTGATGACCTTGATGATGTCAAACGGTGGCGATGCAGAAGGTGCCTTCATGTATGGGGTTGACCGCGCTTACATGACCATCTTTGGCGTAGTGCTTTACACTTTGGTGGGTACTTTCTTATGGCCGACGAAGACAGAACAAAACCTTCGTCAGCTAATTGAACAGCTCAACCAAGCTCAGCAAGCGCTGTTCGCGGCAATCTTACAGAACTTCGAAGAGAGGCAAGCTCAGCAACAAGGGTTAGTCCCAGCTTCAGGTAAACAAGATACTGAAGAGGAGGATGAAGAGCCTCAACCCACCATAGAAGACCTATTAGACAAAGTATTCGCCGCACAAAACGCGTTAGAGCAACGCTTCGCAGCCGTAAGTGTCGAGTGTAGTGACGTGTCGGCCTACATGAAAGAATGGCAACTCGCTGTTCACTTCAACAAGCAAATTACCCAAGAACTCAGCGTGGCAGCACACAGCCACTTTAGCCACCAGCAAGACCGAGGCTGCATCAATAACTTCGATCAAGCCATCGAAGAAATTCAAGCGCTATTCAAAACCTGCCAAGAAATGTGGGACAACGAAGGGCCAGCTTACCGTGCTCAGGAATTTAAGGTTGATTACAACCAACAAGCTTTGTCAGACGCTCCCCATCTAGTCAAAGGCTCCGCCCTGACACTGGGCCACTTACTCAAGCTAATGCATCAGAGCTTATCTCGCCTTGCGGAGAGCATCAGCTGTATTGATTCGGTCACCAATAATGTCTCGTTCAAACAAGATCTGCCGAAGCAGAAGAGTAAATTCCTTTGGTGGGATGCAGAGAACTTCAAAACCGCAGTAAAAACCTTCACCACCTATTGGGTAGCAGGATTGATTTGGATTTACTTCAATCCACCGGGTGGCTACTCGTTTGTTACCTTCTCCACCATCTTCATGTCACTGCTGTCGTTTGTTCCGGTTCACCCATTTATGTTGCTGATCTTGTTTACGTTTGGCTTCTTGTTTGCGGTGCCTTCATACGTCTTCATACTGCCGGGATTGGAACTCGGAGGCGAACTCGGCTTGTTCATCTTCATCTACACCTTTATCGGTTTCTACCTGTTTAAAGGACCAGTGACCATCTTCTACATGATTGGCTTGTTTGTCCTCGGTCTGGACAACAACATGACCTATCACTTTGGTATTCTGATGACGATCATGACTTTGTTCTACATGGTGGTGTTCATGATCATCTTCGCGCACTACTTCCCTTTCAGTTCTCGTCCAGAACACTTGTTCTTAACACTGAAAGAGCGCTATTTCAGGCACGTTGGCGACCTATTTACCAGCTACCATGAACAGCCTGAATCCACATTTAATAAGATGAAACGCTCACTGCACTTGGTGACGCTGAACGTTTCCTCTAAAAAGCTCAAAGTGTGGGGGGCGAAGATCAACCACAAGCTGTTCGACAAGACACCGCCAGAAGCAATTGGTGCATTCAGCAAGTCTTGTGACGCCTTAAGCAACCACGTAAACATCTTGATTGCCGCCGAACAAAAGCTATTAAGTAACCCACTTATCAAACAGTTACGCAGCAAACATACCGATTCCATATTACCTCTGATGGCCGGTGCATTAGCAAGCCACCAGACGACCGACGAACTCGATTCTGTGTTCGAACAATACAGCCAGGATTACCAATCCTTTGAAAATAAACTGGAAGATTTCTTTAGTGAGTTGGATTTATCTGACTACGCTTATTCAGAGATAGCTGGTTTTTATATCTTGCTGAATTTAAAACGGAACGTGTTCGAAGCGATAAATCAATGCAAGCAAACCTACGAGGATATCGATTGGGTGAACTTACGTCAGAAGCGGTTTTAAAGGTGAGGATATGATGCTTCTAAAACTAACTAAACCAAGCCTCGCCATACTCTCTGTTCTCGGATTGAGTGCGTGTACAACTTTGGGTCCGGATTACGTCCACCCAGAGCAAACCGCCTTGCCAGGTGATTGGTCGGTAGAAAAAGCGGCGCAAGACACACAGCAATCCGAGCAAAAACTGCAGCAGTGGTGGCAGCAGTTCAACGATCCAACGCTGAACCAGCTGGTTGAGATGGCGAGCCAACAAAACCTCGATCTTGAGGCGGCGGGACTACGTGTCGTCCAAGCACGCTCACTATTGGGCATCTCAACCGGATTGCAATATCCACAAGTGCAAACCGTCTCCGGTAACCTAGCCAGAGCTTATGTGAACGACCAAGGTGTGAATAACGCTGCCTTGTCGTTTGACGCAGGCTGGGAAATGGACATCTGGGGCAAATACGCACGCGGCATTGAATCTGCCGAAGCGGGATACTATGCATCGATTGCGTCTTACCACGACATCATGGTGACTATCACTGCCGAAGTCGCGCGTAACTACATCAACTACCGCACTTTCCAAGAGCGTATTTTGCTCTCTCGTCGAAATATCGAGATCCAAGAGCGTGTGGTGAATATTACTCAGGTGCAGTTTGATTCGGGTAACGTAACTGAACTCGACGTTCAGCAAGCAAAAAACCAGCTCTTCAACACCAAAGCGGCACAGCCTTCTCTTGAAATCGCGATGAAACAATCCCGCACGGCATTAGCACTGCTTTTAGGCGTGCTACCGGAAGAGATGGAGAAGCTGCTGCAATCAGAAGGCTTCGCTCAGCGCATGGCGGATTATGAAAACCAGTTCAAATCATCCGGCAGAAAGCCTGCTTTATCAGGCAGTGACGAGCGCTCCATCGTACCTCGCCCACCTCGACTCGATGACAAAGTGGATGCGAGCTTAGTGATGCGTCGACCTGATCTTCAAGTATCAGAGATGCAGGCTCGCGCACAAAGCGCCAAGATTGGGGTCGCAGAAACCGCACTTTATCCGAGCTTTTCACTGTTCGGCTCAATCGGTATCGACAGCACAGTACCAGACGGTAGCAGCTTCAGTTTCAGTGACTCACTGACCATGGTCGTTGGCCCTACATTCAGTTGGAACATCTTCCAATACGGCCGAGTGAAGAACAACATCCGCTTCGAAGACGCACGCTTCCAAGAAACACTCACCAACTACAACAAAAAGGTGCTGCAAGCGGTTAATGAAGTGACCAACGCGCTGGAAGCCTACGACTTGTATCTCGAGCAAAAATCACTGCGTCTGCAATCGGTCAACTCATCGATTCGCGCCTTCAACATCTCGATGACGCAGTACGAAAATGGTCAGATCTCTTTTGAACGTCTGCTTAACTCAGTAGAGAAAATGACCCGCGCAGAAGACAGCTACGCCACCATCAAAGGCAACGTTGCCAACCAAGTCGTCGCACTCTACAAATCACTCGGAGGAGGCTGGGAGGCTCAAACAGGCCAACCTTTCCTATCCGAAACCACCGCTAAACAGATGCAAGATCGCAGCGATTGGGATGGTCTGTTGGATGAGGAAGAACGTGTTCTCCCACCACTTCGCCTTGACCAACCATCAGACAAAGCGCAAGCGGACGATGCCCAGAAAAATAGTGCTGAGCAAGATGAGGAGGTGCAGTAATGCCACACGAACTCTCTTGGGGTGATGTTTATTTTTCTCCGTTTTTGCTGGTGTTGATTCTTGCCGTCACCGCCACGTGGATAACGGTGATCATTTTAAACAAGACGCGCTTGTCTCGTTTCATTGCGTTTCCGTCTTTGACATTCATTGCCATCATGGTGTTTTACGTGGTGGCCATCGACAGTTTTTATATACAGTTTTAGGTGCCCAACAAGATGAAAAAACTACTCGTTATTGCACTCAATCTTGTCATTCTTGGTGGCGCGGCATGGCTGGGCTATCAAAAATTCGAAGAGTATTTTAACAACCCGTGGACCCGTGATGGTCAAGTACGCGCGAACGTTATCAAGGTCGCACCTCGTGTGTCTGGTCCTATCGTTAATGTTGCCGTTCTGGACAACCAAGAAGTAAAACAAGGCGACCTGCTATTTGAGATCGACCCGACCACTTACGAAGTTGCCCTATCACAAGCGGAAGTGGCGTTGGAAAAAGCGATCGTCAGCTCTCGCGGTAAAAAGATCGAGTACGATCGTTTAAAAGACATTCGTGCCAAAGACCGCGGCGCAGTTTCTCACAAAGACCTCATCCGTCGTGAGATCACTTATGAAGAGTCCCTACTGCAAATCAAATCAGCAGAAGAACAGCTTAAATCTGCACGCCTAAATCTTGGCTACACCAAAGTGTACGCATCGGTCGATGGCTTTGTTTCTAACCTTGATATCCGTAACGGCACACAAGCCGTGGCAAACCAGCCGTTAGTGGCACTTATCGACAAACATAGCTTCTGGGTATTTGGTTTCTTCCGTGAGAGTCAATTGGCGCAAATCGCTCCGGGTAGCGATGCTCGTGTGACCTTGATGTCTCACCCAGACACACCAATCGACGCTACGGTGGACTCGATTGGCTGGGGTATCGCACCTAAAGACGGCACGGTGGGTTACAACCTGCTACCAAACGTGAATCCGGTATTCCAATGGATTCGCTTAGCGCAACGTATTCCCGTTCGCGTTTCTCTACATGAATTGCCAGAAGGCGTTGACCTTCGCTTTGGCCTTTCTGCTTCCATCATGGTGATGAAAGACTCATCACAAGAACAAGAGTAGGAGTTAAAAGGGCATAACCATGGTTATTGGAAAAAAACTCAAAAATATCAATGAAGAAAACAACTTCTTCTATCTGACCCTAGCGCTTATCGGACTATTGATTGGCGGTGCGTTTGTACAGGTTGTTGGAGAAGGAGCAATGGAGCATCTATTGCAAGGTTTCACCATCATCACCTTTATCGTCTGCATGGCGAGCTTGCGCTTTGACAAAAACTGGTCGCGCTTTCTCTACACCTTGCTTGGCACCTGGGTCGTAGTGATCGTCATCAAGGCCGTTCTGGGCATTAAAGAGATGGATGTGGTGATGCTTGCTCTCACCTTCGCGTTCTTCTTTGGTACGTTCAAATCTATTGCGCGACAAATTCTTTTCACTGGGCATGTGAACACCAACAAAGTGATTGGCTCAGTTGCCCTGTTTTTGCTGTTGGGTCTAATGTGGGCAATTGCTTACCTCATTCTTCTTGAGTTCTCTCCAAACTCCTTCACAGGGATGGAAGCCATCTCTTGGGGGCAGAACTTCTCAAATGCAGCGTATTTCAGTTTCGTCACCTTAACCACACTAGGTTACGGCGACATCAGCCCTCTAACACCATTGGCACAAGTCGTTGTGTATTTAGAGGCCATTGTAGGCGTGTTTTATATGGCGATTGTTGTTTCAAGTCTCGTCAGTTCCAACATTGAACATCAGGTAAACAAAAATGGATAAACAATCGGAAAAAAATGAGAGTAAGATTTTCATCAGTAACATGGTGGAATCTGCTATACGAATCGGCTTGATTTTAATCTTGCTGATGTTTACGTACGACATCATCAAACCTTTCATTCTTCCTGTGATTTGGGGTGCCATCATCGCGGTAGCATTGATGCCAATTTGTAAAAAGCTGGAAAGGGTGTACGGTGGCAAACGTGGTCTAGCCGCAACGACAATTGCATTGTTGGGTATCGCCCTTCTGGTGGCACCTCTTGTCATGGTTTCGGGCTCTATTGTTGATGGTGCAACTCACGCACTTGAAGTACTGCAAAACGGTGACATCAAAATCCCTGGTCCAAAACCTTCTGTTGCTGAATGGCCTCTTGTCGGTGACAAGCTTTACGAAGTATGGACACTGTTTGCGACTAACTTAGAAAAAGCAATTCAAACCTTCATGCCACAAATCAAGTCGGGTCTAACGTCTCTGCTTGGCATGGTCGGTGGTGCTCTAGGTAGCTTGCTACTTTCTATCATTTCACTAGCGATTGCTGCTGGCTTTATGACTTACTCGGAGTCAATTGCCTCTGGCTTGCGAACCGTTGCTGTACGTACGGCAGGTGATAACGCGAAGAGTTGGACAACGCTTATTGCCGCAACCATTAAGAGTGTATTGCTTGGCGTAGTGGGTGTCGCTGCAATCCAAGCGCTACTGATTGGTGCGGGCTTCTTTATCTTTGGCGTTCCGGCAGCAGGCCTACTGACTCTGATTCTGATGATTCTTTGTATCGCTCAGCTCCCTGCACTGCTTGCTGTACTGCCAGTGGTTGGCTACATGTACATGACCAACGACACGAGCACAGCAACCATGTTTACGGTTTGGGTTGTGGTCGCAGCGCTGTCTGAGAACTTGTTTAAACCAATGTTGATGGGCCGCGGGGTTGATGTTCCAATGCCAGTGATTCTGCTTGGTGCAATCGGCGGTATGCTCTTCTACGGCATCGTTGGTCTGTTCTTGGGTGCCGTTATCCTAGCAATTTGGTACGAACTGTTCGTTTGGTGGTTAAGCATTGAGAAAGCACAACAGCAAGAAGAGAGCTTGCGAGAAGAGAAGGATGAAGCACAAGCCGAATCAGGCCACGGCGCGGGCATCTAATCTTTATTAATCACCTCATCAATTGAAACAAACCGCTGCCTTTGCAGCGGTTTGCGCAACTAAGTTCACAGTTTCATTGTTTGCTATCCGATTAAAATGACGTTCTTGTTAAATTTTCAATCTTCTTACATTAGGGAGTTGCAATCAGACAATGAACGATGCACTCTCGATGACCACTAATACAGTGCTTAGGATAAAAACAATGAAATTGATCAAGCCTTTAACTTGCGCGCTTGCTCTGGCAATGAGTGGCATGGCTTTCGCGGATGTGACAGTAACCGTACCTGACGACGTTTCTATTTTGGCGGCTAACGGCGAGAAAGTGAAATTATCGGGTGGCTTCTTTGCTTCTGAACGTTCACTAACTCTACCAGATGGCGTTAACCAAGTTGTATTCCGTTACTCACCATACTTCAGCCAAGGCAATGATCGCCTAAGCGTGGAAAGTGACGTTATCGTAACTCGTTTCGACGCAGCAGACGCAGAACTAAGCCTACAAGTTCCTGAATACCGTGACCTTCGCCAAGCGGAAGACAAAATCAAAGACCTAGATTGGAAACTGATTGATGCTTCTGGCAATGCAATTGCGGTAGAGCAAGACAAGCTAATCAAGCCTGGCATGCAAATCGGTCGTGATTACGTGCGCGAAGTGGAAGATTACAACAAGACTGGTGGCGTAGCGGCAATCGGTGTTGCAACAGCAGCGGTTCAACCTGTAACACTTCCTGCAAAAATTCCAGCAGACATGAAGCAAACTAAGCCTGCGACAATGAAAGCAGATTCAACGGCTGAAGAAATGCTACATTTCTGGTACCAAAAAGCGGACGCTGAGACACAAGCGCGCTTTAAAGACTACATCAACCAGCAATAAGCCCGTTGTGTAGTTAACGAAAGATTCAATGCAAAAAGCCACACTCGAGTGTGGCTTTTTTAATTCAGAATTTATACGCCAAGGTCAGCATTGGACCATAGAATCGGTAGGTAACATCGAGCGCGGACTTATCACTTTCATAGTCCACGCCGACTTCGTAATAGTTGAATGACCCCGTCATACTGAACTGATCGGTAAAGAAGTATTTCGCGCCGACATCGAGCTCTAATAAATAGCCCTCGATATCATCTACTGCGAGATAGAAAATCTGCGCATGACTTTTCAAGATCCAATCTTCATTCAGTGAGTATTCGGCTCGGATTCCTAGATCAGGCAAAGGCGCCGTAACATCACTCAATACCGCGTCATCGACAAACATCACTGGGATCTCATCAACACCACTCACCTTTGCGCCAAGCTTGCCATCTAAGCCTAACGACAACCACATCACGTGCAAGCCTGCCAACACGTCCACGGCCCATTTATCGCTAGTATAAAACTGGTAACCATAGCCTAGGCGAGCGATATCGATATTCAGCTCTGTGGTCAGTTTTGAACCCGCCTGAACCGCATAAGTTGTTCCATTTATCGTGACCTCAAAAGGCTTAGTTACCGCCGTGCGAGTTGCCTCACGATGCAAACTACGCCAATCAACGTACATGCTGTGCTTTTTGTTGAAGTAATACTCTACTTCGACATAAGGCAGCACAGTGAACTCTTTCAAATCGAGATCAGATTCGAAATCAATGGTGCGAATTTTGTCGAGGTAAGGGTCGTAAGCGTTGAGTTTTGTATCAGTGCGAGAGAAAAAGCCACCCACTTCCACCTCCCATTCGCCAGCCATCGTAGCAAAAGAAGTGAGCGCCGCAAGGCACACTGCCCAACCTGCTTTTTTCATCATCCTTGAATCCTAAGCGATTGAATTTATGTCTGAAGTAAGTGTAGTTGTAGGAAGGGAGATATGAAAAGTTGACTCGATCGCAACTCTGAATGAAATAAAGATTGTAATGTAGGATAAGCGAGTGGCTTAGCAATTGACGACTTTGGTGCCCGAAAGGATGTCGTGCAACAAACGTCGCTCTGGATGGCAAAAAAGCAAAACGATGTTCACTAGTGAAGTAAATGGTATAAGCATCTCTATCAAATAGCTTAGACACAATCGAAGTGAAGCAGTGACTTTCGTTGTATCGTGACCGTTCTTCATCACGACTTTAATACCAACGAGCCGCATACCTATGGTTTGCCCTTCCCTAAGCAAATTCCAGTTCACTAGCATCAACATAGGTATGGTTAGCACATAGCTAGCCTTGGTATCTTTTACTAACTGAAGGTTTTCACTCAAGGAGAGTTCGAAGCCATTCACAAATGAATTGATGGTCAACGCGATCAGCAACACGAATCCCGTTACGATCATCAGATCGATGAAACCGCCAATAATCCTTTGCTTTCTATTGGCAATAGAACGACTCATACCTAATCCCCTCAAATGCAAGCTGATGCATTCTAGGGACGAGATTGACCATGCTCAATTAAGAGACGTTATAATTGTGACGCTCTCTCAGAAGTGAGATGATCTAAAAATGACTCAGTGCTTACCAATATCTCTCATAAATGATATTACCGCCCGTACGAGCTCGATATTTTTCTAACCCCAACTCTTGCAAAACAGGCGAGGTATCTTTGATCATCTCAGGATTACCGCACATCATCACAAAACTGTTTTCTTTAGAAAAAGGTAGGTCAGCACGATTAGCCAGCTCCCCTGAAGCGATCAAGGCTGGGATACGACCTTGTAACTTATTCGGAGCATTTTCTCGGCTAACAATCGGCACGTAACGCAGGCGACCGTCATAACGCTGCTGAAGCTGTTCAATCAAGTATTTGTACACCAAGTCCCTTTCATAACGCACGCCATGTACCAACACAATATGGTCGCTGTGCGGCAACAAGTTGATGTCATCGAGTAAAGAAAGGAAAGGACCAATCCCCGTCCCCGTAGAAAGTAGCCAGAGATCATTGGCGTGTTTTGGAATGGTGTCGTGGACCAGATCGCCATGAGCGGTTTCACCCACATAGATGCTGTCGCCTGTTTGAAGCTGCTGCAGCCTTGGAGTTAGTTGCCCTTCTGGATTCGCGACAATTAAGAATTCAAGCCATTCAAACTGCTCACTAGGTGCATTTACCACCGAGTACGCACGGCTGATTGAGTTGCCCTGTTCGTCGAGCAGAGCGAGTTTGGTAAACTGTCCGGCTTTGAAGGAGAGAGGCGCACCGGACACCCTTAAACTGAACAGTTCACCTGTCCAGTCGATTCGTTTTTCTACTCTGGCAAGATTGAAACCTTTCAGCTCTGTCATCGGACATCTCCTTTTGGTTGCACTTACTTAAACCTACGCCTCACAACTGACTATGTAAAGTTTTTAGTTTACAAAAATAAGCAACCATTCCATTTCACAATTTACATACAATTTTA
The DNA here is from genome assembly GCF_010092875.1 of Vibrio sp. LB10LO1. Lineage (NCBI taxonomy): Bacteria > Pseudomonadati > Pseudomonadota > Gammaproteobacteria > Vibrionales > Vibrionaceae > Vibrio > Vibrio sp. LB10LO1. Next base: position 110,277 of record NZ_JAADJW010000008.1, read on the forward strand.
TTACAATTTAATCAGTTCCATCTAGAATAAATACTCAAAGTGATAAGTCGCTTAGCAAATTGCGGCAACGTCGATGAAAAAGGAACATGAGTAATGGATACGTTATTAAAAGAATTCCCGGTGATTACGGAAATCAAAGTCGCTTGGGGAGAGATGGACGCCCTGCAACACATCAACAATGCGGTGTATTTTCGTTACTTCGAAACTGCGCGTTTGGACTACTTCAACAAGATTAATCTATTAGTAGATTTGCAGACGTCTCACATCGGTCCGGTTTTAAGTGAAACCCAATGCCGTTACAAGCTGCCCGTTACTTTTCCAGATACGCTTTTGATTGGCTCACGCGTTATCGACATGCAAGACGATCGCATGACAATGGAATACCAAGTGCTTAGCAAGAAGTGGGGCAAGATTGTGACTGTCGCCACCGCCACTGGTGTGATGTTTGATTTTAAGAACAACGTGAAAGCCGCAATTCCAGATCATGTTCGCCAGTCGATTTTAGAACTGGAAAGCACCGTGGGCAGTACGCATCATTTGGAGTAATAAAAGAGGCAAGATGCGAGAGAGCAGAATCGAGATTCCCGACTGCGCTCCTTCGTCGCTATCGGGAATGACGCAGAGGAACTCTTCCAGCCTACGCGATAAGAAAAGCTGTGTCATTCTAGCGAGCCAAGGCGAGACTAAGAATCTACTTACCGCTTGCTGCAGACCATAAAGCAATGAATAAACTCAATATATTCTGAGAGTAGATTCTGAATCACGCTCGTTCCTCGCTGTTCAGAATAACGGTTATCTGCCCTACAATACGAGCTCAGACGTCATTCCGGACGAGCCTAAGCGAGCCATCCGGAATCTCTCTTTGAGACGTTAACCAAATCCAATTAACAGAACGTCTCGATGTACAGCGCTTCCACCTTATCTCTCGCCCATTGCGTTTTACGTAAGAACTTCAACGACGATTTAATCGAAGGGTCTTTCTGAAAACAATTAACACGAACGCGCTCATGCATTCCCTTCCACCCGAAATGCTCAACTAAACGGATAAGGATTTTTTCTAAACTCAACCCGTGAAGTGGGTTATTCGGCTGCTGTTGGCTCATGCTATGGATCCAGTAAAGTGAAGTTGCGCGCTAATCTAACTCAAACTCGCCGTGCAACCTAATGTTTTAGCCTTGAATTGCCCTGCAACTCTCCCCTATAGTAGCTCAAACTTCTTAAAAGCCCCTTTTCATTATGAAAGCCCTCAACGATCTGAATATCTTTGTCGAAACCGCACGCCAAGGCAGTTTTTCGAAAGCCGCTAACAGCATGGACATGACACCAGCAGCCATTAGTGCATCGATCAAACGTCTTGAAGGGCAGATTGGCTTTCCGCTGTTTGTACGCTCGACTCGCAGCCTACGTCTAACCTCCGAAGGCGAACTGTTCCTAGATAAAACCACCCAAGCATTAGCAACATTGCAAGAAGGTTTGGATCAGATCTCAAGCGCGCGTGGTGAGTTATCAGGTCAATTGCACATCACGGCACCATCTGACTTTGGTCGTAACATGCTGCTTGATTGGGTCGATGAGTTTATCGAGCTCTACCCTAACGTCTCTATCAAGTTAGAGCTGTCTGACAGCTTGACGGATATGTACACCAAACCCGTCGATATTGCGATTCGATACGGTGAACCCGCAGATTCTAACTTAGTTGTGCTGGCATTATGCGGGGCGAACGAGCGGATCTTATGTGCCTCCCCAGAATACGTTGCGAGCAATCCAGAATTGACCAAACCAGAAGATCTCCACCAGCACAACTGCTTGTGTTACATGGTAGCGGACTCGGTTTACAACAAATGGACACTGACTCGCGAAGGTGAAACAGAACAGGTTGTCGTAAGTGGCAAGCTACTCAGTAACGACAGTGATTTATCCCATCGCTTAGCAATTAAAGGCAAAGGCATTGCCAATAAATCACTGATGGACATCAGCCAAGATTTGATTGAGGGAAGATTAGTACGCGTACTGCCTGAGTGGGATTGTGGTCCCGTACCGCTCTACATGGTGTGCGCTGATCGTCGATTGCTAACACCAACGATTCGTACTTTCCGAGATTTTATCCAAGAGAAATGTTGCCAGCAAAGGAAGTCTGTACTGACAACATTCTGTTCAGAGCGTTAACCAACAAACATCATAGGTCGGATATGGGTGTACTCAAGTAGGCCGTTCTTTTCTAATGTAGAAAAACATTGCGCAATATGAGGGCTTTGTAGGTGCTTGTCTAAAGCTTCTTGCGATGCCCACATTTCTTGGAACATAAACAGGCCTTCGATTTTTTCATCCAAATACAGCTCGTATTGGCAACATCCCTCTTCTTCACGAGTGGGAGCGAGTAGTTCAGTCAGTAACTGAGTCACCTGTTCAATATGGTCAGGAAAAGCTTTAATTTCTGCGACTAGATGGATCATTTTTTATCTCTTTGAGTATGTTTCTATATTCCAACAATCTACTCCTTTCCACCCAAGAGAAAAATCGACCTAAGCGTATAACTTTTTCAAAATAAATTTGAAAATTTATCTGACGCTAATTAAACAACGATTTCACCCACAGCACCAAACTGTCCCATAACTTACCAATCCATGAGCCCTCTTCCACCGCTTGGTTACTTACCAACGGATAGCTTGCTACTGTTTGATCGTCACTCTTCCACACGACTTTACCAACCACATCGCCTTTCGCGATGGGTGCAATCAACGGTTCATTCACGACCACGCTCTTGTCTAAACCAGCGGTTAGAGAACGAGGCAGCGTCAGGTACGCATCTTGAGCAAAGCCCAAATCAATCTCACTGACATCGCCTTTCCACACTTTTGCACTCGCCTGCACTTCTCCCTGTTTTGCCACTTGTTTGGTGTCATAAAAACGGAAGCCGTAACTGAGTAAGTTCTTAGACTGGGTGATTCGCGATTGTTTACTTGGCGTCCCCATGACGACAGAGATCAATCGCATCTTTCCTTGTTTAGCAGAGCTCACCAAACTGTATCCCGCATTACTGGTGTAGCCCGTTTTACCTCCATCGACATCCATCGATTTATCCCATAGCAACTTATTGCGGTTGTATTGGGTGATCTTGTTCCACTTGAACACCTTCTCACTGTAGAGGGCGTAAACATCAGGCACGTCATTGATGATGGCTTGCATCAGTGTTGCCATATCATTGGGGGAAGTCTGAATGCCCTCACTATCCAGTCCATGTGAGTTAACGAAGTAGGTATCATTCAAACTGAGCTTGTCGGCCCAACCGTTCATGAGCGCGACAAATGCTCCTTCGCTACCGGCAACATGCTCGGCGAGCGCCACACAGGCATCATTACCGGACTGAATGATCACGCCACGCATTAGGTTAGCAACGGTGATTTCATCTTTGGGTTGGATAAACATTTTTGAGGAATCCGGGAATTTGGCCGACCACGCGTTTTCACTCACCGTCACTTTGTCATCCCAATTGAGTCGCCCTGCTTTGATCTCTGTACCTACCACATAGGCTGTCATCAGCTTAGTTAAACTGGCAGGGGCTAATCCAGCACGCGCGTTTTGCTCCGCAATGATGGCGCCGGACTGAAAGTCCATGAGCACATAACCTTTCGCCTGCAACTGAGGCGGATTCGGCGTTACGACCGCCAGTGCGGGTGCGCTAAAAGTCTGTAGTAATAAACAAGCAAGCGTAATTCGGGTTAGTGACGTGTTCATCAAGCATCCTCCATGGTCAATGACCGCCAAATGTCTCGTTTCATAAAAACTGTTCAAGATGGTGATAAGACAGTGATTTCCAAACTTCACCTAACAGATCATAGTTCACTCAGTGCATACCAACACGGAAAGATCGAAGAGTTTCAGTTTTGATTGCCTTTCAGGAGTCAAAAATCGAGTTCTTACAACAAATCGGTTGTTTCTAATAAGGAATTCGATATCGTAAAGCGACTATAAACAAGGACAGACCATAACAATGAACGCTCAATCATTTATCGACGCAGGATTGCATTACACGCCCCACTCGTTCACCGTGCCACTGGATTACCAAGATCTAAGCAAAGGCACGATAAGCGTCTTCGCTCGCTCCGTTTGTTTGGTCGGCGATGAAGACTCAGACAAACCGTGGTTAGTGTATTTTCAAGGCGGTCCGGGCTTCCCTTCTCCTCGTCCAAACGGAAACAACGGCTGGATCAAACGCGCATTGAGTGAGTATCGTGTACTGTTGCTCGACCAACGCGGCACAGGCAACAGCAGCGTGATTAACCACCAGACGCTTGCCCCCCTCACACCGGAGCAACAAGCAGACTACTTAAGCCACTTCCGCGCAAACAACATTGTTCGCGATGCGGAATTTATCCGTGAACAATTTGGTGTTGAGAAGTGGGCGATTTTGGGTCAGAGCTTTGGTGGTTTTTGTTCATTAACTTACCTATCGCTATTCCCAGACAGCTTGCTGCAAAGCTATATCACGGGTGGTGTACCTTCGGTTTCTCGTCATGCGGATGATGTCTATCACGCAACCTTCAAACGTACGATGGAGAAGAACCAAGCCTTCTTCCAGCAATTCCCACAAGCGCAGCAGCTGTGCCAGAACATTGCTAATCATCTGTTGGCGAATGAAGAGTTTCTGCCGAATGGTCAGCGTTTTACTGTCGAACAGTTCCAACAAATCGGGATTAACTTTGGCGTCAGTGATACCTTCTTGCCAACTTACTACTGGCTAGAAAGTGCATTGATTGAGGTGAACGGTAAACCTCAGCTTCGTTATGAATTCCTCAACGATATGCTGGCGCAACAAAACTTCCAGACCAATCCAATTTACGCGATTCTACACGAGTCGATTTACTGCCAAGGGTTTGCTTCTCAATGGAGCGCGCACCGAGTACGTCAAGAGCACGATGCGTTCAACTACGAACAAGGCAAGCCGTTCTACTTCACCGGAGAAATGGTCTTCCCTTGGATGTTCGACCAATACGTAAATCTAAAGCCATTAAAAGAGGCAGCAGAATTACTGGCAGAAAAAGCCGATTGGACGCCACTATACGATGCGCAGCAACTGGCAAACAATAAGGTGCCGGTAAGCTGCGCCGTCTATGCTGACGATATGTTTGTGGAGATGGACATCAGCCGTGAAACACTCGCTGCGATGCCAAACTCAAAAGCGTGGATCACCAACGAATATGAGCACAACGGTCTTCGCGCGGATGGCGAGCGCATTCTCGACAAGTTAATTGCAATGGGAAAACAAACCGAAGCGACACTGAAATAAGCGGCTAACGCCAGATATCCGCTAATAACCTAGATAGAAAAACGCCTCTTTATCACGAGATAGAGAGGCGCTTTTTATTCTGGTTTGAGTGCTTATTACGATTAATCTTTGACCCGCTTGGTCATCATTTTGGTGATCACGCGGTAACCCATCTTATGATAAAAATCCTCGCCTTCGTGATTAAATGAAGCCACGGTTAAACCAATTTCTTCAATGCCTTGGCTGCATAAATCGCTCTCGATTTTATCCATCAAAGACAAACCAATACCTAAGTTTCGGTGGCTTTCAGACACCACCAACTCGTTGATATAACCAACGCGTTTTTCCGGAGAAAGCATCGAGTTAACCTCTCGAATGGTACCAGAGATAAAACCAACCACTTCTCGGTGTGAACAAGCAATAAAAGCCGTGATGCTGCCATCAAAGTATTTATCGAAGGTATTACGTTCCTCTCTGAGCTTTGCCATTTCCTCCGGTGAGCGGTAGAAGTCTGGCTCAGCCTCATAGTGGGAAGTGTCGAGTTCAACTAAGAGCGTTTTCAACAGTGGTACGTCTTCTTCTCTTAATCTTCTGATATGGAACTGTTGCATATTGAATTCCTTTGCCAACCGATCTGCATCAAGCACAGATCTTTGCTTCAACTGGTTATCGGATAAGAAGTTTTAGGAATGTGAAGCAAATCAACAGTACAAATTTCGACCATGCATGTCGAGTACGTTTTCTACACTTTTCTGGGTTTTTACTGATAACTTGAACACCCACAAAGAATTTAGGGTGATTCAATCCAATAACCCTCAATAGCACGGTGCTGTATTGATGGAAGAAATATCCGCATAGTTTGTCCGTATTTCCGACTAAATTACTCAGGTATACTCCGAGCCGCTAAAATTGTTAGGTATCGAGTCGTCAAACTAGCGACGTGTCGAACCATCGAACCTTAAAGTAAGGAATAATCATGAGTCAGTATGTTGTCTGCGCCTTGTATAAGTTTGTGGAACTGGAAAACTACCAAGAGTTACGCGAGCCATTGCTTGCCCTAATGGAAGCCCACGGTGTACATGGAACGTTGCTACTGGCGAGTGAAGGTATTAATGGTACGGTTGCAGCGAAACGTGAAGGTATTGATACACTGCTTGCATGGCTAAATGACGAGCCTCGCCTTAATGGCATTGTTTACAAAGAGTCATACTCAGATACTCAACCGTTTAACCGCACCAAGGTAAAACTCAAGAAAGAGATCGTGACATTGGGCGTTGAAGGCATCGATCCTCGCCATGTCGTTGGCACCTATGTGAAGCCTCAAGATTGGAACGATCTGATTGCTGATCCAGAGGTATTTGTGGTTGATACTCGTAACGACTATGAAATTGAGATCGGAACATTTAAAGGTGCAGTTAACCCAAATACGGACACGTTCCGCGAATTTCCTGACTATGTAAAACAAAACATGGACCCAGAGAAACACAAAAAAGTCGCGATGTTCTGTACTGGTGGTATTCGCTGTGAAAAGTCGACTGCTTACATGAAAGAGCAGGGTTTTGATGAGGTTTACCACCTAGAAGGCGGTATTCTGAAATACCTTGAAGAAGTACCAGAAGAAGAAAGCATGTGGGAAGGCGACTGCTACGTATTCGACGGTCGCGTTGCGGTTAACCATCAGTTGGAAAAAGCAGACTACGACTTGTGTAACGCTTGCCGACTGCCAATCACAGAAGAAGACAAACGATCAGAGCAGTTTGAGCAAGGCGTAAGCTGCCCAAAATGTTTTGGTAAACACAGCGAAGAACAAGTAGCGCGCTTCCGTGAACGTGAAAAGCAAGTATCGTTAGCTGCGGTTCGTGGCGAGCAGCACGTCGGTGGTGAGAGTGCCAAACAACGTCAGCAACGACGTGCAGAAAAACTGGCAAAGAAAGACGCACAACGTAAACAAGCGTAATTAGTAAGGTGCGAGCTAACAAACTGAGCTCGCACTTTCTCCTCTTTCAATCTAATTTCAATAGAGCTCGTTGTCTTTCAGCAACACTTCCAGCTCATTCGTACCACTCCTACTTGGCTGTCCAACCATTTCATCATAGGCACTTTGTTGGCGAAGCACCTGTTTGTTCGCTTTCAAATTACGACACTGTTTTTGCAACTCCAGTATCGAATGCGCCCTTAAAAACTTCCCTTTGTCATCTGTGACAAAGTGCTCTTCTCCATCGACAAATACTGAAACCTGATACAAAGCGAGATCGAGAGAGTAGATGACAAGCTTGTCGATATAGAAGAATTTTTCCAGTTTACTGAGTGGCATAGACATAAAGCACCTCCTTGCTCCGTGCCTTTACGTCAACTGCAATAAAATCGATCACCGAGTGAGAAATTTGCCTCTCTCATGCGTAGAAATCGGAAAACCAGTGAGGGCTCCGATGCAAACAATCAACTTAGTATGGCTAAAACGCGACTTACGCCTGACCGACCACCTCCCTTTGCAGCATGCTCTATCTTCTAAGAATCCAACAGTGCTGCTCTATATTTTCGAGCCCATGCTGCTGGATGACCCACATTACTCCGAACGTCATTGGCGCTTTGTTTGGCAGTCACTCCAAGACATGAACGCACAACTTACTTCATACGGCCAAAAAGTCTCAGTAATGTTTGGCAATGCTCGGGATTGTTTGAGTGCGATTCAAAACCAATTCAGCATCGATGCCGTTTTCTCCCATCAAGAAATTGGATTGAATCGTACGTTTGAGCGAGACAAACAAGTATCAGCATGGCTTCAAGCACAAGGCATTCCATGGCATGAGTTTGAACATGGCGCAGTTGTGCGAGGCGCAAAAGACCGATTCGGCTGGGACAAACATTGGGATACCGTTATGCGATCTCCGATAGAAGAGGTTGAACTTGAAAGCGCTTCTCTTATTACTCTCGATGTCGAAGCGCTAGGTTTCACCTTTACTCCTCCCCCTTCTTGGTTAGAAAAAGTAAAAGGCATGCAAACTGGCGGGAGCTCACTCGCTTGGCAAACATTGGAAGACTTTTTTCAACGCCGAGGACGAGATTATTACCGCAGTATTTCTAGCCCGACTGCATCTCGGACAGCCTGTACTCGCCTCTCTCCCTATCTTGCATGGGGTAATATTTCACTTCGAGAAGTGTATCAGTACCTGTTGCAACATTGGCAAGTGACGGGGTTTCGTCGCAGCCTAATTGCGTTGTCTTCAAGGCTTCATTGGCATTGTCATTTTATGCAGAAATTTGAATCTGAATGTGAGATGGAATTTCGCTGTGTGAACCAAGCCTATGACCCCTTGCTTCGCCAAGCGAGCAACAACGACCCAATCCGACTAGATGCTTGGAAGGCGGGAACCACCGGCATACCTCTCGTCGATGCCTGTATGCGCTGCCTTCATCACACCGGATACATCAACTTTCGCATGCGTGCGATGTTAGTGAGCTTTTTAACACATCATATGAACATGGACTGGCGCGATGGCGTAACTCACCTAGCACAGCTCTTTCTCGATTTTGAACCGGGTATCCATTACCCACAGTTTCAAATGCAGGCCGGCGTGACGGGCACCAATACCATTCGTATCTACAATCCGACGAAACAAGCACAAGAACACGATACAGATGGTGAATTCATTCATAAGTGGATTCCGGAGCTCGCTAAGGTGCCCGCCCCACTGTTGTTTGAACCTTGGAAAATGACCGCAATGGAAGTCGTAATGTACCAGTTAGAACCGGATTCAAAATACCTCGCCCCAACAATCGATTTAGAAGCGAGTGCGAAAGCAGCCAGAGAACGCTTATGGGCTTGGCGAAAACGTGTCGACGTAAAAATGGAAGGCACACGCATTTTAGCTCAGCACGTCCGTCCTTCTAATAAAAAGAAAGCCAGTTGATCGCCAAGAAAAAGGCGTGCGTACAAACAGGGACTTTATCAGGGAGAGAGCAGTACCCCAACAACAAAAGGAACGCATTATGTTGAAACGCATCTTGGTTACGACCACGGTTTTGTTCGCCACCCTAACTTTTTTACTGCCAGCGCAAGCACATGAACATGGAATGATGAAAGAAGACATCGTTGATGTGGCTGTAGCAAATGGCTCGTTCAATACGTTGGTCGCAGCAGTCAAAGCCGCAGGCTTAGTGGATACGCTGAAAGGTGAAGGTCCATTCACTGTGTTTGCTCCCACGGATGAAGCATTTGCTAAGCTACCAGATGGAACAGTCGACATGCTACTCATGCCCGAGAACAAAGATCAGCTGGTTGCGATTCTCACTTACCATGTGGTTCCGGGAAAAGTGATGGCCGCAGACGTGGTCAAGATGAATAAAGCGACGACAGTGCAAGGACAAGACGTGATGATAAAAACCATGGGCGACAAAGTCATGGTAAACAACGCAACTGTCATTGCGACTGACGTAAACGCTAAGAATGGCGTGATACACGTTATCGACACCGTAATCATGCCGAAATAACGACATAACATGGAAGGGCGAGGTTTCTCGCCCCTTTTTAGGACATGGAAAACATCAAACTTTCAAAGCACGATATACAAACGATGGAGCAGCGCCAAAGAACTCGATTGGTCAACTCCCTTGCGGGATACAAAAGCGCGAACCTCATCGGAACAAGAGACAGGCAAGGACAAGAGAACCTAGCTATCGTAAGCTCTGTGATCCACTTAGGCTCACATCCACCACTGTTTGGTTTTATTGTACGTCCACGCAAAAGCCGTCGTCATACATTAGAAAACATCCTCGATACCAAGCACTTCACCATTAATGCCATCGGCGTCGATTTCGTCCAAAAAGCACACCAGACCTCCGCCCGCTACCCAAAACAGATATCAGAGTTTGAAGCGGTGGGACTTGCTCCTTACTACGATGATGCGTTTCCTGCGCCATTCGTCCTGGAGAGCAATCTCAAAATGGGGTTGGTGTTGAGAGAGCACATCAAGATCGAAAGCAATCAGACAGAGATGTTGATTGGTGAAGTGTTGGCGGTGCACGCACCTGAAAGAGCCATCATGCCCGATGGTTATCTCGATTTGGAACTGCTCGACTTAGTGACCATTTCCGGGCTGGATAGCTACCACGTCACTCAACGTCTGCATAGGTTAAGTTATGCCAAACCAGACTCTCGCCTATTCCCTCTAACGAGAGAAGGAGAGCCTTCGTCTTGGGGAGCACTTGAAGTCGATATGGACTAACCTCTTTAGATATCAAAAGCTAAATACAGAAGTGGCAGTTTTCTCTGTCTAAGCCGTGTTCACCGGCCCAGTTGGTAAGGTGAGTGCGCCCTGCTTCCAATCCCATTTCGTAACCTTCTAGCAATACCGACTGGCGCATTGATAGACGTTGTACACTGAATTCATCCGGCGGTGCGATAACGCGAATGTGCGTGTCTTTTGGAGGGTTACGAATGAAATCTAGCGATTCATTGTAGTTCTCTGAACGGTGCAGCATTGCCTCTGCCATCTGTGGATGCTCAGCGAACAACTTCTTCATTAACCAAGGCGTTTTCACCGGCTTTTTCTCGTAAGCCAACGGGTGTGAGAGAACCACTGTTATGTCACGAGCACCACGGCGGTATGCTTCTCGAACAGGAATAGAGTCCGCCACACCACCATCGGTATAACAACCACCAGAGAAACAAGGAGTGTGTTTGTAAGCAATAGGCAGTGCCGTCGTCGCTTCCATCGCGTTATGAAAGTTATGGCGGTTCACACGGTAATAATCCGCCTTACCCGTATTCACGTTCGTCGTCGCCGCTAAGAAAGGGATACCCTCAAACAGTTTCGCTTCATCGACTGGGTACAAACGATTTGATTCTTCAAACAACCATTTCACATCGATCAAATCACCGCCTTTTAAAAAACGAGTAGGATCGAAAAAACGTTTGCTGGTTGCTAATTTAGTAATGACGTTGATGCTACGGTGCGGGTAGTCGGTCAAATAACCGATCAAATTTGAAGCCCCTGCCGACACACCAATCGCAAAATCAAATGGTTTGTAGTCTTGTTCTAAGAATGCATCTAATACGCCGCTAGCAAAGACGCCACGCATTGCGCCACCCTCGACTACGATTGCTTTTGTTGCCATGTTTCCCCCCAATAAAGACGTTAAAAAGATTACTGAAATTCATGCTACAGCAACAATCGGTTATTCTTATTATTGAGATAGGCGAAGTCTATGTGTTTCTTGCTTTTTAAGTGGAAACTTAGGATCAAAAAATCCACATCAACTGAGTAGTCAATGTGGATTCTAAGGAGTAGAAACGGGGTTAAGCAAAAACGGTTTTATACGCCTCTGCTGCGCCATCAATAAACATTTGGGTACCAATCACGGCTAGGATCAAACCCATCATTTTGGTGATCACATTCAGTGCACTTGGACCAACGGCTTTAACCAGCTTGTCACCAAATAAAAATAGCACATAAGTGATCGCACACAGTGCGGCGAACGACGCAATTGTAATGATGGTTTGGTCGAACCCACCAGCAGTAGCAAAGTTCATTGCGGTCGCAATCGTACCGGGTCCAGCCAAGATAGGCATTGCTAATGGCGAAACGGCAATGCTAAGTGCTGCTCGCTCTTGCTCTGGCGAATAAGCCTTTTCTTTGGTTTTTTGATGCGTTGATTCCCCCTGAAGCATATGGAAACCAATCAAAAACACCAAAATACCACCGGTAATGCGCAGTGCGTATAACGTAATGCCGAACAAGTCGAAAATCACTTTACCTGCAACAGCAAACACAGCCACGATAACAAAGGCGATGAAAACAGAACGAAACGCAATTGATCGAACCGTTTGTTTATCTTCATCCGCCGTTAAGCTCAAAAAGATAGGGATATTGGCGATCGGGTTCATGATGGCAAAAAAGCCCATAAACACTGTGACCGTATGAAGTATCAGCTCTTTCATGTTCTCCACATTCGGTAACTTATTGATTATTAAAAATCATTATATACCCAACTTTATAAATAACGTCACTTTATGTTCGCATCATTATCTATGATTGTTATCTGTTACCCACTAGTACCAACTTGAAAGCCCTATTGGTTTACGCCCAATATAAATAGCGTTATGGTGAAGATTCAGCCAATACCAACAACAAGCCAAGGAAGTTGATTCATCATGAACAGTACGATTGAAACCATTCTCGGCCATCGCTCTATTCGTAAGTTCACCTCTGAGCCAATTGCAAGTGAGCAACTACAAACGATTCTCCAATCGGGGTTAGCTGCCTCTTCTTCGAGCATGCTGCAAGTCGTGTCGATCATTCGAGTAACAGATACAGAAAAGCGCAAACTGTTAGCGCAATACGCTGGTAACCAAGCTTACGTTGAAAGTGCCGCAGAGTTTTTGGTGTTTTGTATCGATTACCAGCGTCACGCCACTATCAACCCAGACGTTCAAGCCGACTTTACTGAATTGACTCTGATTGGTGCAGTAGACTCTGGCATCATGGCGCAAAACTGTTTGCTTGCTGCCGAGTCTATGGGATTGGGTGGTGTATACATTGGTGGGTTAAGGAACAGCGCCGCACAAGTGGATGAACTGCTCTGTTTACCTAAAAATACCGCCATTCTGTTTGGTATGTGCTTGGGTCACCCGGACCAAAGTCCAGAAACAAAGCCACGTCTGCCAGCACATGTGATTGTTCATGAGAACCAATACCAAGCACTTAACGTTGACGATGTACAAACCTACGATAAAACCATGCAAGAATACTACGCAAGCCGAACAAGTAATCAAAAACAGAGTACATGGTCACAAGAAACCGCCGGAAAGCTAGCAGGAGAGTCTCGTCCTCACATTCTGCCTTATTTGAATAGCAAGGGGTTGGCTAAACGCTAATGATATAGTTCGCTAATCAACTGAAAGATCAAAAAAGGCCTCGCATGAGGCCTTTAGTATTAATTGGTTTAATAGCGATTAGTTACCGCCTGTACCGCCTGTACCTGTTGGTGGATCTACAGGGTCAATAGGTTCACCAACTTCTGGTTCTGGAATCGTTGGTACGTCAGGTTTGATCTCGTCTGTTGGAGTGCCAGCATCGATAGCATCTTGTACATCACCAACAACCTTCTGAGTATCTTCAGCTGGAATAGTTACGTAGATAACTTCACCTGTTTCACTCTTAGGGTAATCCGGGTTTGCTGTGATTACTTCTTCTGTGATCGATTTTGCTGCTACTGAAATAGATTCTGGAGAAGCTTCTGGGTTAGCTTTGATAACATCAGAAACAACGTTCGCAGTTGCGATTAGCTGTGTCGCAATAGCAGACGCGCCTTCATCTTCTTGCGCTTGCAGATCTTGAACAACTTGTTCTGTGTTCAGTAGAAGCTCATCCACAGAAACACCGATTGCGTTGATATCGATACCAAGATCTGAGAACACTTTCTCAGCAACTTCTGGAGAGTACACTTCACCATCTTCAAGGGAAGAAGCGATTAACGTTGTAAACGGAGAACCCGTTACTAGACCATCGACCTGCGCTAGACCTTGAGGAATAGTGTATTCCGTTGTGATTGGCTTACCGTTAGACGAGTCACGGCTTGTCTCTGTTGGACTTAGTACAAATTCACACTCGTGAGGTGCTGTTACTACATCAACATGACTAATACGAGCTTGACCAACCATACCTTTATAGTTTGTCGTTAACTCATCCGCTTCACCTGTTAATTCGCCACAGGTGTATGACACCTTCATGTCAATAACAGCTGGATCGTAAGCCTGAACTGAATAAGTTTTCACTACAGGATCGCTGTCACTGCCACAGCCAGCCAGTAGCACCGCCGCCACACTTGCCGTTAAAAGTTTGATTTTCAAAATTAGCTCCAATATTTTTTGTTATATCCGACCGCAACAGAAAGCATAACGGCAGTTGCATATACTGTAAATAGGATGCATAGAACTTTGGTATGAGTTTTTTCACATTAATAATTGTTTACATGTGCAAAATAGCGCATTTTCGCCTTTAACTTGAGATAGCCCCATTTTTGTCAGGTATTTGTCAGTATTTTTTAAGGTTCTGGTTGCCTTCATTGCAACAAGATGGATAATAGTTGTCTATTTTTTGATGGGCAGAAATGCAACCTTCATAAATAAAAATGAGGACTCTGAATCGTTAAATGCGTTTTTAGAGCATTTATTACATAAATAATACTGAATGGAATCGTTTTAATCAGGCTAAGAACGATGAGATAAGCGCCATTTATAGGCAGCACCCTCATCATTCAAAAGTGAACCAATTTCAGTCGGCAAATTTTCTTTCGGTAGCTAGAAACCAATGAATACATTTAACAAATTTTTGGGGATAACGTTTCTTCCAATCGTTCTAGCTGGGTGTACCGTACCCGGCAGCCACCTTTCCACTAGTGACAAGACGGTAATGACTACCGAAGCAGCAGACATTGAGTCTCAAGTCACCGTTTATCCCCTTACGTTAGATCGCGTCGGTTCTTTAAATGCAGCGGAGCCATTTTCTCAGCCAAACCCAAAGCTCGATGTTGAAATCGCTAAGTACGAGTACGTTGTTGGGCCTGGTGACATTCTAAACATTACTATTTGGGACCATCCAGAGCTTACCATTCCTGCGGGCTCTTACCGTAGTTCCGCTGAAGCGGGTAACTGGGTGCACGCAGACGGAACCATCTTCTATCCATATATTGGTATTGTCCATGTCGAAGGAAAGAACGTTCGTCAAATCCGTACCGACATCGCCCAGCGCCTCGCAAAATACATCGAAAGCCCTCAAGTTGATGTCAGCGTTGCAGCCTTCCGTTCGAAAAAGACTTATGTAACGGGAGAAGTCAACAAACCAGGTCAACAAGCCATCACTAATATCCCACTAACTCTTCTAGACGCCGTTAACCGTGCTGGCGGTTTAGCACAAGACGCGGATTGGCGTAACGCAACACTGACACGAGACGGAACCGTTCAGAATGTTTCGCTATATGCACTGATGCAGCAGGGCGACCTTACTCAGAACCGCTTGCTGCAGTCAGGAGATATTGTTCACGTGCCGCGTAACGATGCACAAAAAGTATTTGTTATGGGTGAAGTTAACGACCCTAAACTGCTTAAAATCGATCGTGCAGGCATGAGCCTAACTGAGGCATTGAGCAACGTGGGCGGCATCAGTCAAATTTCTGCAGACGCGACAGGTGTATTTGTCATTAGACGTTCAAAAGAAGAGTCTAAGATGGCTGACATCTATCAACTTGATGTATCAGATGCATCTGCCCTCGTGATTGGTACTGAGTTTGATTTAAATCCTTATGACATCGTTTATGTCACCGCTGCACCAATCAGCCGTTGGAACCGAGTTATTGCTCAGCTAGTACCAACCATCTCAGGCTTCAACGAATTAACCGAAGGCGCTCTACGTATTCGTAATTGGCCATAATGTAATGTGCTTTCTAGGAGGAGCATAATTGCTCCTCCTAATCGCATCACTTTTAAGCAACGAGCCTAGCTTTGTAGACCCGTTCACTTAAAAAGGAAAAGACTTTGTTTTCTAACATTTTAGTGGTTTGTGTCGGCAATATATGTCGCTCCCCAACTGGCGAACGACTTTTACAGTCACTGTTACCAAACAAAAAAGTTGCATCTGCAGGTATTGCTGTCGAAAAGAGCCACCTTACAGGTAAACCCGCTGACGACATGGCAAGTACCGTAGCACTAGAACACGATATCAGCTTAGAGGGACACAGTGCTCAGCAACTGACACCCGAATTATGCGCTAAATATGATTTGATTTTAGTGATGGAGAAAGGCCACCAAGAAGCCTTAACTAAGATCGCTCCAGAAGCTCGTGGCAAAACTATGTTGTTCGGTCAATGGATTGATGGAAAGAACATTCCAGATCCACACCGTCAGAGCAGAGAAGCATTCGACCATGCTTACGCACTGATAGAAGAAGCTGCGCACGCTTGGACAAAAAAACTATAAGCCGCAAGGCTCATTTTCAAACGCCTATGGCAGGTATTTAAGAAGTTAATGTAATGACAACACAAACTATTAAGCAATCACGTCAAGTCGACGATGAAATCGATTTGGGAAAGTTGTTTGGAATCATCCTGGATGCCAAATGGCTTATTTTATGTACCGTTTTCCTATTCTCAGTAATAGGCATCGCTGTTGCCATTCTCTCAACCCCCATTTATAAAGCTGACGCGCTTATCCAAATTGAGAAGAAAAGCTCAGGTGGCATTTCGGCCATGGTTGGTGATATGGGCGAACTGTTCTCAGCCGAATCATCCGCAACGACTGAAATTGAAATCATCAAGTCACGCATGATCCTTGGTGATACCGTTGATAAATTCAACCTAACCACCGTCGTTACACCAAACTACATGCCATTGATAGGCAAAGGCCTCGCTCGTCTGCAAGGAGAACAAAACAGCCTTTCTGTCTCTCGCTTCAACATCCCATCATATGCACTTGGCATCCCACACACGCTAGAAGTGATCGACTCAGAACAAAAAACGTTCAAACTGCTTCAAGATGATGGCCGCGTGGTTTTGGAAGGTAAAGTCGGCGAGTTGATAGAAAAAGACGGTTACCAGTTCATGGCAAATGAAATGTTTGCCCAAGATGGCGCAACCTTTACGGTAAGCAAAATCAGTAAGCTAGATGCAATTAACCAGCTTCAACAAAACCTGTCCATCAGTGAACGAGGAAAGCAAACTGGCATTATTTCTTTAAGCTTCTCTGGTGAAGATCGCGCTCGTATCCAAGCAATTTTGAATGACATTAGCCAAAATTACTTCTTGCAGAACGTTCAACGTAACTCTGCTGAAGCAGAGCAAAGCCTAGAATTTCTCAAGGGTCATCTGCCTGACATCAAGGTCAAACTCACTGCTTCTGAAGATATCTTGAACCGTTTCCGTCAAGAGAACGAATCTATTGACCTTGGCCTAGAAGCCCAGTCAACGCTTAAGGTTATGGTTGAACTTGAAGCACAATTGAATGAACTGACTTTCAAAGAAAGTGAAATCAGCCAACGCTTTACTCAAGATCACCCTGCGTACAAGTCACTACTTGATAAGCGTCAAACACTTCTAAAAGAGAAAGAGCGCCTAAACAAACAAGTTCAAAAACTGCCTAAGACACAACGTGAAGTACTGCGTATGACACGTGACGTTGAAGTAAACCAACAAATTTACATCCAGCTTCTAAACAAAGTTCAAGAGCTGAACATTATCAAAGCAGGAACGGTTGGTAATGTACGTATCTTAGACAGTGCGCAGTCATTCTCTAAACCTATTAAACCTAAGAAAGCGTTGATTGTTGTATTAGCGACGCTACTTGGTGGCATGGTTGGTGTTGCATTTGTGCTTATCCGTGCAGCTTTCCATCGTGGAGTAGAAACACCTGATCAAATCGAACAATTGGGCATGCCTGTATACGCGAGTGTACCTAAGTCTATTCAGCAACTTGAATTCGCAAGCAAACTAAAACGCAATAAAGGTAAGGGCAATAAGGAGCTAGTGCTACTTGCAGAGGCAAACCCTGCCGACCTGTCTATTGAAGCGCTTAGAAGCCTGCGTACAAGCCTGCATTTTGCGATGATGGAAGCGAAGAATAATATCCTGATGATTTCAGGTCCGGCGCCATCTATCGGTAAAACTTTCGTTTCTACCAACTTTGCGGCAGTGGCAGCAAAAACGGGTCAGAAAGTACTGCTTATCGATGCGGATATGCGTAAAGGCTATCTACAGCAATGTTTCGGTCTTCGTTGGGATGACGGTCTATCAGATCACCTAAGCGGTAAAGTAGAGTCACAACAAATCATCAAATCAACCTCTATCGAAAACCTAGATGTGGTTACTCGTGGTCAAGTGCCACCAAACCCTTCTGAACTGTTAATGCACCCACGCTTCAAAAACTTCATCGACGCGATGTCAGAAAAATATGACTTGGTTATTATCGATACACCACCTGTACTTGCGGTAACGGATCCGAGCATTGTTGGTGCGCTAGCAGGTACAACCTTGATGGTTGCTCGTTTTGACCAGACGACATTGAAAGAGATTGAAGTTGCCCAAGGCCGATTTGAACAATCAGGCGTAGAGGTAAAAGGCGTGATTCTGAACGCAGTTGAGAAGAAGGCATCAAACTCTTATGGATATGGCTACGGTTACTACAACTACAGTTATAAAAGTGAGTAACATCTAGCTAGAAACGCAAAGCCCCGCCATTATCGCGGGGCTTTTTGTTACCGCTTCATTTGCCCAGAAATGTAAAGCCCCCCGTCAGGTCTCACCAGAAAGCATCTGATAAACAGCATCAAATTAAAAATGTAGAGATTACAAAGTCCTGCTTATCGAATAAAAGCGTACGAGTTAAGTCATTAATTTGTGACACGATTCTCTGGCAGCTTATTGCATGCGAAGACATAAGCGCCTACTATCAATGAGCTCAAGCCTAAAGCACCCAACACTCGCGGAAAGAACTCGGTTCATGGCAACTCAACTTCCCTGCTTTCGTTAGCAGGAACAATCTGTTTTTACCTTCTTTTAAACTTCTAATAAGGCGAGTGTGGAAGAGATAAGAAAGGTGAAAAATGCAATCTCACAATAGCTTCTCTATTAACCTCAACCAGCAAAAGTCTGTCGCGAAAAAGCGTCTAAAAGCGATCCGCCAAAATGATGCCAACGCACTTGAGCAGGTTAGACTGTTTCATTCCCAACCAGAAAGCCTCACGCCAGAGTCTATCCAACTTGCAGATGTTCAACACGCCTTAGCTAGAGAACTTGGCTTGCCCAGTTGGAGGAAGTTAAAGGCGCATGTTGAAGAGTTAGAAAGTCACAAACTCGCCATCAACAATCAAGAAAAACCGCTGGATACAGAATTAAGAACACTGCACGTCCGTTGTGGGTATGACATTCAGCAACAATTGAAGACATGTGGGTTTAAAGGTGACTTCTTACCCATGATTGATCCATTGTGCATCGGCCCCATTCCAAATGATGAAAAGGCTTTTATCGCAATCCGTGCACAATATGTCGTTGATACGTTATTACCTGTGATGAGGCGAAAAGACTCGGTGCAAGACATCGCCCAATTAGAGCAGAGCAACATCAATACCCTGCTTGATGAGCAGTATGAGCGCATCGTGTTTTGGGTTGAACATGATGCCTACGATCAATTCATGCTACTTCGAGGGCTATCTCTGCTAGATAACACCGAAGGTAAAGTCATTGAAATCATCGAGTTCAAACAGTTTCCGGGAACCGAGCGGTTTATTGGCTTTGGGCAACTTCCTGCAGAGGCGATTCGATCGTGTTGGCAGTATCGAAAGCCTGTGACGGCCAAGTTATTCAGCCAAGCTAAACTCTGCTGGAATGCCTTACTCTCTCCAACACCCCAGCCACTCGTTAACTTGCTAGAGCATCATAAACTGGATTGTTTACCGAACATCAAGGCAGTCATCACTCGACACCTTCAAGAACTGCCACACTCAGAGTCAGGGTTGAGCTTCACCCAACATTTGGCTTTGCAGATATTGAACGAGCAAAGCGCACCAATTTCCGTGAAAGAATGGTTTCAGAAGAGCCAACAACGAGAACCACTTCCTACTCTCGGTGACGTGATGTTTTATGCTTTGATGTTGCCACTGGCACAAGCAGAGAATCCCCTGGTCACTTTTGATTCATTGGATAAGAATTGGTGGGAGCAAGAAGTCAGTATAAGCTCGCGAGGCAAAACTTGTTTGATTGGGAAAGGTGCTTTCATTCAGGACTACTGGAGCGGAGGGATCCACAACCACGCACAAAACCGCTGGATATGGAATCACACCCAGCTTTCTACCTTACGCCACTTATCTATTAATTAGATGAGAGTGATGACAAGCTAGTAACGGTAGCCACCTAGAAACAGCGTAAGGATATCTTCGACGATTTTCTTACGCTGCTCGACGCTTGGCACCGCTTGATTGGCAACCAACTGAGGCCACAAGCAGTTTCCTTTTAACAAGCACATCAGCATGCTGCTCATCATTGCTGGGTCATACGCTTTAACCTTGTTATCTGCAATAGCCTCGGTAAACCAATTCTCCAGCAATTCGTCTTGGCGTTGAAGTTGATGTAAATAGTTCTCTGCCAATTCTGGTGTGCGCATAAATTCACTGATCACCATTTTTGCCAATGGCAAGCCAAAGTCCTCATACATGGAATCCAGTTTTGCATGCAGATAAGCTCTAAGCTGAGTTTCGACATCAATGTCTGATGTGTACTTAAGCTGTAAACGCGCACGCTGAGTTTCGAGCACAGTTTGAATAGACTCGATAAACAACACGTCTTTGCTTTCAAAATGGCGATACAAGGTGCGCTTTGACGTCCCTGCTCGCTCACATACTCTGTCCATATTGGCACAACTAAAACCTTGCTCAATAAACTCCTGTTGAGCCGCTTCAATCAGCGCTAAGCGTTTTTTTTCTGACAGTTTCATCGCTCTAGATTCACCAACCTCATGTAAGTGGACGCAGAGTATAGCGCACAATAATCAAAAGTATACTTTGAAGTTTACTTTTTTAATTTTAGGAGTAAGATGCGCTCGCCGAAGTTAAGATCCTAAGAAAAATATCAAAATAGAATCACTCCTAACTCACGCTGTGGCGCTTTGTCTGTCAGATAAAGCTGTGATTTTTCCGTGACACAAACTCCAGAGTCGATGCCCTTATTACAAGGCCCCTGGTGTTGTTGTGATCGTCACGTTTAATGAAGTAACTTATGAAATTACGCTCCTTGCTCGTTGCCGTTTCCTGCCTCCTTACTGGTACGGCAAACGCTGATTCGATTTCTCTGCCAATCTGGAAAGATAAAGCAGAAGCACTCGGTTATGACTTACCAAAGCCCTTTGGCGTCAACCTGAGCTACATGAGTATGGAACAAGGCATCAACGTCGACTCCATTTCTCTGAGTGGATTACATGGCTTAGAAAAACTATTAAAAATGGAAGCCAGCGGGGGGAAACAAGCCAGCGATGTCATGACACTTCGTGGTGACGTTTGGTTGTTCCCATTCTTAAATGTGTATGGCTTAGTGGGCACGCTAGATGGCTATTCAGAAACCAATGTCAAAGTTAGCCTGCTTGGCAAGCAGTTGGGCGAATTCCCTTTTCGTCTCGATCTCGATGGTTACACCTATGGTGGTGGCTTCGTATTAGCGGGAGGCTACGACCAACTGTTTGCTCTTGTTGATGCCAGCTACACCCAAACGAATTTGAATGTTATCGATGGCGCTATCGATGCAATAGTCGTGTCTCCACGAGTCGGTTACGACTTCCATAAAAATGGCGTACCTCTGCGTTTCTGGGTCGGTGCGATGTACCAAAACGTTGAGCAAGAATTATCCGGAACATTAAAACAAGCTGGCATCAACCTGTCTGGTCGCTTTGACGTTAAGCAGCGCTTGGAATCTGAGTGGAACACCCTTGCCGGCATGCAATACCAGATTAATGACGACTGGTATTTGTTGGGGGAAGCTGGCTTTGGCGACCGTCAAAGTATCTTCTTCTCCCTCGATCGCCGTTTCTAAGGTAAAGAGAAGATGAAAGCTTCTTATTCCCTAGTCATTGCAGCACTGTTTTGCACACCACACGTTTTTGCTATGCAGCAAGACGAAAGCAGTTTGGTGGATGACATCCTAACCAAACTAGGCTCTAGCGAAACCGTGGATGAGTCGAAATTGATCGACTGGGGCATCTTACCGGGACCATTCGTCAATCCAGAGCAAGGATTTGGCATCGGCGTTGCCGCGGTGGGC
This sequence comes from Vibrio sp. LB10LO1, assembly GCF_010092875.1. Lineage (NCBI taxonomy): Bacteria > Pseudomonadati > Pseudomonadota > Gammaproteobacteria > Vibrionales > Vibrionaceae > Vibrio > Vibrio sp. LB10LO1. Next base: position 132,337 of record NZ_JAADJW010000008.1, read on the forward strand.
TTGTATACCCCTTATGACTGGCAGAAAGGCGACCCGTACTCAACCGTCACCGTCACATCTTACGGTTCAACTTCTGGCTCTTACGGCTTGGGGTTAAACAACCGCACCTATTTGAAGGGTGACAAAGTACGTCTACTTGGTGAAGCGTGGATCAGCCATACTCCCGGATACTATTGGGGTATCGGCAGCCAAGCTGCTGAAAACGATAGTAATAAAGTGCAATACGAAGGCCAACGGTTACAGCTGAGCCCAAAAGTCGCCGTAGAAATTGCGCCAAATACTTACGCTAAACTCGGCTGGCAGTGGCAATCATTCAACAAAGTAGACGGTGTAGATGGCGATATTCTTCCTTCAGAAGTTACCAATGCCACCAGCAGCGGCGTGTTACTTGGGATGGAATACGATACGCGCGATTTCGAGCCAAACCCAATGCAAGGGCAGTTTCTCGATATCGAATGGATAGCAAACCGCGATTCACTCGGTAGCGATGAAGATTACGATAACCTAGTTGCCAACTATCGCCTTTACCAACAATGGTCTGACACGACGATTGTTGCAATGGAGGTATATTCACAATCGATTTTCGGTGACGCCCCTTGGTTTGATTACGCCCAGCTGGGTGATGACCAGCGCATGCGTGGTTACTACCAAGGTCAATATCGCGATAAACATCAGCTTTCAACGCAAGTAGAGATCCGCCATACCATTGCTGGCCGCCATGGTGTGGTTGGTTGGCTAGGCGCCGGCAATATCGCACCAACTTATCACGACTTATTTGAAAGTAGCTGGCTACCGACTGTCGGAGTTGGCTATCGATTTGCCTTTAAGGCACGTATTAACGTGCGCGTCGATTTAGGCGTAGGCAAAGACAGTACCGGTTTTTATTTCCAAATTAATGAAGCATTCTAGGAGTAGGGTTTGAAGAAAGCAGCACTATTACTACTAAGCCTTTGTAGTGGGTTTATCCAAGCACAAGAACTGAAAGCACCGGTTGGCGTAAGACCGTGTTGTGCATTTGGTGTCGATCTCAAAGCGCAATTAGGAAGTGTGCCAGTTCCTTTCTTCTCCCTCGAGAATGTCTTATCCAGCAACGAAGTGGGTACTCACCACTATAATGATGGCAGCGAGTCAGTCTCTGGCAGCTTGCTGGGCCTAAATGAAGAAGCTAACGGCATTATCTTTACCGAACTAGGCGGCTTTATTGATACGGCTCACGTCCGTGATACCGCAGATTACACCTACTATTTGTTTACTCTCAACCAACATTATCTCGGTCGCGCAGCGCATCTGGACTTGCCTAAAGAACTTCGTGTTCGTCGTATTCGTTGGTATGAACAAAAAGAGAAGCTTAGCGAAGAGGAAAAGCTCGATCGCAGTGCTCAGGCTGCAGCGCTAACCGCGTTTCGTCTTGCTCAATGGCATGAGATTGCTCAGTGGTTCGGTATGGTATCCGTCAGTGGATTTAAAGAGTTGGCATCTGCCTTTTCATCTGAAGATCTGTACTCCAACATGCTTGGAGCAAAGTTAGCCAAGCAAGTCCTTCTGGACAACCCTAAACTCGATCAAAAAGGCTTTTCAAAAGCAATGGACAGCGCTTTTAAGCAAGCACTTAAGGATCTCAAAGCCCAGTCCAAAGCGGTTACTAAAGAGAAAATTCAGCAGCTTGATGGAGATTGGTGGGACAGCTCAAGACGCCTACCGGATAAGTGGGTGGTTCGATTCCGTGATTACCATATGGCTTTGAGTTTAACACCCAACTCCCCTACTGCGAGCCATGAACTTTCACTATCTGCAACCTTTGCAAACCAGCAGCCGATCGACCAATGGATGAGCGTTGAGTTTAGAGCAAGCGACAAGGAAAAGGCCTTCTCTGAGCTACCTAAATCATTGACCTCAAAATCAATTTGGACACCTGAAGATTACCAACAGATTTCAGATTTCGCTCGTTCTGTCGACAACAAGACACGCCCACCACTCAAATAAAGACTCATTATATAAAATGAATAGGTACTGCCTAGTTATGCACTAGGCACTTAAAACCACGCTTTTATGCATGCAGTTTCCCACCATTTGAGAATGTAAGAAATCTTTTCTATCGGTTGTAAATTCGATAAATTTGTTAAATTACAAACTTTTTACCCATCCATATAGTTATCATTTGGTTAAAACTCTATTTTTTAAAGTGATTAGCTTCACATCTATTAACCATTTAGACGATTATTCTTTCGTATTTTCACACTCCACTGCTAATCTGCTCGCCGCCTTGAAGTGAACTCAAGGTGCATAACTATAAGGAGTGTTCTCATGAATACCAAGAAACCGATGTCGCTCACCAGCCGCGTAATTTTGGGTATGGTAGCGGGTATCTTGACAGGATTTGCAATTCGCACACTTTTCGCCGACAACGGATTTGTCGACGCATACATTGTTAATGGATTATTCGAAGTTGGTGGACAGATCTTCGTTGCCAGCTTAAAAATGCTTGTAGTACCACTGGTGTTCGTTTCACTAGTTTGTGGTACAAGCTCTCTAAAAGACCTATCTACATTAGGTCGCATGGGTGGTAAAACCCTTGCTTTCTACGTAGCAACGACTGCTATCGCAATCACACTTGCTCTAACCATGGGTACGCTATTCCAGCCGGGCGCTGGTGCAGACCTAACCGCAGCAAGTTCATTCAAATCAGCAGAAGCGCCATCTTTGGGTCAAGTGATCATTGATATGTTCCCGACTAACCCAATCAGCGCAATGGCAGAAGGTAAAACTCTGCAAGTGATCGTGTTCGCCGTACTATTCGGTATCGCAATCAGTGCAGCTGGTAAGCCTGGTGAGCGTATCGCCGCTTTCTTCTCTGATCTGAATGAAGTGATCATGAAATTGGTTGCGATTCTGATGAACCTAGCGCCTTACGGTGTGTTCTTCCTAATGGCGAAGCTGTTTACAGGTCTTGGTCTAAGCGCAATCTTCAACCTTGCTGAATACTTTGTTGTACTGGCAGGTACGCTATTGCTGCACGGTCTGGTGACTTACAGCTTGATGCTAAAAGGCTTCACTGGTCTAAACCCAATTACGTTCCTACGTAAGATGGAAGACGCAATCATGTTTGCTTTCTCTACAGCATCATCGAACGCGACCATTCCAGTGACAATGGAAACGGCTAAGCACCGCATGGGTGTTGAGAACCGCGTATCATCGTTCACAGTGCCACTAGGCGCAACCGTGAACATGGACGGCACGGCGATCATGCAAGGTGTGGCGACAGCGTTCATCGCACAGGCATTCAACATCGACCTAACTATGGGTGACTACCTAATGGTTATCATGACGGCGACATTGGCGTCTATCGGTACCGCAGGCGTTCCTGGTGTTGGTCTAGTAATGTTGGCAATGGTATTGAACCAAGTAGGTCTGCCGCTAGAGGGCATTGCACTTATCATGGGTGTTGACCGTCTACTTGATATGATTCGTACCGCAGTTAACATCACCGGTGACAGCGCAGTGACGATCATTGTTGCTAAATCGGAAGGTGCATTGGATGAAGCTCGCTTCAATGATCCAATGGCCGGCGTAGCCGAAGAAGAAGTACATCTGAAACGTGCTGACGCCTAAATCGTTCTACGATTAAACTATCCTGTCTAAATGAAAGCCCCGATGGAAACATCGGGGCTTTTGTTTTATCTGCAATCTAAAGAATAGGTCATAGCTGCCCTACTCCGTCATTGAACTCAGTTTTTCTCTCGCTTGTTCTTCATGCTCGTCGGTGATGGCATTGCCGACCGAGTTCACCGCCAGAGTCAGTGCCGCCATGTCATCGGTAAAGCCGACACCAGCTAGTACGTCTGGCACCATATCAGTTGGCAAGACGAAATAAGCCAGCGCGCCACCTAAGATAGCTTTATGGCGAACAGAGGTATTGGAATCTGCCATCGCAAGCCATGATTTGATGCCCATAACAGCAATCTCTTCGCCTGCTTTCTTGACGGAGTTTTTCATTTTACGCCAGAAGGTTTTCTCATCTGGTGCTTGCATCGTTTGGTCTAAGACATCATCGGACGCCGAATTTACAGACATGCTTGTGGTCATCGTGCCTCCTAAATTTATGACTGTGGCATAGATATTAAGGCGATGAACCTGAACGTAAGATTAATAGCGAGCAATGATAATGAAGAAAGGAAACAAAATGGCTAGATAAAAAAAATCCCCAAACCGAAGTCCGGGGATTATTGCCTTGGAAACTAAAAGTTTTGAAACCAAAAGCTTTGGGAACCAAGCTTTAGAAGCAGAATGCCTTATTGAGCAATCTTCTCCAATACACGCATCAGCATTTTGATACGTGGTTCAATAGACTCAAGCAACAAGTACTCTTGGTCACTGTGGAAGCCTGCACCGATAGGCCCTAGACCATCCAAAGTTGGAACGCCAAGAATCGCCGTATTGTTTGCATCAGAGCCACCACCCACTTCTTTCCAGTTGATGTCGATCGCCAGTTCACTTGCGGCTTCTTCAACTAATGTCATTAAGCTTTCAGTTTGCGCGCTTGGCACCATAGAAGGCTTATAAGCTTCACGAACCAATTCGATACTTACGCCATCAACGAATGGTGTTTCCAGCATGCCATTTAGCTTGCTATCGACATCATCGTATTCTTCATTGCTCCAGAAACGCACATCCACGATCGCTTCAGCATGCTCCGGGACAATGTTCGCACCGTTACCACCAGAGACAATACCGACGTTCAACGTGGTACCAGATTCAAAGTTGGTCATTGCATTGACAGCCAGAATCCAATTCGCCATCTCAGTGATTGCGCTGCGGCCATTCTCTGGCTCGTTACCAGCGTGAGCTGCAACGCCATTAAAAATCATTTTGTAGCGAGCCATGCCTTTGCGCGCTTTCACTAAACCACCGTCTGCACGTGCTGCTTCTGCAACCAGTACATTCTTAGCGTTTTTCGCTACTGATTGAATCCAATCCACAGAGTCCAGAGAGCCCGTCTCTTCATCTGGGTTCATGCAGATAGCGATAGACAGCTTATCCAACACCGCTTGGTCTAGATTGCGCATCGCGTATACGATGTTCAGCAAGCCAGATTTCATGTCCGAGACGCCCGGACCGTAGGCTTTCTCTGCATCTTGAGACATTGGACGAAGCTCAGCAGTACCCACAGGGAACACGGTATCCATATGACCAATCAGCATCACGTCGATTTGCTCAGCTTCCGGCTTGTTTCGAACTTCAAGACCGATGCCCGCTCTACCACAGTCGATGCGTTTTACGCTCCAACCTGACATCGCTTGGTACTTCTCTTCAAATTGAGAAGCGATAAACTCGATACCATCAGTGGTGTAAGTGCCACAATCCACATTGATTAGCGGACGTAACTCTTCTAGATATTCATTTAGAGAGAATTGCATGACTCACTCCTAGACAAACAGATTCATCACCAGCATTGCGCCAAATGCGTTCAATACTGAGATTGCAATCATAACTGGGATGTAACGACCTTCAGTACCGATTGGGCCCATGATACGCCCCATGTACTGAACTTGAGAGCCCATTAGGTAGATAGCAGGTGCAAGAATCGCAATGTGCGTACCGTTTAGGATGCCTTGGTCAAATAACGTAATCACTACACCAACCGCTCCGCCCATCGACATCCAAGCACCGATCAATACCGCTGCAGCTTCACCTGGAAGGCCAAACACCGCCATGATTGGAGAAAACACCGTACCCATCAGATCCAACGCGCCAGTGATTTGCAGCGCTTTGATGATAACGAACGCCATCAATACGTTAGGAACCGTAGAGGTAGTCGCAATCACCCAACCTTTCTTAGCACCTTCGACGAAGATATCCGTCACCATTGGTTTTTTCGCTTTAACGTCACCCATTATGCCGTCTCCTCTTTTAGGTTCTCTGATTTGTTTTGGTCTTGTTTGTCTTCTTTACCTTCCGTCATGTTTAGGTAGATACGGAACAGGTTCGCGCCGATGATCTTGAATGCGAACATCACCACAACCGCTAAACCAATAGAAGAAGTTACCGCTAGAGAGCCGTCAGCCATCGTCAATGTGAACAGCACGGCACCCGATGAGAAGAAGTTCACGATGGTTGCACCCGCAGTGAACTGGAACATGGTAAATACATCCGTTTCACGCTTAGTTAGGTGACCTTCATCTTTTAGCTGACGCGTCATTGCCGCACCTGCATCGGTACTTTGTAGAGAAGCAATCAGAGCCAGACCAGAGTTACCAGGGATGCCCATTAGAGGACGTAGAAGAGGAGTAAGAAGCTTACGAGCTGCTTCAAGTGCACCGTAGTGCTCAAGTACGTTGATCATACCTAATGCGAACATAACGGTTGGAATCAAAGTAAGTGCGAAAATGAAACCGTCACGAGCACCGCTACCGCCAGTACCGCGGAAAGATGTGGTCGCAGCTTGTACCGCGCCATCCGCACCTTCCGTTACGCCGTAAGCCACTTTACCGAAAGAGCCATTAAGCGTTGTAAAGTCGAATACACCGTACCATTCGTTGGATTGCATCAGACCAGAAAAGAACACAACCGCAAACGCGAGTGCAATGTAACACCCGATCGTCACCTTGCGTTCAGCATGAACAGGGCTTGTCATAAATTCACCTATGTATGTGGAACAGAACACATAGATGATCCCTTGAAAGGTGTGCTAGAGAGATGATCAAAATCAATCCAATTACCGAACAATCATGCCGGTCAATTATGAAGTTTTATTTTATGATTTTAATCACACTTAAAAGATAATAAATATTTATGACCAAGATAAGGTAGATTTATCTAATTACCCGCTTATCCAATCCATTAACAAAGCAAGCTAAAGTTTGGAACAATTCTGTGATTAGCCACATTCTCGACGTGCTTCATAGTTTGTTGCTTATTTGAGATTTCTTGACCAAAAACTAACAAATTTTCTGTGCAATTTAATTTAGGGTGGTTCGGTCATAACTAAGAGAATTATCTAGGGTTTGCCTTTTGCTTCGATCACAATCCAACATCGCTCGATGGACACTTGCCCTTGTGGCTTGGGTTATCGTGATCTGTTTAAGTAAAAATGCAGGCTTCTACCAATCTTGCCCTCTGATTGGCGCGCAAGTGACACCTGAGCACGCTACTGCGCAGCAACAAAAGAGCGAGAAAGGGCTGACAAAACAGTGTGAACTGTCTGAAAAGCTGATTCAGGTTTCACAAAACCATCTCGACAGCTTCATTGTGCCCTTATTCCTATTTGCATTGGTCTTGCTCTCCATCAGTGGCGGTGAACGTAACGCTTTCCGTCATCATACCGAACCGATACCCGAAAAAGTTCGGGTGCACCTTAAGCTATGTGTGTTTAGAGAATAAAACCCGATTGCTATTCATCCTCAAATCAATTGTTTTATTTTTAATCACTTCGCGACAAAAACCGCGAAGAAAGAGAGTTTTAGGAAAAATCATGAAATTCACACGCACACTATTAACCGTAGCTATCGCACTCACCCCACTGTTTTCACATGCAGCAGAAAAGACATCGCAAGAGAAATTGGACGAAATCAACCAACTGCTTAAAGAGAATCCTCAGATCCTCGATGCTCTGCATCAGAACCTGCAGGATTACGTGACTTACCAAAAAACGTTTAGCTCGACGTTGGATGAAGTACGCACTTACTTGAACGATGGCAAGCACTCGTATTTTGGTGCTGAGAATCCTGAGTTAACCATCATCAACGTGACCGATTACAGCTGTCCTTTCTGTAAGCGTCTAGAAGGTGAGTTAGTTAAAGTCGAGAAAGAATACCCGCAGGTAAAAGTGCTGAACATGACGGTATCGTTCAAAGAGCAGTACGAAAAGAACGGTTACAACTCGGCAAGTTACGCATTGAACGTTTGGCAGAACCAACATGACAAGTACAAAGAAGTGCACGACTTGTTGGTGAAAAAACCGGGACCACATGATGCAAGTTCACTACAAAAAATCGCGAAGAAGACCGGCACAGAAGCACAGCTTGTCGACGACAAAGAGACCAAAGCGTTGTTGGATAAAAACTATGACTACTTCACTCGCTTAGGTCTACGAGGCACACCAGCGATCATCATAAATGACCAAGTCATTCCGGGTTATGTGCCTTTCGAGGAGCTTGAGAAAGTCATCGACCAAGAGCTAAAGAAATAACTATCAAAATAGATAGCTATTGAAATAGATAAGTAACAATCAAAACCAACAAAGCCCTTCCCTGAGAACTCAAGGAAGGGCTTTTTCTATCTAGACTTAAAACAAAGTTCTAACTACTTGTCACGTCCCACAAACGCCACAACGACTTTGTCATTGCCAAGCGAGCGAGAGAACACGTACGCGCCTTCTTGTTCAATTACTTGATGCTGACCCGCACCAATCGCTGGGTGCGCTTTACGGAACTGACCAAGGGTTTGCCAGTGTTTGAGCAGCGATTGCTTCTCATCAGATAGCTTCCACACCATGTCAGAGCGTGTACCTTGGTGGAAATCATCCGCGTAAGGACCAATGTTACGACCCACTTCATCACCATAGTAAACCTGAACAGCTCCTGGGCTTAGAAGCAGTGCATTCGCGGCATTACGCTGCATGCCGTAATCTTTGAAGCGAGAGAAGAACAACTCAGTATCGTGAGAAGACATGTAACTCACTGGGTTAAAGTCTTTCTCGTTAGCGATTGTGTTTGCATAACTTTGGTAGGTGTCTGCCATTTGGCTGAAACACGCCGCGCCTTTGTCTAACTTCTTCTGCATATCAAAGTTAATCAACGCATCAAAGCCATCGTCAAAATATGGGCTGCGATAAGCGGTATGTCCCCATACTTCGCCCATCATCCAGAATGGCTGACCCGATTTTCCGTTCTCTTTACGCCATTGCTCAAGACTGCTCGATGCCTCTTCTTTCAAGCGTTTCCACACATCGCCTTCAACGTGCTTCACCGTATCAACACGGTAGCCATCAATACCAAAGCGTTTCACCCAATCAGTTTGCCACTCAATCAAGTAATCCGAGACGGTGTAATTGTCACGCGCCTCTACGCGAGTACCAGGGTTATCCAATAGCCACTGCGCAGGCTTCACGGCTTTGTCTGATTCAGTGATAAAGTCAGGTAAACCCGCCAATGACATGGTGATATCGCTGCTGCCAGGTGCAGGGTAGCCCGGTAGACCCGTTCTTACCCAGTCGCCGCCCCACCATTTCACCCAGTTTGGACTCTGGTAATCAATATTCTGGTGGTAGCTATGCCAATTTTCACCCGCTTTTGGTTGCCAGTCGCCCCACTTCTTCGGTAAATCAGCGTTTGGTTTTAACACCTCAATACCGTCAAATTGCACATCGGCTAACGTTGAGTAACCGGTGTGGTTGATTACTGCGTCCATCAAGACTTTAAGGCCACGTTTGTGTGCCTCTTCCACCAGCTTTTTAAGATCATCTTCGTTACCGAAGTTCTCATCTATCTTGGTGAAATCACGCGTCCAGTAGCCATGATAAGCGTAGAATGGGAATGATCCGCTATCGCCGCCACCCACAAAACCATGCACTTGCTCAACGATTGGCGACAACCAAATCGCATCTGTACCTAGGCTCTTGATGTAATCTAACTTTTCGATCACGCCTTTTAGGTCACCACCGTGGAAGGTACCAATCTCTTCTTTGCCATCTTTCTTGCGCCCATAGCTGTTGTCATTGCTCGTATCGGCATTATTGAAACGGTCGACCATCACGAAGTAAATGTTGGCATTGCGATAATCAAACGTTACTGCTTCTTTGGTTTTCTTCACTGGCTCTAGCAGCACCAAACCGCCAGAGTCTTTGCTTGGCGTCAGCGATACTTGCTGATCTTTTACTTCGACCATTTGCCCAGAGTAAGCATCACGCAACTTGGTGCCATCTGGGAAACTGTCACCTAACGCGATGGTGACTTCGCCGCCTTGGTAAACCTCACATTGCACTTGTGGGATTGGGCGCTTGAACTCAGTCTTGGCAGCTTTCTTAGGTTCACGCTTGAAGCGCAGTGTTTTCGCTTCCGCATCAAAAGCAAAAGAGTAATCGCCGGTAAAGCGGATTTTTAACGGCAGTTCCGTTGGCTTTCCACAGTTCAGTGCGATCGGTTTGTTGAATTTCACCTTCTGACCATCAGGCGCGACACAATCGCCTTCAACGCCAGTGATTTTGAGCGTGTAGCCATCTTTGGTTAAGGGTACAACCAAGGGCTGCTCTGCACTTAAAGGAAAGTCACGGCTGTTGGTCGTGGTAGATATGGTGATGTTTGGCTCGGCGATGGCACTTGCCGATGCAAGCAATAAGGTAGTCGTAATCAGATTCAGTTTCATCGTTCAGTCCATTGGTTGCGCATGTTTGCTGCGCTAATTTATTAGTTTTGTTCACTAAAATGATACTTGGACTAAATTTTGAGCACATCATTCTATATGCCTACGCCCCAAACCTTGTGGCGCTTCACAGTTTGCTTTTATTGGGGCGTAGTTCTATTTAAGTATGTGGGATAAACGATAAAAAATAGACACTTACAACTCAACATTACCAAGGTTACGCATTTGGGTCAGCGCCCAATTGGTACGGTGTTGGGTGTAGTTAGTGTGCGGATACACTTTGATCTTGTACGGATTAGGTAAGACCACTGCCAATCTTGCCGCTTGCCATTGGGTCAGTTGGCTGGCATGAATACCGTAATAGTTTTGCGCAGCCGCCTCGATACCGTATATACCGGGACCAAACTCCACCACATTTAAATACACTTCGAGGATGCGTTCTTTACTCCACATCGCTTCCATCAACAAAGCAAAGTAAAGCTCGTACGCTTTGCGCACATAAGAGTGTGCAGGGAACAGAAATACGTTCTTTGCAGTTTGTTGAGTAATCGTGCTCGCGCCGCGAGAAGGTCCGTTCTCACCGGCTTGTGAGATAACGGAAAATAACGAATCAAAGTCCACTCCATAATGATGGGGAAATTTCTGATCTTCCGTTGCCATTACTGCTAGTTGGATGTTTTTTGAAATCTCAGACAGTGGCACCCACTCTTGTTGGCTAGTTTCTGGGTATCCTTCTGGTGGCGAGATCATACGACTGATCTTCCATCCCCACAGTGGCGGATTTACATACTTGACGAAACCTACCAACAACACAGGAGTCAGTAACAAAACCAATGAAATTTTAAATAGAAAGGACTTCAGTCTTTTCAGCATGCTTTATTTGCCTAGCCAGAGTAAGGGATACGCCACTGATGAATCTCTATTTGTGGCTGTTTAATTAAATGGGAGCGAAGATTGCCTGATTCAAGGTAGAACAACAAGTTTACAAGGTCAAAAATTGGTTAAAAAAAGCCCGATTTACAATGTAAACCGGGCTTAGCATCTGATTATAGGCAATTATTTAATCAGCTTGTAGAATACCGTCGATAGCGGTGGCAAACGCAACTCTAGAGATTGAGGTAGTGACTCACTTTCTACTTCTTGCGCTTCTACGCTGTTTAGCACATCAAAACCGCTGCCGTCGTATTTCGCATCGTCCGTGTTAAGCAGAAGTTCGTACTTACCTTCCATCGGCACGCCCAAACGGAAATTTTCATGCGGCACTGGGGTAAAGTTGCTGATCACTAATACGCGTTCGCCATCTTGGCTAATACGCTCGTGCGCAAGAATGCTTGCTTCCGCTTCATCTTGCAAACGCCATTCAAAACCAGCTGGCACACAATCTTGATCGTGCATCGCCGCTTCATCACGGTACAAATGGTTCAAGTCTCGAATCAGCGCTTGCACACCTTGGTGACGACCAAATTCTAGTAAGAACCATTGCAACTGATCGTCGTGGTTCCATTCTGCGGTCTGACCAAGCTCAGCGCCCATGAAGTTTAGCTTCTTACCCGGTTGACCATACATGTAACCGAAGTAAGCACGTAGGTTCGCCGTTTGTTGCCATTCATCACCCGGCATCTTGTTATGGATAGAGCCTTTGCCGTACACCACTTCATCATGAGATAGCGACAGCACATAGTTCTCGCTGTGTGCGTAAACAAGCGGGAATGTGATGGTATTATGGTGGTATTTGCGATGAATAGGGTCTTCTTGGATGTAAGAAAGACTGTCGTGCATCCAACCCATATTCCACTTAAAGCCAAAGCCTAAACCGCCCATAAAGGTCGGTGCAGATACGCCCGGGAATGCCGTCGATTCTTCTGCAATGGTCATTGCATTCGGGAAGTGCTTGTACACTTCTTCGTTCATCCACTTCAGCGTTGCGATCGCATCGTAGTTCTCGTTACCGCCGTCCACATTTGGAATCCACTGATCGTGACTGCGTGAGTAGTCTAGGTAGAGCATCGACGCGACAGCGTCCACACGGATACCATCAATATGGAATTGCTCAAACCAGTAAAGCGCGTTAGACACAAGGAAACGGCGCACATGCTCACGACCTAGATCGTAGATGTAAGAGTTCCAGTCTTGGTGCCAACCACGGCGAGGATCTGGATCGTGGAACAGAGGCGTACCATCAAAATTCGCTAAGCCATGATCATCCGACGGGAAGTGCGCAGGTACCCAATCCAGTACCACGCCCAAGCCAGCTTGGTGACACGCATCAACGAAGAACTTGAAATCATCCGGAGAGCCGTAACGACTGGTCGGCGCAAACAAGCCAACAGGTTGGTAACCCCAAGAGCCAAAGAACGGATGTTCAGAAACTGGCATCAGTTCAACGTGGGTGTAGCCCATGTCTACAAGGTAAGGTACTAACTCAGCGGCCAGTTCACGGTAGTTTAGGAAATCGCCGTCTGCGTTGCGCTTCCAGGAACCCGCGTGCAGTTCGTAGAAAGACAACGCTTCATCACGTTTCTGCGTCACTGGACGGTTTTGCCATTTCGCATCTTGCCATTGGTAACGGTTGTGATCGTATGTGATCGACGCGAATGACGGGTATTGTTCAGAGTAGAAGCCCCAAGGGTCTTGTTTATGAGGAAGACCTTCCCCATTTGGACCTTTGAGTTCAAATTTGTATTGTACGCCCTCTTCCAAACCAGGAATGAATAGGCCCCAAATACCGTAATCTAAGCGTTGCATTGGATGACGACGGCCATCCCACTGGTTAAAGCTACCCACTAGGCTGATAGCAGATGCATGAGGCGCATAAACAAGGAAACGAACACCAGAGATGTTTTCACCACCGCGCTCGCTGGTCACAAACTGTGAACCCATGTAGCGGTACATGTCTTTTGGTGTGTGTAGATGTTCGTATTCTTGATAAATGTTGTGGTATTGGTAAGGGTCGTCGATGAGCTGCTCTACACCATTCCAGTCGACTGCAAGTTGGTAATGCGTTAGATGCAAGTCACGCTTGTCTTTTAAGATGAAGCCGCTTTCATCTTCACGCTCTAGCTCAATTCGAGGTTCGCCGCTGATAACCAATTCAACTTTGTCTGCACCTGGCATCCAAACGCGTAACGATCCTTCGCCGTCATCAATGAATGGACCAAGTGACGCAAACGGGTCTGAGTAAGCCGCCTCAGCTAATAATTGGTAAGCGCGTTCGTGTTTTTTCTTTACCTTGGTTTTCAAATCTTTCTCCCTAGCACCGATATTCTCCTTATGGTTTTTGAACATCGGATTTCCTCAGCCAAACGTTGTGAATTCACACAATTATAAAAAGCCGCACTCTATCCAAGAGATGAATAAAATAGCGTCAAAAAACAAAAATGCCCGCTATTGTTGCGGGCATAATAACGGTACTCCATCCTAACGGATTGTGCCGATTTAATGAGTGACCTAGGCTGTACTTTCGTACCTCAGCGCAATTAAATTCGCGGATTCCTACATCACTCATTCCACCTTATTTGCTCGCTTTCGCGCGCACTTCAGTCAGGCGCTTAGAAATACGGTTAACGTCTTCACGGCTGAAGATTTCATCGAGGTTCATCGACAGTTTACGACGCCAGTTTGGATACTCATCGACCGTGCCAGGAATGTTGACCGGTTGGTCCATCTCTAGCCAGTCTTCAAGCTGAACACTCAGTAGTGCTGAATCACCCGCAGCCACATGCAACTGCAATGCTTCACTTAGGTAAGAGTCCATTGGTACGTATTGCGCATCATAGCCGATACCTTCTGGCAGGTAACCGTGCCAACGTACGCTGTCGAGAATGCCTTGCTTACACTTCAAACGATCCTCAAATAGACCTTCTAATTGTTGCTCGTCTGGGTATAGACCGATCTCACGACCCATCTTCAAGTCGTCGCAGTGCCAGAAACCACGTAGTGTTGGCATATCGTGCGTACACAGTGCCGCCATAGACTGCTCAGCGTAGTGCTTCGGAGAAATAAAGCCGCCGTCGTCTTTTGATGTTTCGAAGAAGAACACTTTGTATGAGTGGACACCTGCGTCACGTAGGATATCTACGATTTCATCAGGCACAGTACCCAAGTCTTCACCGATTACAGAACACTGATGACGGTGAGACTCAAGTGCTAGGATTGCTAGCATGTCTTCAACTGGGTAATACAGGTAAGCACCTTCTGTCGCTTTCTCGCCTTTTGGAATCCACCATAAACGAAGCAGACCAAGAACGTGGTCAATACGCAGTGCGCCACAGTGTTTCATGTTTGCACGCAGTAGCTTGATGTATGCATCGTAGCCTGTTGCTTCCAACACTTGTGGGTTTAGCGGTGGTAGACCCCAGTTTTGGCCTAGTGGGCCAAGCACATCTGGTGGTGCACCGATGCTTGCATCCAATACTAGCGCGCCGTCGTCAGCCCAAGTCTCGCTGCCTGAATCTGCAACACCTACAGCAAGGTCGCGGTACAGACCAACTGTCATGCCTTTTTCTTCAGCTAGCGCTTGCGCTTCTTTGATTTGATCGTCTGCAATCCACTGTAGGTACATGTACAGGTGAACACGATCTGCGTTGTCTTTGATGTACTTCTGAGTTGCTGCTGCATCGAACGTGCGGAACTTCTCAGGGAATACCGGCCAACCCCAAACGCTTGAATCTTCAGCGTGCAGTTCACCGTGTAGCGCATCGAATGCCGCTTGGTGAAGCAGGCTCTCGCCACCAAGTTCTACAAACTCAAGGAATGCACGAGCACGGTCTGTGTTCTTGTCTAGATGACGCGCTTTAAACTCGCTAAATAGCAGCGGAAGAATGCTCATCTTAAGCTCAGACACTTCGGTGTAGTTCACCCAATGTGATTCACGTGCTTTTTGTAGACGTTGTTGGAATTCAGCGCTGCCAACGCGTTGTTGTGCTTCTGCACTTAGCGCAAATTCAGGCACAGAGCTTACGTCGATGTACATGATGTTCAACCAACGACGAGAAGACGGGCTGTATGGGCTCGCACCTTCTGGGTTCGCTGGGAACAATGAATGAATTGGGTTCAAACCAATGAAGTCACCGCCACGAGATGCGATGTCACTCACCAACTGCTTCAGGTCACCGAAGTCACCGATACCCCAGTTGTGCTGAGTACGCAGTGTATAAAGCTGGATGCTTGGACCCCATAGCTTTTTGTGTTGGTTTAGGTCTTCTTGTTTGAAACACGCTTTAGGTGTGATGATCAGCGACATTTCGTAAGGGGTCTTGCGACGCTTACGGCTGATGATCAGTTTGTGGTAACCCCATGCCAAGTTCTTTGGCAATGCAAACACTAGAGGGCCACCCTCAGCTCGTTCATCACGAACAATTTGCGACTGAAGATAGCCTTCAAGTACCTCTCCTTGTTCTGTTTCTAAACGCCAGCTAAATTCGCTCTCACGAGCACTCGTACCTAGGTTTAGTTCCACTTCGACTGGGTCGCCGTCGCGTAAAACAAGAACAGGGGCTAGTACGTCTTTCTTATGTTTTTTCTCAGCAGAAGCCAATAGCTTCTCATCGCTGCTAGTATCGTAGCCAAGTGAAGTGAGCAAGCGGCGCAGTGTTTCTTCAGAAACTTTTGCCTCGTCTCCCCACGCGCTGACGTAGCTATCAGCTAATCGCGCCATGTCTGCGACTTTCTTTAATGCTGTTTGTTCTTTCATCGCTTTCTCCGAAGGTAATACCAACACCTTCCATGTAGGGTTTTATTGTTATCAATAACTAATTCTTGAAAATGACCAAAGGTAGCACTCGGCTACCTTGGTCTTAACTGGGTCCTATTAGCGTTTCACCGCTTCAAGTTTCCAGATGTTGTTCACGTAGTCGCGGATAGAGCGATCTGATGTGAACTTACCAACTAGGGCAGTGTTAAGAATCGCTTTCTTAGCCCAGCCTGCTTGGTCTTTGTATTGTTTGCCCATTTCTTCATGCGCTTTCACATAAGATGCGAAGTCAGCAAGACATAGGTATGGGTCACCGCCATCTAGTAGGCTATCGAATGTAGCGCGTAGTAGGCCTGGTTGACCTGGCGTAAACTCTTCACCTGTTAGTAGGTCTAGAGACGCTTTCAGTAGGTGATCTGCGTTGTAGTAGTCGTAAGGGTTGTAGCCAGCTGCTTTAACCGCTTTCACGCCTTCAACATCAAGACCGAAGATGTAGATGTTCTCGTCGCCCACTTCTTCACGAATCTCAACGTTAGCACCATCCATCGTACCGATAGTTAGGGCACCGTTAAGAGCCATCTTCATGTTACCTGTACCAGATGCTTCTTTACCCGCTAGCGAGATTTGTTGTGAAACGTCTGCCGCAGGGATGATGATCTCAGCCATGCTCACGCGGTAGTCAGGGATGAATACCACTTTCAGCTTGTTACCGATGCGAGGATCATTGTTGATCTTCTCTGCAACCTTGTTCACTGCGAACATAATTTCTTTCGCTAGGTGGTAACCCGGTGCAGCTTTTGCTGCGAAGAAACATACGCGTGGCTCACACTCGAAACCTGGTTCGTTCAGGATGCGGTGGTATAGAGACAGAATGTGCAGCAGATCTAGGTGCTGACGCTTGTACTCGTGTAGACGCTTGATTTGAACATCGAAGATAGCATTAGTATCTAGTTCGATACCCATGTTCTCTTTCACCCAGTTAGCTAGGCGCTCTTTGTTCTCTTTCTTAACAGCCATGAATTCTTTTTGGAATTTCGCGTCTGTTGCGTACTTAGCAATACCTTCTAGCTGCTCTAGTTTCGCTGGCCATTCTGGACCAATTTTCTCAGTGATTAACTTAGAAAGACCTGGGTTACAGAACTTCAACCAACGACGTGGCGTGATACCGTTCGTTACGTTGTGTAGACGAGTTGGGTACATCTCGTGGAACTCTGGGAATAGGTCTTTCTTAACCAACTCAGAGTGAAGTGCTGCTACGCCGTTTACCGCGTAAGAACCAATCACACATAGGTTAGCCATGCGAACCATGCGGTTGAAACCTTCTTGGATGATAGAAAGCTTCGCTTGCTTCTCACCGTCACCAGGCCACATCTTACGAACTTCTTGTAGGAAGCGGTGGTTGATTTCAAAAATGATTTCCATGTGACGTGGAAGTAGACGCTGGATTAGCGACTCTGGCCATGTCTCTAGTGCTTCTGGAAGTAGCGTGTGGTTAGTGTACGCGAATGTCTGAGAACTGATTTCCCAAGCCGCTTCCCAAGTAAGACCTTTTTCGTCCACTAGGATGCGCATTAGCTCAGGGATAGCAATTGTTGGGTGCGTATCGTTAAGCTGGATTGTCTCTTGCTTAGGTAGATCCGCTAGCGAGTAACCTGCTGCTTCGTGGCGACGTAGGATGTCGCGTACAGACGCTGCTGAGTGGAAGTACTGTTGCATTAGACGCAGTGTTTTACCTTTTTCGTGGTTGTCGTTCGGGTAAAGCACTTTAGTGATGTTACCTGCGTCGATCAGCGCGTGCTGAGCTTCGAAGTAATCACCGTTGTTAAAGCTTTCTAGTGAGAATGGTGCAATTGCCTGACATTCCCAAAGACGTAGAGGGTAAACCGTGTCTGATTCGTAACCTACGATAGGTAGATCCCAAGGCATTGCTTTTACAGACATGCCAGGAACCCATTTACGAACTTCTTTACCGTTCTCGTTTACCACTTCAACGTGACCGTAGAAGCCGATTTCTTGCGCAAGCTCAGGGCGAGCCACTTCCCAAGGGTAACCTTCTACACCACGCCATGCGTCTGGTGCTTCTTGTTGGCGGCCGTCTTTGAACGACTGCTTAAATAGACCGTATTCGTAATGCAGGCCGTAACCTACAGTTGGGAATTCTTGTGCTGCACATGAATCCATGAAACATGCTGCTAGACGACCTAGACCACCGTTACCCAGTGACGGGTCGCGTTCTTCTTCTAGAAGGTCTGTTAGGTTGTGACCTAGCTCAGCCATAGCTTCAGTGATCTCTTCGTAAAGACCCATGCTGATTAGGTTGTTACCAGTCAAACGACCGATAAGGAATTCTAGTGAAAGGTAGTTAACGCTTTTCGCTTCTTGGATGCGAGCGTCCGCTTCAGTAGCAAGCAAATCACAAGTCGTAAATTCAGCCAGTGCGCGACCCATTGCTAGGTACCATGCGCGGCTATCTGCATTTTCAATCGTGTGAGCGTAAGTTACAGATAGATGTTTCTTCACGCTTTCTTGGAACGACTTCTTGTCAAATTGTTTCTGTTGAGTAGGTTTCATTAAGAAATTCTCACGTCTTTTAGTAATTCATCTGCCATACATCGTGCATTTCCCTCTGTGAATAAACATCCTCCCATTTGTCCTCCCCACAAGGAGGAGGGGGTAGGGCGTAGAGGGCGTAAGCTTGCAAACTTAGTGATCTAAATCGCAACACAGCAGCCTATCGTCCGATTCTTAGTGATTCGGATCACAGCCACCTAATGGAAAGATTAAAATTTGTTCATGACGTTTTTTATTCACCCTTCTCACTCCATTGTAAAAACTGTCTTATCGATCACATTACGTCTTTTAACATTGATAATTTCTCCTTAATAGATGTGCAACTCTTTCTACATGGGATCAATACCACTGGCTTTTAAGTGACCAAAATCACAAATACAGGGCGTAGTTGATGGCATTTACATCAACTCTCGAGAATTAGGAAGTGGATCAAAGTAAGAGGCATTTCTGATGTCGTAACATCCACAACGACTCGCAAGCTTGTACACTTTTTATACAAACTAGAATTTAGTGGTGTGAGTCAATTTCTAGTTTCGCTAGCTTAAAAAATTTAAGGACAGAATTAATAATGTGGATTCCATCAAAACTTACTCGCCCTGGCCGCTTGCATAATGCGATCGTCCGCCCGCGAGTATTGGACTTACTACAACAAGCGCCTTACTACAAACTGGTACTGTTTCGCTCGCCAGCTGGTTACGGGAAAACCACCATGGCAGCACAGTGGCTATCAGATAAACCGAATGTGGGTTGGTACAGCATAGATGACAGTGACAACGATGGTTTTCGCTTCGTCAACTATTTGCTGCAAGCTTTAAACAAAGCCACCAACTACAACTGTTCCAACGCACAAAAATTGGCTGAGAAACGTCAGTTCTCTTCTTTACGCTCTTTATTCAGCGAAGTTTTCGCTGAGATGGCGGATTTTCAGCACGAGTGCTATGTCGTTTTAGATGACTACCATTTGATCACTAACGACGAAATTCACGAGTCAATGCGCTTCTTCCTAAAGCACATGCCAGACAACCTGACTGTGGTGGTCACTAGCCGTGCGGCGCCACCATTGGGCACTGCGAACCTTCGCGTCCGTGATCTGATGATTGAAATTGGCAACGAAATGTTGGCGTTCGATACCGAAGAAACCACTCGTTTCTTTAACCAACGCATTGCCGATGGCATCGATGAAGATATGGCCAATAACCTGCGCACTTACGTAGAGGGCTGGCCATCTGCACTACAGCTAATCGCACTGCAGGCGCAGCACCAGAACCGCACACTGGCACAAACCGTAGAATCGGTGTCTCAGTTTAACCACGCGCATCTGTGGGATTACCTCGTAGAGGAAGTCTTTGACCTTCTCGACCAAGAAACCCGTCATTTCTTAATGCAAGTGTCGGTGCTTGACCACTTTAACGACGAGCTCGTGTTTGCCCTGACTCAGCGTGAAGACGCGCTAGGCATGATTGAATCACTCAACCGCTTCGGCTTGTTTATCTATCCATTAGAAGGTGAGCAAAACTGGTTCCGCTTCCATAACCTATTTGGTGAGTTCTTGTCTCATGAACGCCTTGCTCGCATTCCTCAACAAGAAAAAGACCTACACCGAAATGCCGCGGTTGCTTGGCTTAAACAAAAGGCCCCTCATCAAGCGATTCATCACGCCCAAAAGTCCAACGACACCGACCTGATCGTAGAAATTTTGAATGAGTTCGGCTGGAAGATGTTCAACCAAGGCGAGTTGACAACCCTAGAGTCTGCCATCAACCAACTTGATAAAGATCTGCTGTTCAGCCATCCGAAATTATCGATGTTGCGCGCTTGGCTAGCGCAGAGTCAACACCGCTATAACCAAGTAGGCAAACTGCTAGCAGAAGCAGAAGAAGAGCACAAAAAGCGTAATATTGAGATCGATTCTGGCTATCAAGGCCAAGCAAATGCCCTACTCGCTCAGGTCGCGATCAACAGCAACCAACCAGAGCACGCATTAGAACTTGCCGAGCTTGCCTTAAGTCAGCTTGACCCAACCGTATACCGCAGCCGTATTGTGGCTACGTCGGTCGTCGGCGAAGTTAACCACGTATTAGGCAAACTGGATCGCGCATTGCCAATGATGCAGCAAACCGAAAAACTGGCGCGCCAGTATCAGGTTTACCACCAAGCGTTGTGGGCAATCTTGCAGCAAAGCGAAATCATGATCGCCCAAGGCTACGTTCAAGCCGCATTTGAACTTCAAGATTCAGGCTTCCGTCTGATTGAAGATCAGCAACTTCAACACGTTCCTCTTCATGAGTTCTTGTTACGTATTCGTGCGCAGGTATTGTGGTGCTGGAACCGTTTGGATGAAGCGGAAGAATGTGCGTACAAAGGCCTGCAAATCCTAGAAAACCACTCACCAAGTAAACACTTACACAGCTACTCAATGTTGGCTCGCATTGCCATTGGCCGTGGTGAGTTGGATAAAGCTGGCAAATTCATCGAACACATCCAGCATTTGATGAAGCAATCCACTTACCACGTTGACTGGACAGCAAATGCCTCACTTTCTCTGATCTTATTCTGGCAAGCGCGCGGCAATACAGAAGCGATTCAAGAATGGTTGAACACCGCCGTTCGTCCTGAATCGGCATGTAACCACTTCCAACAGTTGCAATGGCGTAATATTGCTCGTGCTCATATCAACCTTGGTCAGTATGATGAAGCGCGCGAAGCACTGGACTTTTTACAAAGCGAAGCTCGCCGTACGAATTTGGTGACGGATACGAACCGTAACTTGGTTGTCGAAGCCATCTTGGCAGCACGCCAGAAAGACGAAGAGCAAGCCAAAACACTGCTGAAAGAAGCACTGGTCATGACAAATCAGACAGGCATGGTAGGTAACTTCTTAACTGACGGCGCAACCATTGGTGGTCTGCTAGAGAAGCTGAGCTTGCGTCATGAATTGGGCGATCTAGAACGCCATCGTGCGCAACAGTTGATGAAAGACATTTCATCTAACCAACGCAGCCGTTCTATTCACTTCGATGAAGACTTTATCGAGAAGCTAGTCAATCACCCGAATGTACCAGAATTGGTTCGTACTAGCCCACTGACTCAACGCGAATGGCAAGTACTTGGCCTGATTTACTCAGGCTTTAGTAACGAACAAATCGCACAAGAGTTGGATGTCGCAGGCACAACAATTAAGACTCACATTCGTAACTTGTACCAGAAGCTCAACATTGCCAACCGTAAGGAAGCGATCGTAACAGCGGAAAACTTATTGCAACTAATGGGTTACTGATTGGATTAAGTAAATAAGTGGTGAACACAAGGGTTGGCGTTATGCGTCAGCCCTTTTTTATTACTCAATAATCTTTGAAAAGTGCAAATTGCAAAGCACGTAGGAAACGTTGTACATATATACCCAAGTAACCTCGAGATGCTAGGTTTTCAGCGAGAATGACTTGGTTTGTAGACGCGGCGGCGATTTAAAGGTTTAGTGGGTCTAAATCAAGAATCGGCAACAAAGTATACAAGCCAAGACCCTTACTATTTGTAAAGAGTGCCCTTCGGGAGCGTGTCATTGACTCGATTGCTGCGTCAAACAACTTGGAAAGAGCTAGCTATTACACGGCGTTGTTTTCCTTGCCCCCGAATCAATGACAACGCTCTGAATCCTGCATTTTGAAGTCACTTGGGTATATTACAAACAAAAAAATAGCCAACCGCAATTAGGGCGATTGGCTTATGTATTTTGTGAACAATGTGTATTCACTAACAACGTCAGTTGGCTAGGTGACCCTCGGCTTAAGAAGGGTCGAAAAGAATTATGCATTAATCATGCCAATTTGAAAAGCACTATTTTTGGGCACAAGATCTCATATCAAATCTTGTTACATCCTCAACTTTTGCATTATGCAAAACCAAAATGCAAAGCGCAATTGCAAGACGCAAACTGGTCACATAAGTGATAAATAAATCATCAATTAACCAAATTCACCAGAATTATCGTTTGCCCTAGGCAATTTATACCATTTGTCGATTTTTATATTTCAACGTCTTTGTCGTCCAATCTCGCTTATCTGCCTGTTTTGGTTTGTTGAAACTCGCAACTTCACCCGAGATGTTCTGATAAGCAATCATTTCGATATCTTCAGCAGCACTATTTCATACTTTTTTGACATCAATGTTTGTATACTCACTGCCATCAACATGACTTAGTACTTGAGAAATGAACTATCTAATCACCTACTTTAAAGGAATGGCTATGGGTGCAGCTGATGTTGTCCCTGGCGTATCAGGCGGCACCATCGCATTCATTACCGGCATTTACGACACGCTGCTAGAAAGCATTCGACGTATTAACCCATCACTTTTCTCGATTTGGAAAAAAGATGGCTTCAAAGCCGCATTTAGCCACATTAACGGCTTCTTCCTGATTTCATTGTTTGCAGGCATCTTCACCAGCATCGCAACTCTGGCCAAACTGATCAGTTGGTTACTAGAGACCCATCCAATTCCGATTTGGTCATTCTTCTTTGGTCTGATTTTGGTGTCGGTTTACCACATCATTCGCCAAGTAGAAAAGCGCGATGCGATTCGCTTTGTCGCACTATTAATTGGTGTTGGCTTTGCTTACAGCATCACGGTGCTAAAACCACTTCATATGGAACCAACGGCGATCAACACCATTCTTGCTGGTGCCATCGCAATCTGTGCGATGATTCTACCGGGCATCTCAGGTAGCTTTATTCTGCTGTTGATTGGCATGTACGCACCTGTTTTAGGCGCAGTGAAAGGTTTCCAAATTGATATCCTTGCGCTGTTCCTTGTTGGCTGTGTGGTCGGTCTGTTGTCTTTCTCTCATCTGTTATCTTGGTTACTCCGCAAGTTCCGCGATGTCACTCTGATGTTCCTAACAGGCTTGATGATCGGTACGCTGCCAAAGATCTGGCCTTGGAAAGAGACGCTAACATGGCGTACAAACTCGAAAGGTGAACAAGTACCATTGCTAGAGCAAAACCTGTCACCGTTTGAGTTTGAGCACATCACGTCTCAACCATCACAACTGGTGTTAGCCGTTATCATGATGCTAGCTGCTATCGCGCTGGTGCTTGGTTTAGAGAAGTTTGCAGATTCAAACAAGTAGAGCAAAATCACTGTTTAAACATTTAGGAAGCGGAGCCATTGGCTCCGCTTTTTTTGTTTACGCTTTACAAAAAAAAAAGTTTCAAATAGATCGGGATAGTGCACAATTTGTTGAAGTTACGAGTTTTCCTACATCCCATCTGTGCTAGGATGCTGGCAATGTTAAGTGATAAATACTGAATCTTAATGAAAGTGTTACAAATCGCAGGGATAGCCGTTGCACTGGTTGCTGGCTTTTACGCGCCTACCCTGTTCAAAAACTTCTCTTCAGCGCCCGAGCCTAAGTCGCTCGATGAATACTGTTTCCTCTCTACTGAACCTTGCATCCAACATGATGTTGCGATGACGCTTAGCGTCGATACTGCTCAACCTCTGATCCCAGCTCAGCTCGAAGTCGAATGGCAAGACAGCGAAGCGGATCAGCTCGTATTAAGTTTGGTTGGTCGAGAAATGGAAATGGGCGAGCCAAAATTCATGCTGAAGAAAGTGGCGCCGGGTAAATTTGTGGGCGATGTGACATTGCCCGTTTGTACACAAGATTCAATGACGTGGGTTGGTGAGCTTTCCGACGGTAAAGACACCATCTACCCAGCCCTCAAAATGCAAAGATAAGGAATAACTATGAGCCGTAACTGGTCTCTTTTTCTCGTGGTTGCTTTCGTTCTCGGCTTTGGTACTAAAACGTATCTAGACGGCCAAAAAGAGGTAGAGAAAAAACCGCAACAAGTCGCTACCGAACAAAGCGTGTTGTTTGGCGAAGGCGATAAACCTGTCGATATCTTCGACACTAGTGATGATCGAATTCGTATTGTTTACTTTGGCTTTACGCGCTGCCCAGATGTGTGCCCAACCTCATTAGCCATGCTAGCCGGCGCTCTCAACCAAATCGACGATGCACAAAAAGCACAGTTGCGTCCGATGTTCATCTCACTTGATCCAGAACGCGACGAAGCAGATGCATCCGCTAAGTACGCCCATTACTTCCACCCAATGATTGAAGGTCTGTCAGCGCCACTTGATGTGACCACCCCACTTGCTCATAAGTACGGTGTCATTTTCCGTAAAACAGAGCTTGAAGGCTCGGAGCTGAAATACACACTCGACCACAGCTCTTACTTCTATTTCTTGAAGCCTGACGGCACACTCATCACCAAAGTGCCGCATACCTTAACGCCTGCGCCAATTGTCGAGGCAATAACCAAACTGACTGCAGAAGGAAAAACCAATGAAAGCTAAGCATGCAATCAAAACGTTGGCACTCTCCGCCCTACTTCTAAGCCCTTTGGCGCAAGCAAATCTCAACGTGATGCCACATGAGCCGTATGCACGAGCCATGGCGCCAGGTGCGGTCACTAGCGCTGTGTTTGTGACCTTTGCTAACCGAAGCCAAGAAGACATCAATATCGTTGCAGCGGAAACCCCAGCGGCAGGAAAAGTCGAGCTACACGATGTGATTAAAGAAGGCGATATGATGAAGATGCGTCAAGTCGACCACATCACGCTAGCGGCAAAAGGGACCACCGAGCTAAAACCGGGCAGTCTACACATCATGCTATTCGATCTTAAGCAGCCGCTTAATGAAGGCGACGAAATCGAAGTCACCGTGACTTACGACAACGGTCAGAAACAAAGCTTTACCGCACCGGTCAAAAAAGTCACGGCGGGAATGAAAAAGCACGAACATCACCATTAATTGTTGATCGGAAAATCAATTCAAAGCTCCTCCAACGTGAGGAGCTTTTTTATACCTCTATCTTTTCCCTAAACAGCTATCAGAAACCATCTCTCAAGTAATCAATGCAAAGTTTTATGTCCTAAATCAGCGCGAAGCAGCCTCCGCTGAGATATAAACAAGGCTTTGCTGCCAAACGAGTTTCTCGCGATGTTAAAAGCCCTTTCTCGCGCCTTCAAAATGCTGACGCAAGTGAATCCAAATCTAGAACAAGACGTCGACACCATCATTGACGCTATCGGTGGCATGGATAACTTGGTGGAAACCGGTGCTTGCGCGACAAGATTACGCCTAACTCTAAAAGACACCTCTATCGTGAATCAAAAAGCATTGAAAGCACACGGGGCACATGGTGTGGTGATCATTGATAAACAACATATCCAAATCATCTACGGCGTAAAAGCCAACACCTATTCACAAGAGATGGAAGAACGTCGAATAAAGCACGTATCGCTCTAAAAAAGCGCAAAGGAGTTGTAAGAATCGGAGCACAGTCGCTATACTCCGGCCGTTAACTCACCAACTAAGAGGAAATATGATGATTGTAATGAATAACACTAACTGGGCAGTGAAAGGGTAAACGTCCAACTTTTTTCTCGTGGCTAAGCCACAACTCCTCCCTTCTTTGCCCGGTTTTCACCGGGGTCAGCTCTATGCGAATTAGACCCTAATGCGATTTGTATTAAGGCGCTTTGTTGCGTCTGGGATAATTCAACAATGAATAAAACACATTCTTTTTGTGAAACACTACTAACTCAGCCTAACCCATTAAAGCGATTAGGTTGGAAACCATTTTTTCAACAACAACTGACGTTAGACGATTACGAGAACACGCTTTTCGCGCGAGTGATTGCTCACCATCGTAGTGGTTACGTTGTGGTTAGCGAACAAGGTGAAACTCACTTACCTATCCAAACATCATTACCCAGTATGACCGTTGGCGATTGGGTAATATTAAACCACCAGCAGCAGTTCTCTCGTTTACTCGAGCGTCGCAGCTTATTTAGCCGTAAAGCCGCAGGTAGCAAGGTCGCTGAGCAGCTTATCGCCGCCAACATAGACACAGTATTTATCGTTTGTTCACTCAACCACGACTTTAACCTGAGCCGCATTGAACGTTACTTATCACTCGTTAATGAAGCCGACGTCGAGCCTGTTATTGTGCTAACGAAAGCAGACTTATGCGAGGATGCTGACGAACTCAAGGCTCAAGTACAAAGACTCGATCCGCTGCTTATGGTGGAAAGCGTGAATGGTCTGGACGAATCGAGCGTTGCTACGTTGATGAGTTGGTGCGGCGAAGGTCAAACCGTCGCGTTCATCGGCTCTTCAGGAGTAGGAAAGTCCACCTTGGTGAACACTCTACTTGGCGAGCAAGAACAAGCGACAGGTGGTATCCGTGAAGATGACAGCAAAGGTCGACACACTACGACCTCTCGTTCAATCCATCTACTGCCCTCTGGTGCAATCCTCATGGATACACCAGGAATGCGTGAGATCCAGTTGGCAGATAGCGAAACAGGGGTCAGCGAAACCTTTGCTGATATTGAAGCGCTAGCAGAAGACTGCCGATTCAATGATTGCCAACATCAAACCGAACCTGGATGTGCGGTTCAAGCCGCGATTGAAGGTGGTTCATTGGAGTCGCGCCGCTTTACTAACTATCAAAAGTTATTACGCGAGCAAGCTCATAACGGTGCAACACTTGCAAAACAGCGAGCGCAGAACAAACAGTTTGGCAAAATGGTACGTAGCGTGGTCGGCGAAAAGCGCAAACGACAACAAGGTTACTAGTTTGTTAGCAGTACGTAATCAATAGAACAAAGGAGGCTAAGGCCTCCTTTTTTAATAACTTACTGAAAAATCATCATTCATACTTTGCCATACAAAGCAACACAAAAGACCAATAACGATAACATTGAGCAAACATTTAAACTAAGAACAAACTAAAACTAGACACAAAATATTACCAAGCTAAGATATGTGATATTCAGCAAGAAAATAGCTGAATTTATAAATACAGGATAATTGATAATCAGGACGTCTTAGCAACGCAATAACAAGATTCAGCCCCCTTAACGCAAGGGAATATTACGCCGTGTGATGACTGAATTTGCGCTGTTGCTGAGGCAAAAAATTGCAGGAATGATGTATGCAAATGCAACACAACAGTCTCGTTGCCCGATACGCTCGCGGTAACCTCGTTCTCCAAATCCTTGTCGGTATCGTCTTTGGTATCTTGCTTGCAACGATCTCACCAAGCCACGCTGAAAGCGTTGGTATGCTGGGTAGTCTATTTGTAGGTGCGCTAAAAGCGATTGCTCCAATATTGGTATTCATCTTGGTTGCTGCGTCTATCGCGAACCAAAAGAAAAACCAACACACTTACATGCGTCCAATCGTAGTTCTTTACCTAGCGGGCACTTTCTTTGCAGCATTAACCGCAGTGTTACTAAGCTTCCTTTTCCCGACCAATCTAACGCTAGTAACAGGCGCTGAAGGTGCAACGCCACCACAAGGTATCGCAGAAGTTCTACAAACCTTGCTGTTCAAACTGGTTGATAACCCAGTAAACGCGCTAGTAGAAGCTAACTACATCGGTATTCTTGCTTGGGGCGTGGGCCTTGGTCTTGCACTTCACCACGCATCAGCAACGACAAAAGCGGTATTCGAAGATCTAAGCCACAGTGTTTCTCACATTGTTCGCTTCATCATTCGTCTTGCGCCTTTCGGTATCTTTGGTTTGGTTGCATCAACGTTTGCTACAACAGGCTTCGGCGCACTAGCAAGCTACGCTCACCTCCTAGCGGTACTACTAGGCTCAATGATGATCATCGCGCTAGTGGTTAACCCAGCGATCGTGTACTTCAAAACCAAAGAAAACCCATACCCATTGGTGTTCCAATGTCTACGTGAAAGTGGCGTAACGGCATTCTTTACGCGTTCAAGTGCTGCGAACATTCCTGTGAACATGAACCTATGTAAGAAGCTAGACTTAGACGAAGATACGTACTCAGTGTCTATCCCACTAGGCGCAACTATCAACATGGCAGGTGCAGCAATCACTATCACTACCCTAACGCTAGCAGCGGTACACACTATGGGTATCGAAGTTGACCTAATGACGGCAGTACTACTAAGTGTTGTTGCAGCGGTATCAGCGTGCGGCGCATCTGGTGTTGCAGGTGGTTCTCTACTGCTTATCCCACTGGCGTGTGGTCTGTTTGGTATCTCAAACGACGTAGCAATGCAGGTTGTAGCGGTTGGTTTCATCATCGGTGTGATTCAAGACTCGGCTGAAACAGCGCTAAACAGCTCAACAGACGTTATCTTCACTGCCGCTGTTTGCAAATCAGAACAGAAGAAAATTCAGTAAGACTTGAGTATCTGTAAGATATAAAAATAGAAAGGGGAGCTAACGCGGCTCCCCTTTTTTGTGTAAACGCCAATTAATACCGCCACACCAAATTAACTCTAAATGCAAGAGGAGCAATATGCTCCTCTACTCATACTTTGATCATACTTCAACTTTGCGTCAGGATTTTCTGAAATACGCAACTTGCCCTTAAATTTTCGAAAATCGATGCGTAGAATCCCGCCCTGTTATGCGTATGGTTGAGTTGTACATAGGGTAAAAAACCAATGAGATTGTTGTCTGGATTCTCGTCAAAAGAGTGGCTTTTTACAGCCGTGGTGCTCGGTGGTTTAACCGCTTATGCCGTTTATCACTCCAAGCAACGTACTTCTGATGCTCGCACAGCCGCCATCCAAGTGATCTTCGCTGACATGCAGTATCACGTTTCTATTCTGAATCAGAATGCGAAAGCCTTTAAGCAAGACCACGGGGCCGATCAGTGCGTTTTAACCGCCGCTGGGTATCAAGAGTTTTACAATGGCTACCCAGAAACCCAAAGTGAGTGTGGTGAGCAAGTTGGATTTTTCGACAATCTGACCATCACTGATGAGATGAAACAAGCAGACTTGGTCTTTATCGAAAACAATCGTTATTCAATTGTCGGTTACGGTAATGACGAATCACCAGAGGCACTGATGGCAGGAAAATGCTACGCCTATTACCGAATGGATGGAAAAGGCATTGATGGACACAGCTTTAAGGTTGATACCTCCCGCTGTTAGGGCAGACTTAACGCTGTATAGAACAGGGTATAGAAATCAAAAAGGGAGCTAAGTGCTCCCTTTTTACTGCTTACAGCCTGAAATTACGCTTGGCTGAGTGTCACTTCTTCCAATGGGAAGTGCGCGCTAGGCTCAACGAACTCTTGTTGTGCTGCAATGGTTTGCAGTTCCCATTCGCCCGCTTGGTAAGTTGCGTTAAGTACGCCATAGCAAGCATCATGGCAGTGTTGGAACGCTTGTTTTGGCGTCCAACCTTTCAGCAAGCCAGCAGTGAAAATCGCCGAAATCAAATCGCCAGCGCCTACGGGTGCTTTAACAAATTCAAAATGTGGACGCTTCGCTAGGTAAGTGCCTTCTGACGTCGCAAGTAGCATGTTGAAGCTGTCATCTGACAGGCAGTAAAGGTGCTTCACCAACACCACTTTAGGGCCTTTTGCTAGCGCACGCTGACAAGCGTTAATCGCGTCATCCAACGTATGAATTTCCATCTCAGCAAATTGGCTTAGTTCGAACTGGTTAGGTACGATCACATCCGCCATTGGCATTAGACGATTCAACAAGTTTTCTGCGATACCCGGCGCCACAATACAGCCTTTGTCTGGCGCGCCCATTACTGGGTCACACACGTAAAGCGCTTCCGGATTTGCTTGTTTAACTTTAGTGACGGTATCTTCTACTGCCAGACATTGCTCAGCACTTCCTTGGTAACCGGTCAGAACGGCTTGGCACTTTTCTAGCGCACCAATATTGCCAAGACCACGAACTAATTCGCTGATGTCATCAGCCGAAAACGCGCGACCCGTCCAGCCTTCTTGATACTGGGTGTGGTTAGAAAATTGAACCGTGTGAATAGGCCACACTTCGAAACCCATGCGTTGCATTGGGAAAACGGCACTGCTGTTACCAGCGTGACCAAAAGAAACATGAGATTGTATAGAGAGGATACCTTGCATAGTACCAGACCTCTTCTTGTTGTTATCAATAGTTCAAATACAGCGGCGAGCGCCAGATTTGCGAAACCAGTAGTGTATCCGACAAACCAAGATTCTCTAACTCAATTCTAGCCTTCTTCGCTGGAATCGTTTGGAGAGCTGGTTTTCAGTACCATTTTCTTAATTTCCATTTTGTCTTTATTGAGCGCAATTTCGAGGGTGTCCCCTTCCCTTATCCCGAGCTCGCTCAGGATCACGCTTGGAATGACTACGACGGTATCGTCACCGATCTTAACAGGTTGGCTAATCATCTTTCGTCCCCCAATTGTCGAAAATGAGTTTTCACGTTGTGAGTGGTGTTGTTTCCTTAACTTACTGAATGGATAAAAAGCAAAAGAGCCTTCCACACCGCGTATGGGAAGGCTCGATTGAAAAAACTAGTTCACGAGAGGTTCATGCTTAGAAGCAATCAGGCCGTACGCACTCCAACCTAGGAATGTAACGATTGAACCCCACATCATGGCTTCGTAGCCAGAGCCGTACAACGCATAGAAGCTGTATAGAGAACCGACTAACGCAATGATATTCGTTGTCTTCATTTCGCGCTCAGGCACGTGCGCCACTTGCTGCATGATGAAGATTGCGCCCATACATAGGATGTAAGGAATAACGTTCGTCACTACCGCGAGGTTAACCAGCGCTTCAAATTGCTCGTTCAATGTTGGCGAGATAGTCATTAAAGAAAGCACCGATTGGATAACCGTGATGGCCACCATACCTTTGATTGGTGTGCCGCGTTTATCAACTTGTGAGAACAGTTTCGGGAAGAAGCCTGCGTCTGAAGATGATTTGAATACGGACGCGATAGTGAACTGCCAACCCAGTAGTGAACCTGCACAAGCAAGAACCGCCATGCCCGCAACCACTTTACCAGCCGTAGAACCTAGCATCACTGTCCATACTGTTGAGAATGGCGCTGTAGAGGCAGCAAGTTCAGAGTTCGCTACGATACCAGAACAGATGTTGGTTGAAACAATGTAAACCACTGCCGCAATCAGCGTACCGCCCAATACTGCGATCGGTACGTTCTTCTCTGGGTTTTCTACTGCTTCTGAGTTCGCACAAGCCGATTCAAGACCTAGGAATGCCCAAAGTGTCATCGCGATCGAAGCACTTACCGCTTCACCAAATGGTAGGTGGTGTGGGTTCCACGCTTCTACGTACATGGTTGGGCTGAAGTAGAACCAACCAACAATACCCAAAGAACACACAGGAAGGATAACGCCCCAGACCGTAAACGAACCGATTTGACCGGTGATCTTCGCACCACCAAAGTTAGCGAAGGTACAAATCCAAAGGATAGCGATGGTGTACAGACAGGTTTCGACTGGCGACAAGGTCACTTCGAAGAAAGCCGAGCCATAACCGACACAGGTAATCGCAATCGCAATGTTGGCAATCAACAATGACAAGCCATAGGTCCAACCCGCCATAAACGCACCCGATTTACCAAACGCGTACGACGCATAACCGTTCATACCACCGTCACGTTTGCTAAAGCGACCACATTTTGCAAACACATAAGCCAATGCCAATGAACCCGCCGCAGTAATCAGCCAAGATAGAATCGAAATCGTGCCCACTTGCGCCAGCTTACTTGGCAGCATAATGATGCCCGAGCCAGCCATGTTAATGAATGTCAGAATGGTTAGCTGCACCACCGACATTTTTTTGGTTTCAGTACTCATAAATTATTCTCCACGAATAAACGGTTCGCACCGCGACAACCAAGTCACGATGCGAACGGGGTAGATTAATCTTTAAGGGCGTAGCAATGGGCGGTGGTGCGACCATTGACGTCTTCTAGGTACACACCTTGAATCTCTGGTGCGAAGCCTGGGAATCGGTTGATGCCTTCTTCTAGAGATAAGAAGTAATCGACCACTTGTTGAGTCCAGATTTCGCCCGTGATCACACAGATAATGCCTGGAGGGTAAGGAAGCGCACCTTCTGCTGCGACACGACCTACCGCTTCTTTCAGAGGCAAGTAATCACACTCGCCGCGGAAGTATTTGCGTGTTGCCACATCTGGTTTGTGCACCATAGTTGGGAAGTATTCGCTACGGAACATCGCTTTTTGTAGCTGTTTCACATTCAGCTCTTTATACATGTCATGCATTTCCTGACATAGCTGACGGATGGTGTAGCCGCGGTAACGCTCTTTGTTCGCTTCATAGACGCGAGGAAGCACGATGTTTAGCGGCGCGTCATCACGAATGAATTTTTCGAAGCGGTTAATTTGCGCCACAAGATGACGGATCTTACCCATATCCTCTGCTGGAGTGAGAAGGAATAAGATAGAGTTCAAGTCACACTTCTCAGGGATGATGCCGTTCTCACGTAGGAAGTTAGCCAATAACGTTGCAGGAATACCAAAGTCTGCGTAGCTACCATCTTCAGCAATACCGGCTGTAGTGAGTAGCAATTTACATGGGTCAACGAAGTACTGACCTTCACCGTAGCCTTCAAATTTATGCCAGTTTGCGTCTGGCTCGAACATGAAGAACTTCTTATTAGTTGCGATAAGATCGGTGTCGTAACTGCCCCATGGTTGACCATCCACTTGGTCAGGAATGAACGGACGAATCAGCTCACAACTTTTCAGGATTTCTTTACGTGCTTCGATACCAGTCTTAACCGCATCACGCCATAGGCGCAGACCCGCTTCACCATCGTGGATCTTCGCGTTCACATCCAATGCTGAGAACAGCGCATAGAATGGTGAAGTAGACGCGTGCATCATAAACGCGTTGTTGAAGCGTTTATGGTTACAGTAGCGAGCCTGACCTTTGATATGGTGGTCTTTTTTGTGGATTTGCGAGGTTTGAGAGAAGCCTGCTTGTTGCTTGTGAACAGACTGAGTCACAATCACACCCGCATCTTCTGGTTTCAGATCCAGTAGCAGTGGAGAACAGTCTTTCATCATAGGAATGAACTGCTCGTAGCCCACCCATGCCGAGTCGAATAGGATGTAATCACATAGATGACCAATCTTATCCATCACGTAACGTGCGTTGTAGATGGTACCGTCGTAAGTACCCAATTGGATGATCGCAAGACGGAATGGACGTTCATCACGAGCACGCTCTGGTGACACTTTCGCGATTTGAGCACGGATGTATTCTTCATCAAAACAGTGCTCATCCATACCACCGATAAAGCCCCAAGGGTTACGTGCCGTTTCTAGGTAAACTGGCATACCGCCCGCTTGGATCAATGCACCGTGGTGGTTTGATTTGTGGTTGTTACGGTCAAACATCACCAAGTCACCCTCGGTTACTAACGCGTTACAAACCACTTTGTTTGAAGCCGAAGTACCGTTAAGTACGAAGTAGGTTTTGTCTGAGTTGAACACTTTTGCTGCGTGCGCTTGAGCTTGGTGAGCAGAACCTTCGTGGATCAGCAAGTCACCTAAATCAACGTCCGCGTTACACAAGTCACTACGGAATAGGTTTTCACCGAAGAAATCGTAGAACTGTTTACCCGCTGGGTGTTTTTTGAAGAACTGACCGCCTTGGTGTCCTGGACAGTCGAATGCAGAGTTGCCCATTTCCACGTAGTGAGTCAATTGTTTGAAGAAAGGTGGAAGTAGGCGACATTCGTATTTGGTGACAGCCTCATTGATTTGGCGACCGTAGTATTCGATTGACTGTCTTTCCAAATCGATAACGCCGGTTAACCATACGTAATCTTCTGCTGAAACTGGGTTTTCATCTGTTACTAAGAAAACCGGAATGCCATAACCCGTTTCAGAAATAATTTTGTGTAGACCAGCCTTAATATCTGCAGAAGTAATAATTGCAGCGCCAACGTCAGTTAATTCGACGTGCTCAAGTGGTTTTAAAGTTCGGTTAAATTGCTCATCCAAAGATTCAGATAATAAACTGAAGTCTTCTGGCATGTAATTACTAACACCGATAATTAAACGTTTCATTTGAAATATCTCTTATTTGTTCTGTAAAGACGACAAGCACAGATATTACAAGTGAAATTAATATTTAAAATTCAAAAAACAAATTTCGTGATTATTCGTTCATAATTAAAACTCTTATTTTCTCGAAATAAAATTTCGCGATCTTTATCACTTTCCTTTCGATAAGCCAATGATATTGAATTTTGGTTTAAATTGAATTCAGGTGAAGAATTATGTGACCTCACCAGTTATTATTAAAAAAGGAATCAAAAGAAAATAAAATTTTGCGATTTTCATCACTCTATATTTAACTAGATTGATTTATTAGCAATAAAAAACACAATAAATACGCTTATATTTAACAAGTTATAAACTATATACCCAAGTAACTTCAAGATGCAGGATTCAGAGCGTTGTCATTGATTCGAGAGCAAAGAAAACAACGCAGTGTAATAGCCAGCTCTTTCCAAGTTGTTTGACGCAGCAATCGGGTCAATGACACGCTCCCAAAGGGCGAGCTGCCTTGGCTTGTATACTTTGTTGCCGATTCTCGATTTAGACCCACTAAACCTTTAAATCGCCGCCGCGTCTACAAACCAAGTCAGTCTCGCTGAACCTAGCATATCGAGGTTACTTGGGTATAAACAAAAAGCCATCAACATTTCTGCTGATGGCTTTTCACGTTATTGTTTTTTCTTTGGTGCTTTCTTCGATAAACGTAGAGAGCCAGTCTAATCGAACAAATGGCTATCGAGTTTAACGCCGTTATTCGACCACAATTGATACCGTTTCACCGCGTTACCTGACGAATACATGGTGTGCTTGCAGTCCATACATTCGACAAAATACAGGCCACTCATGCCAGCCATCACATGTAGCCTTCGGCTATCACAGCGCTTACACGACAAGCGTTGCACCTTACTGTTTACATCGACACGGCGAGCAAAGTTAAGCGTTTCATGGGAACACAAGGCATCCATCGCACTGTCTTTAAACGGGTGCTCACTAAGCAAGTGATTGATGGCGTAATCGTACACCGGGGGAATCGATGTTTTGCCGTTCTCTATATTGGTTATCTTAGCAACGGAAACACCCAACAAAGATGCAAATTCCACTTTGCTGTATTCCAAGATAAACCTAGAAGAGATGAACTTATCTGCACTAATGATTCTCAACATACACAAATCTCTAATGGACATAAAAAGAGCATGACGTTGCCCCTTTATGTTGAAAAGGATAATAACAGGTTGCTTCTTACTGTATTTATACGCAGAGTGTGCGCTATTTTTATTTTTTGGTATATTGCGCTTAATTTAGTTAAAGATCAACAGACACTAATTGAAACCAAAAATAGAAATTAAGATTTAGTAATATAAAACTTAATACCAAATATTAGTTAAATTAATGAGTGTCATTAGAAAAACACAATTTAAGCTAACAAATTATTTTCATAGCTATAGTACGAGCTAATCAATAATAACGGATTTGAGCTTAATTCATGTATTTGCAGCAAGGGGGGATTTCCCTCTATTTATCGGTTTATATAAGAATAGATTGGTGGCAAGTAAAATTCTGTTGAAGCTTTGCATAAAGATCACTCAACAATTATGCAAGCGATAGAATAAAGAAGAATTTGAGTGATAAAAAAGCCTCACGAATGAGGCTTGTTGAGATTCTGTGGCTGTAAAAAGTTTTGCGTAAAATCGAGCACTTCTTTGGAAGGTTGTTTCGGTGGAGAAGCAAACTCTTGTTGAACAGGCATCTCCGCTTCAAAGTTCAACTCTGGAGTGTCACCGAGGAGGCTTGCTTCATCATGATGTTCCTCACTGAGCAGCTCGTTTAGCTCCTCTTCACCAGGGAAGTAAACTTCACGCTTGTAGACCTTGTTCAATGCACGAATAATGGAATGCTTCTTCACAACACCAGACGCTAACTTTCTTTGTAGCGGCTTAGCGATTGATTGTAAGCCAACCACCACATCGACACCGATGTTGCTGGCAACCTCATCGCGCACAACTCTCGCAGGCTCATACCCCATGTTCGCAGACAAGAACAACCAAACGTAAGCAATCGCGTTACCTGTTTTGCCCGTGTCTTTCCAAGCTTCACCAGCATGATACATGGCCTCTGCACTGCCACATTCTGCTGCTCGTTCTAACCAGTAGCAGCCTTTTACCATGCTCTTCTCAGTACCAATGCCATTGAGGTAACAAAGGCCAACTTGGATTTTGCCATCCGCACTGTCTTGTTCTGCGGCTTTCATAAACCAAAATAAGGCATCTGCTAGCTGACCTGATGTATTTTCTGGTGACAACTGCCACTCACCCATATATAGCATGGCTGGAATACAGCCTTCATCAGCAGCTTCTTCGATTAATTGGTGACCTTTGGGAATGTTTTTCTCTGTACCACGCCCAAATACGAGCGCTTTACCAGTGGCAAACTTTGCCTCAACATCCCCCTCTAAGCCCGCAATCGCCGTGCGCCAAAAGTTGGCTTGCTCTCTTAAGATCACGTCTTCACGCATACGCTCTGCCAAACGAACGACACCGTACATGCCGGTAACGTTATCCAGTTTGGCGGCTTTGTCGTACCAATACAGAGCTTGCTTGATGTTTTCTCGTTCCGCTTCTTTTGCTAAATAGAGAATGGTCGGCACATGGCCCGTTTCCGCCTTAAACGCACGTTCTTTACGTTCTTGCTCTCGCGCTTTTTGCATCGCCTTTCGATACGCCGCCTCGCGCGCTTTCCTCTCAGCTTCGAGGCGTTGTTTACGCATCGACAGCGAGATCATCCAAACAAATATCAGGATGAGTGAAAGGCCAGTTGCTGCAATAGCAATGCCCATACTACTCATAAACCGCCTCTTTAGGTCAGAGCCCATCGTGGCTTCCCGCTTTGGGAAACCTTCAAAATTCTTAGTGATTGTGCGACTGCATTAACCACAGCACGCAACGCTCTATTATATAACGACCAATCGAGTAAAATCTGAAGTTTACTGGTCCCGAATGGTGGCTTTTTCGTTAATATCACTGCCACTTATTTTTAGATAAAAAATAACACCCCAAATTTTATAGAAATGAGTCACAGTTTTGGGGCTTAGATATTCTCATCCCCTATCATCCCCCCTTTCTCCTCCTATAAAAATTTACATCATTAGGCTGTGCTCGATATCTCACTATGCGACAGATTTATTATTTAATTTGTGAACAAAATCTACTGTGATAGAAAATTTTCACTTGTAAAAAACTTAACGGCCTGCTTTCACATTTTGCTGATAGTTCAGTGTATTAGCATCTAGTTGAACATTTCCTTTTCGGCATTTTGCCAACCTATTATCAATTCAATAACAATGGATTTGTAAACGTGGACAATAAAACATTTAAATTATCAGCGATCGCCAAAACCGTTCTGCCTTTGATTTCCGTAGCGGTTATCAGCGGTTGTGGCAGTGATAGCTCTAGCGATGACACAACGAACCCGGGCTCTGGCCTACACCCTGCGGGAGAGAACGAAGTTGTCATCTATTACAAACGTGACGTAGCATCAGCTTCAACAGCAAACGACTACGATGGCTGGGGTCTGCACCTTTGGAATGGTGAAGGCTGTACCAGTACTGACCTAGAAGCAATGGGGATTGCTGATGGCGGTACAGACTGGGCATCACCACTTCCATTCGATGGCATCAGCGACACTTACGGTGCGTACTACGTGCTTAAAGTCGATCCAGATGCGTCTGACCCACATAACTGTATGAACTTCATTCTGCACAAAGGCGACGAAAAAGCCTTCGGCAGCGCAAACTCTAAAGTGGAACTGACCAAGCTAGGTGAATCACAAGGTCTATTCGGCTTCCATGGCAGCAGCGAGCTTTACTACGAGCCAATCGAAGAACGCCCAGTAGACATCGATGGCCAAAAAGCCCACTGGTTAGACGCTGAAACCATCGCTTGGGAAGCGGCAGGTAGCGCTGACTCAATGAAGCTTTACTACAGCTTGACCAATGACATCAAGATGGATGAAGACAAGCAAATCACTGGCGGTACAGCGGTTGAGCTGACAAAAGCTGGCGACTTGTCTGATGAACTAAAAGAGCGCTTCCGTCACCTTGCTAGCCTACAAGCTGCGGGTATTGACGTGAATGCCGAGACACTACGTACGATTTTGAAATCACAAATCGTAATGGTCGCTTACAATGCCGATGGCGATGTGACTTCAGCTACTGAAGTACAAAAACCAGGCGTGCTTGATGCCGTATTTGCAGATGAAGATGCAGGTAATGCAATCAGTGAAGAGTTGGGCGCAATTGTTGAAGGTAGCGCGGCAACATTCAAACTTTGGGCACCAACAGCGCAAGACGTTGACCTAATCATCTACGATGCGAACTTTGCGGAAGAAGCGACAGTTGCAATGACTGAGAACCCAGAAACAGGTATCTGGGAATCGGAAGCGCAAGGCAACGTACTGAACAAATTCTACCGTTACCAAGTGAAGGTTTATCACCCAACGACTGGTGTTGTTGAAACTCGCCTAGTGACTGACCCTTACTCGCTAAGCTTGTCGCAAAACTCAATGTACTCACAAGTTGTCGATCTAGACAGCGCTGCGTTGAAACCAGCAGAGTGGGATAACTACGACCGCCCAACGGTTGCAAAAGATGAAGACCACGTTCTTTACGAATCACACCTTCGTGACTTCAGCTTTAGCGATACTAAAGGCACGCAATCTCTAAACGGTAAGTACCTTGCACTGACAGAGCCTGAGCGTGAGTCAGTTACTCACCTTCAAGCACTGAAAGACGCAGGTCTAACAACACTTCACATTCTTCCAGCGTTCGATATTGCAACGGTTGACGAAAACGCAGCAAACCGCGTTGATATCACCGATACCGTGGGCAAGCTATGTGGCATCAAACCAGCGGCTTCAATCTGTGAAACAGAAGACGACGCTAAAATCATTGAAGATGTACTAAACAGCTACGATCCAGCAACGGGTGCAGCACAAGCACTGATGAACGATCTACGCATGCTAGACAGCTTCAACTGGGGTTACGACCCATTCCACTACACTGTGCCAGAGGGCAGCTACGCGACCGATCCAAACGGTTCTAAACGTATCCTTGAATTCCGTGAAATGGTTCAAGCGACACACAAAATGGATCTGAAGCTGGTGATGGACGTGGTGTACAACCACACTAATGCATCGGGCGTAAACGAAAAATCTGTCCTAGATAAGATCGTCCCAGGATACTACCACCGTCTGAATGTGAACACGGGTGGCGTTGAGAACTCAACTTGTTGTGACAACACAGCCACTGAGAACTTGATGATGGGTAAACTGATGGTTGACTCATTGCTTGTGTGGGCGGACGACTACAAAGTTGACGGCTTCCGTTTTGACTTGATGGCACACCAACCAAAAGACTTGATGGAATACGCTCTGGAGCGCGTTAAACAAGTCGATAAAAACACGCTATTCTACGGTGAAGGTTGGGACTTCGGTGAAGTAGCAAACAACGCTCGCTTCGACCAAGCAACACAAATCAACATGGCTGGCACTGGCATCGGTACCTTCTCTGACCGTCTACGTGACGCGGTTCGTGGTGGTAGCCCATTCGATGGCGGTGTGGACTCTGAAGGTAAGCACCCACTTCGCTTTAACCAAGGCTTTGGTAACGCAGGTTACCCGAACGAAGAAACGAAGACAGACGCAGAAGCGGTAAACGGTCGTCTACACAACCAAGACTTAGTACGTCTAGGTATGGCAGGTAACCTAGCAGAATTCGTTCTTCTAGACTTCGAAGGTGAGACTAAACTTGGTAAGAACGTAGACTATAACGGTGCGCCAGCGGGTTACACTAAGATCCCTTCTGAGAACATCTCTTACGTATCTAAGCACGATAACCAAACGCTATGGGACAACAACGCGTACAAGATCGCGACTGGCACTTCATCTGCTGACCGCGCACGTATGCAAACTGTGTCTCTATCTACGGTAATGCTTGGTCAAGGTATCCCGTTCATCCACATGGGTTCTGAGCTACTGCGTTCGAAATCAATGCAGCGTGACTCTTACGATTCAGGTGACTGGTTCAACCGCGTTTACTTCGACGGTAACGACAACAACTGGAACGTCGGTCTACCTCGTGAAGACAAAGACGGTGCAAACTGGGAGTTGATCAAAACTATCGTTGCTGACAGTACTGCGATGCCAAACACTGACGATATCGAGCTAACTAAGCAACAATTCCTAGAACTACTGACTATCCGTAGCTCAAGCGAACTGTTCCGTTTAGATACTGCTCAAGAAGTCATGAACCGCGTTGACTTCCGCAACGTAGGCAAAGACCAAGTGGAAGGCTTGATCGTCATGTCTATTGATGACGGTGTATCAGCAGGTAAAGATCTTGATACCAACTACGATGCAATCGTGGCAGTAGTGAACTCAACATCAGAAACGAAATCGTTCAAAGTTGGAGGTGCAACTGGCTTCGAACTGCATGAAGTTCAAAAAGACTCTGCAGATAGCCGTGTGAAAGGCGCAAGCTTCTCAGGCGAAACCTTTACGGTTCCAGCACTAACAACAGCAGTATTTGTTCAACCACAAAACGGCGCTCAAGGTGCAGGTCTACCAGTAAACACTGACAACAAAGACGTATCGAGCATTCCTCCTTACGGTGAAACCGTCGTTTACGTTAAGGGTACAATGAACGATTGGTCGGACAACAGTGACTGGGCAATGACCTTCATCGGCAACGGCATGTACTCTGTAACTGGCGTTCTTGAAGCTGGTGAACACGAGTTCAAATTTGCGGACTCTGGCTGGGCAAATCCAAACATTGGTTGTGATGCGGCAGAGCAAGCGTCTGGTTCACTAGATTTAGGCTCAGAAGGTAACTGTAAGTTGTCAGTTGCTGAAACAGGTAAGTACAACTTCACTCTGAACGCACTACACGCTCAAGATGAAAGTGTAGAAAAGCCTGTTGTATCAGTGACTAAATCAGCGGATGCACCAACGTTCGGCGAAACAGCACTTTACCTACGTGGTGATGTAACCGATGCAAGCTGGGCAGCACTAGAGACAGCAAAATTCAGCTACGTTGCGAATGATGTTTACTCTTTAGACATCGATCTAAAAGCGGGCACATTCGATATGAAAGTAGCGAGCTCTGACTGGGCAGATGCAACCAACTTTGGTGGTCAAGGCGCGATTGAATTTGGCACACCACTGACTATGGAAGCGGGTGGCTCAAGTGGCAACATCAGCATCACACTAGCAGAAGATGGAAACTACAACTTCCACTTCAACGCAGCGGATAAAGCAGCGCCAATCGTGACGGTGACTCAGAACTAAAAACAGTAGGCACAATTACGTGCTAGTTTGGGGAGGGTAAAACCTCCCCTTTTTTGTGCTTTAACAGACACGAAAAAGCCGCCAAGTTAACGTGTTTAACTTAGGCGGCTTTCGTGTTTTTGATGGTTTAGGATTAATTACCCCAAATCATCTCTACAAACTCAGGGTGATCCACAAACGGGTTGCGGTTACCTTGGAATTCAAACACCGCTTGGTTACGGCTAATCTCTTTCGCGCTAACAGGATCGTTTTTGTGCCAACGTTTCAACATGTTCAGCATCCATGGTTCAAAGACAGTCGTTTTCGTGCCGTTCAATACCGCGTCAGAGTTGCTAGAGTTGCTTTCCCAATTGCCAATGACGTTTTCATAGCGCGTCGCCATGTAGAAATACGCACGAGCAAAATCACCTTTGAACTCATCAATAGGCTCAAATACCGTTCCTGAATAGCCCAGAGTAGAACTTGCTGAACCAACTTTTGAGCCATTGCTTGATACGTAAGTGCTGTTACCCACTTCACCAAATGGCCAGTTGCTGCGCTTCGCATTCACATAGCCATCGGTTGCAAACAAGTGGTGACCATCAGAGTTCATCGGTTCAATCTTGCCACCAAACCAGCTCTTAGGGAATGAGTGTTCACGGTTGTAGCAATCGCCTTCAGTTCTGTATTGACCACATTGGTCTGTGACTTTGGTAAAACTTACTGTATCGCTGCCAGATGGTTTTTCAGAATACATATCGAGAATGGAGCCGTCTTTCTCGTAGTAGTTGTCTATGTCCGCTTCTTTCACTAAGGTCCAAATGGCAGAGTAACCGCGCCCTGTGTGATCCTTGATGATGTTAAACAGCGCTGTTTTCAACTCAAAACCTGTTTTGCCTTCTGCGGCTTTATAGTACTCGCCAACTACAGGCGGTGGTGTCGTTGCATCACCAAGGAT
Source organism: Vibrio sp. LB10LO1 (assembly GCF_010092875.1). Lineage (NCBI taxonomy): Bacteria > Pseudomonadati > Pseudomonadota > Gammaproteobacteria > Vibrionales > Vibrionaceae > Vibrio > Vibrio sp. LB10LO1. Next base: position 175,144 of record NZ_JAADJW010000008.1, read on the forward strand.
GAAGTTCGTGGTTTGCGATTTTGTGAATTCACCGCCTGACGCCAACGTGGTTTGACCGAACACTAAGGTGTATGAACCATTACCGTTACTACAACAAATGCCATCACCATAGCTATCACTGATCGTAAATTGGTAGTCACCATTCGTTAAGCACATGGTTTTTTCGTAGGTTTTCGAAGATTCAAAACCTTGGCCTGAAAACAGAACTTGTGACTGGCTATCTTTCAGTTCCCAGCTGGTTTCTGAGCCATAACTGTCGGTGTTCAATGTCAGTAAAACTTCGTTGTCATTACAGCTTTCTACCGGAGGCTGAGTGCCACCATTTTGGTTTGGCTGAAAGTTATCGACATAAACAACTTCGGAACCATCAAAGCCAGATTCATCATAAAAACGTAATCCGACATTGATCGTTTTGTTAGATGATGCAGTGTAGCTATAGGTGATTTGTTGCCACTGATTGGTTTGCTGAGGGTTAGAGTAACCGTGGTATCCATCAACCACCAAACGCGCTTTAACATGACCTTCAGTATGGTAAACCGAGACTGAAAATGGGTAGGTTTTCCCCTGCTCCACATTAATGGTTTGCAAAAAGTCGGTGTTGCTTTGGGTACCTGTATTTACAATCACTTGAGCCGCAAGGCCACCTGAGTTATGCGGATTGCTGGTTGGTGAAACGGCAATACCAGAATCAATCACAGACCACTGCGCTGGCGCATTCCCATTCCATTGTTCAAAGTCTCCATTCAATACCTCAGCATAGGCGATTGGAGAGCAAATGAGAGGTAAGAGGTAGAGGGTTTTCGTTATGGATTTCATTATAATTTTCCATTAGTTATGTAAATCCCCAAGAAGATAAACATAACAATTACACATGGGTAAGCCTTGAATCACAGTTTGACGTTGCATGAATGTGAATATTCTCATTATCGTGCAGCACATCTCACAAACTGCGTACTGTTTCTTTCACTTCTGCATGGACGGTTGTGCTATCAAAAACAAAGAGATGTAAAGAAACAAGGCGGGACCTCAAAGTGGAATATCGCCACTGATGACTAAAAAGAGCGGCATCTTAGACAAAGCGATAAAAAAAGCCAAGTGCGTTTCTATTGGGGTAGAGAACAACACTTGGCTTGGTATGGGTTATCTTGATTGAGAATGACTTATTGAGTGTTTGGCGTCACTTTGAAGAAGCGTCCTTGTAATGATGACATCGGGATCTGGTATTGCCCGTTACTTTGTGTGATTTGTTGGTTAGTGATTAAATCCACCAGCGCTTGATTACTCCCGATTTGCGCTTCTGTCAGCACAATATTGCGGGCACTCTCAAAGGTATTCAAAGCAAATAAGACTTGATCATCGCCAGATGCTTTCAAGTCCACATAACTGCCATTGCTTGCTACCAAGTTAGTGCGACTGCCTTGATACAAAGCAGGATGACCAGCACGCATTTTCATCAATGACTTAACGTAGTTTTTCAGATCAACTTGGTTAGCATCTAAGGTTGCAGTTACGCCTTCAACCTTGGCACTGCTGCGAGCGACATGATCATCACATACGCCACGAACCGCACACGTATTGTTGTCTTCTTTTGCTGCAAAACCATCAACTTGGTCACCGATTTCATCTCCATAATAGAGAGTGATTGGTCCGGTGTAAGCCGCTTGGAATGCAAACGCGGCTTTGTGACGTTGCCAGTATTCAGCATCGTTCACATCTGCTAATCCGCCTCGTTGTAACAAGTCACCAAAACGAACCAGATCGTGATTGCCAATCATCAAGTTTGGCTGAGCATGAGACGGATATTGGTTGTGTGTTTGGTAGCCATTGTCTAGCCAATCCACACCACGACCGCCAACACCGCTCTCATTGACAGCAAGTGCTTCCACCACGCGATAGCGCATTGGGAAATCAAATGCCGAGCACAACGCAGGATCGTCAGCCGCGCCATATGCGTCACTCGCAATTTCTGACTCGCCCTTCCAGATCTCAGCGACCATGTAACCCAGTGGATTCACTTGATCACCTTCCGCGTTGGTGTAAGTCACACTCTGCGAGGCTTCATCCACCGCTTTGCGGATTTGAGTCCATGCGTCGGTTGGGACTTGGTAAGCTTGGTCTAAACGCCAACCATCAATTTTTAGCTCTTTGACCCAGTAAGTCGCGACTTCTTTATAGAAATCCAAGCTTGCTGGATAGTCAACAGGGTTGCTCGAACCAGAAGGTAATAAACCCGATGGAGACGGCTTAATCAACCCTTCTTTGTGATGACCAAACACGCCATCAAAGAAAACATACAAGCCGCGTTTGTGCGCTTCATCAACTAAGGTTCTCGCCGTTTCTAAATCGCCAAAGCGAGGATCAATCTTAAAATAATCCGTAGCAAAGTAGCCCGTTGCATCCAAACGATCGGCCCAATGATCTTGCCCATCAATGGCTTCCGATTCAAAAACTGGCGTCAACCAAATCGCATTCATGCCTAAGTCTTGGATGTAATCAAGCGAATCAATAATCCCTTGAAGATCACCGTTGTGATGGCTGGTGCCGTAACCTGTGCCATGGCCGATATTCGAATCACCATCAACAAAGCTCTCAACCATGATTTGGTAAGTACGAAGCTGATTGCTTTGCTCCATTACATTCGCTTGGCAAGCATAACTTGTATCAGGAAGTGGCGTGCTGCCATTGTCGCTTCCGCCAGAGGAATTACACGCGCATAAAACACCAACCACACTCAAGGCTAAAAGCGATTGGCCAAATAGTTTTTTATATCTTACGTTGCGCATTAAACTCTCCCAAATAAAATTAACCCCAACATGTTTCCCATGCAAGGGTTAATAAATAAAAAACAAATTTTAAATAACTGAATGGAATATTATTGGCATTTAGAAATCATGATCGAGTAAGGAGAGCCATTATCTTTAAACTCCAAGCTCCACACATATTTTCCTGGTTCTTTAATCTCTAATTTCGTATCCGTACCGTAGCCACCATATGTCAACTCATTTAATTGACCAACCGTTAACTTTTTGCCCTTAGCTGTAAATTGTGGCTTCCATTGTTCAGCAGCGTACTGCATTTTATATTTGCCAGCGACTTCATCGGTAACCACTTGATAAACGTTGTTTCCTTTATAGGTTAACTTACGCTGTACAACATGCTTCCAATCGGCATTAGGGAAGCTACCAACAACAAAGATATCTTTAGACAATGGGCCTAATTCTACAGAATCCGGCAGAGCACAGTTTGTCATCATATCAAGGTTTACGCTTGTTAATGCCACCGCATTATTTACTTCATCTTGAGCAGTATTTTCTGATGATGTTGACGAGCAAGCAGATAAGATAGAAACAGCAGCCAGAGTGCATGCTGTATTTATAATTAATTGTTTCACGTTATATCCTTATTTTTATTCAACAATGTACTAATTTAATTAGCACTGGATATATTATGAATCGAAATTAATTAAATTTTAAATATTAATAATGTAATCTGTGAAAAAGATAACTAAATGTACAATAAAAAGCCGACTCTATTGGTCGGCTTTTCTAATTTAATTATTTTGTATTTACTGCTTTAACAAATACTTCTTGCGCACCTTCAATACCTAACGCTTTTGCTTCATCAAGTAAGCTCAACGCTTTAGGAATATCATCTGCTTTCACTGCTGCTTTAATCGCATTGTGGTAGTAAGTTTGGGTTTCAGGTTGCACTGAGTCGACCGACTTAGCCACAACTGGAGCAGCGACTGGTTCACTATTCGAGGAACCAATTGAGAAGAAGCTTACGCGGTCAATCGACACTTCAATCTTACCTGTGTCACCGTTTGGTACTGGAATGTCTTTCACTTCTGGCAAGTAGTTGCCTCGAGCTTCAGCGTCCAATCGCGCTGGGTGAATGACATCAGTAAAACCGCCAAGGTCAGACTGGTCAGTGTAAACAATTAGGTAGACAGAATCTAAACCCACAGGTGGGAAGAAGTCTTTTTCAGCGACTAAACGGTTTCCAAGGTGAAGGCGAGGTTTTGTGTACTCAAATTCCGCTTTGCCATAGTTCTCGATCTCTTTACCGTTTTTATCAACGATTATCGCACGTGGTACAAAAGCCGTATCTTCAATCAGACTGGTAATTTTAATCGCGAACTCACCACGGTCAGCAGGCAGCTCGAATACCGCTACACGGCTGTCGATACCCTGATATTTCAGCACTTGGCTCTGAGAAGTGATGTCTACAATGGCAGAGCTTGGAAGCTTCATTTTCACCGATTGAAGCTCAGATAGAGCGTCAACTTGCTGTGCTTGAGCAACTTGAACTTGTTCGATAACTTCAGTGGATTGGCAGCCAGCAAGCGCGACGCATCCACTTAACATGAGGGCACGGAAGTACATACTTTTTCCTTCTAGTTATTTTTCTAAAGGTTTTTGCACTAAAGCATCTTAGAGTGACTTTGCTGAAACGTCTAACTTTTCAAAACCCCTTAGAAAAATAGCCGACTGATGTCGGCTATTTAAATAGGACAGCTAGATAACTAAGAGATTACTCGATTACCACCAAGCTTCTACTTGGATACCAACAACAAAGTCGTTATCTGTACCAGCAGCTGTTACTACACCAGCGTCATTCTTCACTTCGCCAAAGCTATCGTCTTCTAGATCCATCAGGTAGCTGCCGTATACGCGGATTTCAGGACGAGCCCAGAAGCTGTCACCCATTGCCCATGCTTGAGCTACGGTAAATTTAGCACCACCGAAGTCAACATCATCCACTTCACCAGCATTGTAACCAGCCTCAAAAATAGTACGCATAGTATCGTTCCATTTGTACATTGGACGAGCGACAATTGAGTACTGGCTAGAGTCGTACTTAGCTGTACCTAAATCTGAACCTGCTAGGTAAGCCAACTGGTGACCCATTTCCCAGTTTTCGCCAAGGTTCATAACACCCCAGTTAATAACACGGTAACCGAAGCCATCATTTTGGTCTCCAGAGCGGTCGTAATATGCACCAGCACCCCAGAAGTTTGCCATCTGAATACCGTAGCCAGCTGTACCAACTTGAACTACAGTTTGGTTGAAGCCATTGCTCATGTTTTGGTGAATGATACCACTTGCAAGCAGACCATCATCGCCATCGTATTTGCCATTTTTGCTTTCTGTTGAGAAGTTGTATGCTAGTGCAACCTCAAGAGATGCATCTTCCCAAAGACCAATGTTCGCAAGACGAGCGTCCGCAATGTAACCTGCACCGTTTTCATCTTCACCGTCTTGGATAATTGCTAGAGACAGTTTTTGGTTACCTACAGAAAGGTTTTCGATACCACCACCAGTACCAGAAGTGTTTAGGAAGTAGAAGTCAGTGATGTGGATATCTTTACGTTGGTAGTAAGTTTTACCAGCCCATAGCGTTGCGTCTTTATCAGAAGCGATTAGGCCTTTAGCTTTAACTGCAAATTGTGCAACGTTGAAGTCACCATCTTCCCAGCCTTGAGCACCTTGAACGCCTGATGCAATCATAGACTCAAGACGCCAAGTTTGGTCACCTGTTTTTAGGTCTTCTGCAAAACCAAACTCAGAGTAATTGTCGTCCTCGTTACCTAAACGGCCAACACCGTTTTTCATGAATGACACATCGCCACCACTCTCAGCACTGATACCAGTACCAGCACGGAAGTAACCATTAAAGTCCACTGCGAACGCAGAACCAGCAGCTAAAGTTGCAGCAACAGCCGCTGCAATTGCACTTACTTTTTTCATTCTTAACTCCATTAAGGGTATTTATAATTCTGTCTTCCCTGCTCACTCTTTTAGATACATATAGGCAGTAAAAATGCACCTAAAGAAAGAGAGGTAAGATGGGAACAAGTCCCCGTTTGTTTCAACAGTCTTAAGATTACCCAAGGCGTACAAGGATGACGTCCTCCACCCCAAACTAATTTAGGGGGGATGAGAAGGGATGAGAAAATTTACCGAATGGTGTTTTTACGAGTCAGATCACCAATCTAGGGAGGAATTAGTAAGTTTCTTCAGTTTATGGCCGCTACAAAGTGATAGCCATTTCATATTTTTGTCAAAAATAGGTCGTAGAAAGTAATTTAATTACAGTGATAATTTTCGATATAAGGTGGTTGACCTTAGTAAGACAAAGTTTTTTACTTATAGTTTCTTAAAGGTAGCAATAAAATTAAAAAAAGATTCGCTGATGACACAACTTCACTCTCGCCCATACCCACTCGGCGCAACTGTGAGTAAAGAAGGTTGTAACTTCTCTATTCACGCTCCGAGTAGTAAAGATATTCAACTTGCGCTATTTGCGGAAGACGGTAGCTATGAGCTGCACGACTTGCCAAGCGAATATGCAGGCATTCGTCATACTTTCATCCCAGACATTAAACCGGGGCAAAAGTATGGCTATGTAGTGACACATCAAGACCAACCTTTGCTGATCTCCGATCCTTACGCAAAGTCGATTGATAAAGCCCTTCACTACCAACCTCCCTTCTCCCCTGCAAAAAGCTTTGATATGCCCAAGTGTGTCGTGATTGAAGATAACTTCGATTGGCAAGACACCGATCATCCGCGAATACCACGCGAAGAGATGGTGCTATTCGAAACCCATGTGAAAGGGTTAACTCAACAGCACCCAGAGGTCGCCAGTGATACCAAAGGCCGTTACTTAGGGTTGTCTTCGCCAGAAATGCTGGCGTTTTACAAACAGCAAAACATCAATACGCTGCAATTGCTACCCGTGGCAGCGTGTATGCATGAGCCTCACTTGCTCAAGATGGATAAGGTGAACTATTGGGGTTACAACCCATACTTGTTCATGGTGCCCGATCCACGTTTCGCAGAGAAGGACGCCGTCACCGAACTTAAAACCACCATCCGCGAGCTGCATAAACACGGCATTGAGGTGATTCTTGATGTTGTTTACAACCATACAGCCGAGAGCGGAGAAGGCCCAACCATATTTAACTTGAAAGCGCTCGATCCACGCTTCTATATCAAGCACGGTCAGCACTTTGCTAACTTCACTGGTTGCGGCAACACGGTTGATATGACTTACCAACCTGCACTTAACCTCGTTATGGATACGCTGCGTTACTGGGTCAGCGAATTTAAAGTCGATGGCTTCCGTTTCGACTTAGCAGCGACGTTGGGTCGTCAAGGCGATGATTACAATCCAGAAGCAGCGTTCTTTAAAGCCGTCGCGCAAGACCCCATTCTTCGCGAAACCAAACTGATCGCTGAACCTTGGGACATTGGCCCTAACGGCTACCAAGTGGGTAACTTCCCATTTGGTTGGAACGAATGTAATGACAAACTGCGCGACATCTCTCGCAGCTTCTGGCGGGGTGATCAAGGCTATCTGAAAGAGTTTGCGACTCGCTTGATGGGCTCTCGTGATATCTACAGCGCAGCGAACTGGCCTTATAAACTCACAGTCAACTACATCACGTATCATGACGGCTTCACCTTGCAAGACTTGGTGTCTTACAAACAGAAGCACAACGAGGCGAACGGTGAAGAGAACCGCGACGGCCACGGTGACAACCGCTCGGAAAACTATGGCGTTGAAGGTGAAACAGAGAACCTTATGATCATCGCCACACGCGAAAAGCAAAAGCGCAACTTGATTGCTAGCTTGCTATTCGCGTTCGGTATACCTCATATCCTGACTGCAGACGTGCTATCTCATACTCAAGGTGGTAACAATAATGCTTACTGTCAGGATAACGAAACCAGCTGGTTGAACTGGACAACTTCTGAGCGCAAGCAAGATTTCAAAGCGTGGATTTCACAAATGGTGGCAAACCGTAATCAATATATGGTGCCATTCATTCGTGCTTTTAGTGGTGAAAATCGTAATAACAACCGCATCTTCTGGCGTCGCATTGATGGCAGCTTGATGGAACACGACGATTGGAACCGTTTAAGCTCGGTAGCGCTGCATCTAGGAATTGGCAAAGAAGGACAAGAGTTGGTGTACTTGATCAACCAAACCAACGCGCCAGCGCGTTTCAAGCTGCCAAGTGAGCGTGGTCAAGAGTGGGTAACGGTGTGCGATACCAATGTACGCAACCTAAACCCAGGTCATGCAGAGGGCGAGGTACTGCTTTCTCCGACTTCGATGGCCATTTTACATTATCAGCCAACTAAAAAAGCTTAGCTGACCCAAACCGCAGCTTATTCCCACAAACTCTGATAAACCCAGCAACACGCTGGGTTTGTTTTATCGACATTTCGAGTAGAGATCCATCAACTGGGCCAAATAGCACACCATACGCATTGATACGCAAATGAAACTAATCTAATATTGCTATCCAAATCACATTTATAATATCTACAACGTAATTTGGCATCATGGCTTTACCTAAATTCTTAATCCGCATTCTGCGGCCTTACCTGTTACTCCTCGCAGGTGTTATGGTCTATCTGGCCTATGCTCAGTTGGTCGATTCTGAGTCGATGGTTTATCGGCAATCTCAAACCAATATCATCACCGCCGAGCGGCTGATCCACTCTCAAATCGAAGCCGCTTTCAGCAAATTTTACCTATTAGAAACCGCGCTAAAAGCCAGCAAACAAGATCTCAATGATCCTGATTTCCGCGAGCTAAGCCAAGGCATCATCGATTACTCACCACAGTACTCCAACATTCTCTACACCACGAAAGATAGCAACATGGCTTATGGTCTTTCTGGTCAAATAAAACAAGCAGATACCAGCAAGATCTTATGGCATAAGCTGGATACCGTCAGCGACAAATTCTCTATCTCTTCGCTATATCAAAACCCGCAGCAACGCTGGGTCTTCGCGATAAAGCACGATAACCCAGACCTTAAATACCAACTTTGGCTGGAGTTCGATCTTCTCCACACCACTCAGCAATTACGTGGCCTTAAAACTTTGAACAAAGGTTATGTGTTCGTGGTAGACAGAGACACCGAGCGCTTAGTATTTCATCCTGACCCAAGTCGAATTGGTGACCCTTCCGTCAGCTATCATGGCGGTATCAGTGACAAAGTTGCAACGGGGCTGCTGTTTGGTAAACACGAGTACTATTACCAAGATAACTTTAAGATCTCGGTCTTCGATGCAGACAACGGCTTGAACTGGGTGTTTGTCGCAGGGACAGACCGTGCCGATATCCTCAACAGCAGCTATCCATTTACCCTTACCGCAGGTGTGATTGCTTCCCTGTTGGCACTCGCAATTGGCATTAACTATCTAACCTATCAACTGCATTTGTCACTCGCGCGCTTAAATGGCACAGACAACGTGGGCGACTTTAAAACCCAACTTAAGCGTGTATTAGATCGTTTCTGCTTCCACAAAGGCATACAGTTCTGTGTCTACGACAGCTTAAATCACAGCTTCTACACCCTTGATTACCATGGCAACAAGAAGCTCGTTTTAACCGACGCTAAACTTGCGGCGCGTTTCTCCCCAATTGCTTTGACATACCGCAGTAAGAAGTACGGCGACGAGCTGACGAAAAAGCTCAAGATCAACAGTAATCACTACTGCATTCCTTTATTTGATGGGCGAGAGCTGCTTGGCGTGACTTACGTCAGTTGCCGATTCCCAACCTACAAATGCGTGCTCAGTTTGATTCAGAACTACGCCCAAGTTGCGTTGGCAAACCTGAAATTGCATGACCGTTTGCGCCATCAAGATCCAATGACACAGCTCGAAAACAAAGCGTGTTTAGCAGCAAAAGTGTCGAGAGAGCTTCATTCAGAGAACCGTTTTATCGCGATGGTCGATATTGATAACTTCAAATACATCAACGATAAATTCGGCCACCCAGTCGGTGATTTAGTTATCCAAAAGACCGCAGAAGTGATGCGCGATTGCTTCCCTAAACCAAAAGGGATTTGTTTAGCGCGCTATGGTGGTGAAGAGTTTGCCATCGTGTTCCAAGCCAATGACGAGTTTGATGCCAAACATCAGCTTGATAACTTCCTAACCGCGCTGCAAAGAAGCCATCTCACATTGGGTTGTGGCGATGTGCGATTTACGGCAAGTGTTGGGTTTACACCATTAGAGACCAGCTATCACCATGTAGTGGAGCAATCTGACAAAGCACTTTATCAAGCAAAAAGATTGGGCAAGAATCGCGTCTGCCATCTCAAAGCAGCATAGCGAATTTCTTACGAAAAACGACAAAGCCAGAGCAGATATCGCTCTGGCTTTTTTATCTCTATTACAATCAGTTAAATCACAAAGCCTGACACGACACTTCTCTCTTTCCTCAGTCTTTTGACCGATTCAAATTCTGCCTCGAAACACCCTCTCGTTAATCAGTTCTGAACAGGTGTTTATTTTTCTTTGATTTAACTTAACGGCTCTCATCAATAACCTTAAATGCATCAGGGGATTGCACGAAGCCAATTGAAAATGAAAGAACTGGACGATTACGTAGAGCAGATAAATTTAGACCTGACTAGCGAGATGTTAGAAGAGCTAGGTTGGGTCAGCGATAACGTCCATCAAGTTCTTTATTGGGTTATTGCCGCCATCCTATTCGTTGTATTGATTTGGGGTATTTTCTCATGAAGGCATCCAATCCATCTTATGGTCAGGTTTATTTGGTTGGAGCAGGCACAGGCGATGCGTCGCTGCTTACCATTAAAGCATTTCGTCTGCTTAATCGCGTTGATGTCGTGCTTTATGACCATCTGGTTTCGGAAGAAGTCTTGGACGTCATCCCACGAAAAACCCTAAAGATCTGCGTGGGTAAACACTACGGTAAGTGTTCGCAAACGCAGGCAGAAATCAACGAAATGATGAAGGGCTACGCAATCACAGGTCTGACGGTATGTCGCCTAAAAGCGGGCGACCCGTTTGTATTTGGTCGAGGCGGTGAGGAAGCGACCTATTTAACACAGCAAGGCATCAACTATGAGGTTGTACCGGGTGTAACTGCGGCACTTGGATGCTGCGCTTACGCGGGGATACCGGTCACTCATAGACAAGTTTCGAGGAGTGTCACCTTGGTAACGGGACGAAACTGTAATGATGCTAGCGAACCGAATTGGAGCGCACTCGCCGCCATCGACCACACCCTAATTTTCTACATGGGGCTACACAAAGCAGAAGCGATCGCAGACAACCTCATTGCTCACGGTCTCGCGCCAGATACACCTTGCGCCATCGTCAGCAATGGAACACGAGAAAATCAAAACAAGATCGTTACTACCTTAGCCGGACTGTATGAAACCTGCAAAACGCAAAAACCACCACTGCCAGCAATCATAGTGGTGGGAGACGTGGTTTCCCTTTCACAGTCACTGGAATGGTTTGAGTCCACCGCCGAGCCCTGTTTAGAACGCACGATTCACTAGTTTTTGAAAATAACGAGATAGAACAATGCCTAAGTTTTTAACTACTCAGCAAATGGGTTCGGCGATCGAGGCGTTACGTCAGAGCTATAAGGTGATGGCGCCTGTGTCAAAGCTTGTGCGCACCACGCAGTAGATTGCTTGTCACTCAAAGACGGTAAAGCGGTGAAGGAAGAAAGCAAATGCATTGGCTACGGCGAATGCGTACTTGCTTGCCCAACACTGGCTTGGCATCGAGATCCAAAACAATTCTACATGGTCAAACTGGGCGGTCGAACTTCGAAGAAGACCCCTCGCGTTGGCAAGATGTTCCTTAATTGGGTAACGGAAGACGTCCTACACCCTGTCATCGACAATCTGTTCGAATTTGAAAAAGAGATGTTGGGCGGTAAGCCGATTTACCTCCACATGGAACATCTAATTGATAAAGGCGGCTACTTGCGTTTTAGAGAGCGCGTCTTAGATGGCGTTAGCCTAAATCCGGAAGCCAAAGTCGCCGAACGTATGTATTGGGCAGAAGATGAATACGTAGCGAACATGCACGTGAAATAGGCAATCTGCCTCCATATTATATTTTGAGCACTCGCATTTGGGCTCCAAGCCAGAATGGGCGGTTTCATTCTGGCTATTTTTACTGTTTCCCGCTCCCTTCCAAAGCCTGAAAAATCTCATTTTGGGATCTTTAATAGGGACTCTCCTCGCAAAACCTAATACATAGTAACGCCTAGTGTTACTTTTAGTCTTGTGCGTTATGACTTGTTCAGCATTGATGGTGCCGTTCGCTCGACTCAGGCAATCTTCCTCTCAACCAAGGCTCATCCCAACAAACAAAACCAGAGCCAAGATACCATTTTGAGAGTCACCACTATGAAAGCCATCAAATCAATCATCATCGCACTACTGTTTACATCGACACTTTCTGGCTGCGTTTCAACGCCCGGTCACTATCGCTTGGCACCCAACGTTCGTCCTACTTTGATGAATGCCAATATCAACGTTCAACCACTGGTTAACACCGCAGTCTCCGTTGGCAAAGTCGTACTGCCTTATGCGATATCAGCGGGACATGCTTACGTTAATACGCCTTACTTCTTATTGCGATAAACCCGCCAAACCCATGACGGTCACAACGACAAAAAACAAAGCCGATGCTTCTCAGTACATCGGCTAATTATATGGTCCGCCTCACTCTCAAGCCCTACGCTTAGAGTAGGCTCTCA
>NZ_JAADJW010000089.1:0-1096 GCF_010092875.1 Vibrio sp. LB10LO1
GGAGCGATTAGCTCAACTTGCATTTGGATGTTGTCGCCTGGCATTACCATTTCTACGCCTTCTGGTAGAGAGATGTCACCAGTTACGTCAGTTGTACGGAAGTAGAACTGTGGACGGTAGCCTTTGAAGAATGGAGTGTGACGACCACCTTCATCTTTAGAAAGTACGTATACTTCTGACTCGAACTTAGTGTGTGGAGTGATTGAACCAGGCTTAGCTAGTACTTGACCACGTTCAACTTCATCACGCTTAGTACCACGTAGAAGTGCACCAACGTTCTCACCAGCGCGACCTTCGTCAAGAAGCTTACGGAACATTTCAACACCAGTACATGTAGTAGTAGTAGTGTCTTTGATACCAACGATAGCAACTTCGTCACCTACGTTTAGGATACCACGTTCGATACGGCCAGTTACTACTGTACCACGACCTTGGATTGAGAATACGTCTTCGATAGGCATTAGGAATGGCATATCTACTGCACGCTCTGGCTCAGGGATGTATGAATCTAGCGCTTCTGCTAGTTCAACAATCTTAGCTTCCCACTGCTCTTCGCCGTTTAGTGCGCCTAGTGCAGAACCTTGGATAACTGGTAGGTCATCACCTGGGAAATCGTACTCAGATAGAAGTTCACGAACTTCCATTTCTACTAGTTCTAGTAGCTCTTCATCGTCAACCATGTCACATTTGTTCATGAATACGATGATGTATGGGATACCAACCTGACGGCCTAGTAGGATGTGCTCACGAGTTTGTGGCATTGGACCATCTGTAGCAGCAACAACAAGAATACCACCGTCCATCTGTGCAGCACCAGTGATCATGTTTTTAACGTAATCCGCGTGTCCTGGACAGTCAACGTGCGCGTAGTGACGAGTTGGAGTGTCGTACTCTACGTGAGAAGTAGCGATTGTGATACCGCGCTCACGCTCTTCTGGAGCGTTATCGATAGATGCGAAGTCACGAGCAGCACCGCCGTATACTTTAGCAAGTGTTGTACAGATAGCAGCTGTTAGAGTTGTTTTACCGTGGTCAACGTGGCCGATAGTACCAACGTTTACGTGCGGTTTTACACGTTCAAATTTTTCTTTAGACA
>NZ_JAADJW010000090.1:0-1021 GCF_010092875.1 Vibrio sp. LB10LO1
TGAAGTCGGAATCGCTAGTAATCGTGGATCAGAATGCCACGGTGAATACGTTCCCGGGCCTTGTACACACCGCCCGTCACACCATGGGAGTGGGCTGCAAAAGAAGTAGGTAGTTTAACCTTCGGGAGGACGCTTACCACTTTGTGGTTCATGACTGGGGTGAAGTCGTAACAAGGTAGCGCTAGGGGAACCTGGCGCTGGATCACCTCCTTATACGATACGGATAGTTTGCTTTCACTTTTAAAAAGTGAAGACAAATGAGTCACGATGAGTGTCCACACAGATTGATACGGTTTATAAAGTAAAAGAGATAGAACATCTCCCAAGATGTTCAACTTAGTGTCCCGTTCGTCTAGAGGCCTAGGACACCGCCCTTTCACGGCGGTAACAGGGGTTCGACTCCCCTACGGGATACCATTGGGTCGTTAGCTCAGTTGGTAGAGCAGTTGACTTTTAATCAATTGGTCGCAGGTTCGAATCCTGCACGACCCACCATTTCTCGATGGGGCTATAGCTCAGCTGGGAGAGCGCCTGCCTTGCACGCAGGAGGTCTGCGGTTCGATCCCGCATAGCTCCACCATTCGAGACGTCTACCACATGACGTAAAACTAATGTGGGCGATTAGCTCAGTTGGGAGAGCACCTGCCTTACAAGCAGGGGGTCACTGGTTCGAGCCCGGTATCGCCCACCATCTTTAAGCGCATTCGATGAGTGCTTTTAAAAATGGTTACTTCATTAGAAGTGATTAGCTCTTTAACAATTTGGAAAGCTGACAAAACAATCTTTAAGATTGTTTGTAAAGTTCTCAAAGTATTCTTAATTGAATACTCCAAACAACACATTCAAGTGTTCTTGGGTTTTGTCTTACTGTTTAAGTAAAACAAAACATATTTGAGTCCGGCAAAATCGAAAGCTATCTCGCTCATTCAAATAATGAGATAGCAACTTTGGTTGTTTAACTTCAATTCGAAACTCCTTCGGGTTGTATGGTTAAGTGACTAAGCGTACACGGTGGATGCCT
>NZ_JAADJW010000009.1:0-172219 GCF_010092875.1 Vibrio sp. LB10LO1
AGGACGGGTAGAGCTTCAATAAAGGTGCTTTGGGAAGGATGGTTTAAACTACAAACCATCCTTGAGGGCTACGAACTCGCAATGTCTCTTGATCACTAGACTTGTGATCAAGAGACAGCCGAATCGGCAGGCATTCTCTATTTCACAAAGTTTTAGCGCTAGATAGCGTCTTTATTGGGAGAGCTTTTTCATTTGTAAGCCCATAAAGATGAAGCAGATACCTTCAATCAGTAGTGAGATGCCCACAAACGTGCCCAATAGCGTGGTTGAGAATGCAGGATCATCGAGTAGCATGAAGAAGTAACCACCGATCAGCACTGAAATTACACCACTGAATACAATAACGTTGCTGCTTGGTAGGCTACGGTTGCTCAAACCAAAGAAGATACGAGTCAAACCGTTTAAGATCATCACAATCACCATCAACATGGTAATCGTGACAAGGCCCGCCAGTGGTTTGAACAAGATAAACAGACCACCCACGATATACAGTACGGCACTTAATACATACCAAAGCTTCTCTTTCCAAACATTGATGGAGAATGTGTGGTAAGCCTGAACCAGACCACTGAACAAGAGTACGGCACCCACAATGGTTGAGATCGTCACGCCTGCCAGTACGGGCAAACTCATTGCGCCAATGCCCATTAGTGCGATGATAACACCAACGATAACGAAGTATTTCCAGCCTTTAGATAGGAATGTAGGCTGTTGTGATTGATTAGAATTTTCCATTGAATGCCTCTTAAATTAAACGCGAGCCGCCTCTTCAGTCTAGTCTATTAAAAACGTCGAGAGTTCACAGACTTAACAGAAATACGTGTCCCGTTTGCATTAATAGATGTTAAACCTGTATCACATCGCCGCCTATACGCTATTTTTGAACAATAAGTTTCAAGATTGCTGGATTAAACCAGTGCAAAACAAGGAGATGGGGAGTAGGATTAGCGGCTTTCTAACGCCAGTTGCCTGCCTTTTCTTGATAAGTTCTCACTCTTTTGATTCAGGCTACATTTTAGAGGATGACATTTTGCTCGATCATCATATTCGCACCTTCATTTCTGAAAAGCTCAGCTCAGTAGGTATCAACAGCGACCCTTATGGCATTGAACTCACCACCGTATTTATCCTAGTAAGCCTCACCGCGGCAGCAGTCAGTTATTTGATCGTGCATCACTTGATTGTTCGCTCAGTAAATAACGTGCTGCAGAAAGCCAACAAACCGCTCGCTGAAAGTTTGGCGAAATATGATGTATTAGAGAAACTGTCGCTGCTTATCCCGATTATGGTACTGGATGTTTTCATTCCCCTTGCAGTAGGCCACTATGATTGGTTGGCTGCTATCTTCGATAGGATTTTGAGCATTTCGATTTTGGTCATCTTTGTATGGATGATCTTCGCCCTACTCGACGCAATGAATGACATCGCGACGTTTAAAGGCATAACAAAAAGAATGCCGATCAAGAGCTTTGTTCAGTTGATTAAGCTGTTCACCTTCTTTGTTGGCGTTGTGGTGTCTATGTCCATTCTCGCTAACGAATCCCCGGTCATTTTCTTGTCTGGATTAGGTGTCGCGACTGGTTTCGTGATGCTGGTGTTTAAGGACACGATATTGGGCTTCGTCGCTGGTATTCAGCTTTCTGCAAACCGCATGATCCGCTTGAACGATTGGATTCAAATGGACGCTTATGGTGCAAATGGCACGGTAGAGGAAATCTCTTTAACCACGGTGAAAGTCAGAAACTTTGACAACACCGTGAGCATGCTGCCCGCCTATGCTCTAGTTCAGAACGCGTTTATCAACTGGCAAGGCATGTCTGATTCAGGTGGTCGCCGCATCAAGCGTTCTGTTAATGTCGACGTTACATCGATTCGCTTCTTGTCTGATGAAGAAGTTGAAAAGCTGAAAAGCATTCGAATCTTGCGCCAATACATCTATGAAAAATCGCGAGACATCAACGAATACAATGAGGAAATGAGCGACGAACCAACTTTTGGCAACCTTCGTCAGATGACCAATTTGGGTATGTTTCGAGCTTATATTAATGCCTATTTGAAAGCGAACAAAGACATCCACCAATACATGCTTATCATGGTGAGACAGCTAGAACCGACGCCAGAAGGTATTCCGCTTCAAGTTTACGCCTTTACCAACAATACAGACTGGGCTTACTATGAAGGCGTACAAGCAGATTTATTCGATCACATCTACTCTATTATGCCTTTGTTTGGTTTACGCCCTTACCAGATGTTCACGAGTCATGATGCCAAACAGATTGGACTGGAACAGGTCACCAGCAAAAACGCTCAGTAGAATTACCTCAAGAGTGAAGCCTATGCTTCACTCTCTAAGCTGGGCGCGAGGTTTTTACGATTGTAACGATGCTCCGTAAGCACCCCACCTTCTACCTTGTAACGCAAACCGTATTTACCGATACAACCTCGCAACCTTGAACGCGTCAAATCTGATAAATCAGATGCGGTACTTGCTTTATCTACAAGCTGCACCCAATAGGTTTCCATTTTGTCCTTCACAATGATCTCCCCCGACCAACATTTATAGATTTAGGGAGAATTCTTACAAATCCCGATAGTAGTCTGGATAGCATACGGCAGAACTTTTCTAACAGAATGCCTACGAGAATCGCAGTTTTCTCGTTCAAAGATGTATTAATGCGTTGAAAACAAAGCTTTCCGTCTAATTTTTCTATTACAAACTGAATCTATAGATCAGAGATTAAATGATAAATTTCCCGTGATTCGCCTTTTGGTACCTGACTTTAAGAGAATGGCGTGAGTTACCGATAAGACGATGCTCAAACGAATTTAAAGGGGTAATACTTCACGCAATTACCCCCTACTCGTTTTTCTAGCCCTTCTTGAATTTCACCAATCAATTACATTGGTTATTTGTACTTCCGACTTTTCTCCAGACACCCCATGTACCATCGGCACCCGGTTCATTCCCTGAGGTCCACCATTGGTTTTCCCACTCGTCACCATTCCAAGAAACACGATGGCAAGGTGACGCATAAGTTTTACTCCTGTCCCACGTTTCTCCTGTAGAAGCCACTTTTGCTTTTTGAACCACGACGACTTCTGATGTATCAAACAACGAACCGTCTTTGACGGTTAACAAGAAGCGATAGGTCGTGTCAGTAGCAATTTCTGCAAAACGGACTGTAGTCTCTTCCGTAGTTGGTGATGCTATATCTGCAAGGGGGGATGAAGGAGAAAGTTGTTTCCATTCAAAAGTTAATAAGTCACCGTTTGGATCGCTCGATTGTGCACCAGATAAACTAATCGACCCTGCACCTGTCAATTCATACAGATTCGAGGTTGCCACTGCGATTGGAGGCTGATTTGTATCACCAGCCCCTTCCAGCTCGGTGTACAACAAGCGATTAGGTGAACCAGAACCCACGTTATAGAGCGCATTTGGCGTGCTGGATTCGATCAACGATTGTTTCAGTTCACTCGGTAGTGCTTTAGGATTGGCTTCTAAAAGACGAGCTACCTGCCCCGTCACATGGGGTGTCGCCATAGAAGTACCAGACATTCTTTGATAACCACCATGATTGCGAGCGGAAATGATACTGGCCCCTGGTGCAAATAAAGTCACACATGTTCCCCAGTTTGAATCACTCCAACGATAATCATCCTTAGTTGATGCACCAACCGTGATGGAGTATTCCGAATGCGGCGTTTTGGTGCATGCGTCTGTGTTGTTGTTTGCGGCAGCATGAACAAATGAAATATGATGCTGCGTAACCAATTTGTCTACAGCTTCATCAATAGGAGCCCATCGAGTACTGCGAGAAATACTGTAGTTGATTACCGCTGGCTGCCCTCTCTGCTTAGCATGTTCAATCACCCAGTCAAACGACTCAAGGATATCACTCCCCCAGCCTTTATTGTCGCAGTTCAATACTCTCACAGAATAAATATCGGCATCTGGAGCAATACCATACTGCTTTCCTGCCGCAGTGCCGGCGACGTGAGTTCCATGTCCATGGCAGTCAGATGCATCACCATCACTATCAACGAAGTCCCAACCGGAGATAGCCCGTCCCTCAAAATCAGGATGACTAAAGTCGATACCAGAATCGATAACATAAATCGACACGCCTTTGCCAGTGTACTGGCCCACATTATATCGATCATCCAATGGTAAGTTACGCTGATCGGAGCGGTCTAATCCCCAAGATGCGACAGGTTCAGATGCCGTACTCAATTCACCATCAGCTGTAAATATAACGTCTCGATAAACACCTTTAACATCATTCATCGCTCTAAGCTGCGAAGCCTGATCCTGGGACATTTCAACAGAAAAGCTACTCAGGTTTCTGTATACGTTTGAAGCTGAGAGAGGCTGATTTTCTTGAAGTGAGCGAGCAGACAAAGGTTTCGGCTCTGCATTCAATCGCTGTAAGACTTGATTCACTCTCTCTTCCATTGAGGAAGGTCGAGTAGATCGTGACATGGGACTAGATACATTTGAATCATTTAACACCACCACATAGGTGCCTTGAGAAGAAGCATAAACAGGAAAATTCAGTATCAATGGTAATGCACTTAAACAGAGTTTTTTATAAGGGAACATAATATTAAACCTTCAAAGACGGTATGTATGGCTGCTCGAATTGTTTGTTGGGATGCTTGTTTGTTTAAATACTTGTTTGTTGGAATAAATGCTTGTTGGGATGCATCCCAAGACAACCGACGAGCAGGATATAAGAGAGATAAAGTATGTCGGAGCATAAAGAATGCCGAGAGCACCACTCCCGACAGTCTTTATGCTTTCGTGCTACTGGCAGGCAGCGCCCTTGTTGACCCAGACACTGGACACATCAGGCTGCTCGCCACGAGTCCACCACTTGGCTTCAAATTTAACCCCGTTATAGGTAACCTGAGCACCTCCGGAGTATGCTGCTTGACTTGACCATGGCAGCACAACATCGCTTACGAGTTCCCAAGCATCACTACTGTCCGGTTGATTATTTTGACTCCAGTGCTTTGCCTTCCAAACCAACTGCTTGTAACTAACTAAGTCACCACCTGAATAGGATTTGCTGGCAGACCACGCGTCGTAATTCGTGGCATTTGGGTCACTGACGCTGCAGGTATTGCCGCTGGCTTTCACGTTAAGCGTTGTGTTTGCGCTTGCTCTCTCCCCTTTAGGATCGGAAACAACAACACTTAGCAAAAATTGACTATCAACCGTCACGTCTGGAACTGAAAGTTGAATCGTGCCATCGGACATAGTCTGATAAGCTAAACCTGAAGTGCTCCACTTAAATGACAGCACATCACCATCAGGATCTGATGCCGTCGCGGTTATCTCTATAACCTCTCCGGGTTTTGCATCAATACTGCTTGGAAGAGAGACTTCCGGTGCATGATTTTGAGTTGGTTGGGGCTGAGCAATAATGGTGACCATATCACTGGAGCTCGATTTACCGTCTGAAACCAACACAGAAAATACATAAGATTGCTCTTGTGTCGATTCTGCCAAAACCACATCGGTTATCATTGCGTTATTTGCTTGAATGCTCGCGGGCAAACCCGATATCTGCTCCCAAACATAAGTTAACTCGTCACCATCAGCATCCGTGGATTTGTCGGCCGATAAGGTGATAGTTGCTCCTGACAATACTGACTGGTCTTCACCTGCGTGCGCTACGGGCTTATTGTTATCGGATGGTTTTAAAGAATCTGACTGGACGATAGAAACCTCTAACGCTTGCTTTGGCTTCTCTATATCTAACGAGCTTAGAACAGCGTTATCACACACAACCTCTGCCCTTGTTGGATCATCGGCCTGCTTAAGGTTGATATGGAATTTGTTCATCACATTATCGTCGTAACGGAATCCAACCAACTGATAATTGTCCGTTTGGTGGTCTTGACCGTTATACACTTTGACATAACAACCTGTCGTATCGAGGCGATCAACAGGAGTAGGTTGATAAACAAATCCATAAGCGCCGTGCAAAGCAGGGAAAATGTAGCTGTCTAATTGCTGCTGAGGATCGTAATAACCTACTAGCGTCGTTACTGGTACACCATAGTCAGTTGGAATACGTGTTGGTTTACCCTCGGCTACCTGATCTTCAGTGGTTTCTAGCCATGTTTTTCCATCACTGATGTAAAACTTACTATCACCTCGATTCAAGTTAACCAACTGACCATTAACATGAGCCGTCACTCCATAGCCAGAGTAACGCGCAATGTTCACAGCTTTGCCTACTGCAACATTTTCTGCACTAGGCAAATAAATATCGCGTATCCAACGTCCATCTCCCGTCTCGACTTTCGTGATGTCAAAATCGTTGATGTAGCCCAACAATACGGAGCCATCGATGTCGTCTTTGATCGTATTCAATTGTGATTGAGAGGTAATCGATTTCGATAACAAAATAGCGGGTTGCTGGAACGCTTGCATCGCTTTCGTTTCATCATTCCACTTAGTAAACCCAGTAGAAGACGATTCATCAAATGTAGCTTTGCCCTCCATAAAAGTCTGAATTTTCTCTAGCACATAAGGCGTATGCAGCGTGTATTTGGAAATTGGTGAAGTTGGCTCACCGCCCCCCATCGCATCTCGATTAAACTTGTAGCCTTCAAATGCAGGGATGCCAATCCCATCGCTACAGCAAACTTGGTCTTCGCCATTACGCTTGTTCCACATGAAGTTGGCAATGAAACGCTTCTGAAATAGATCCCAGCCCCAAGCAGAGTTGATGTCCGTTGATGGGCGGTGTGTCGTCCCATCAGTGCCTCCTGGCCAATGACCCAATCCAAAGTTATGGCCAACTTCGTGACTCCATTCATTTCCCACTGATGAGTCGATAGTCACCATGCCGTTGCCTCCACTACCACCGTGAGCAACAACACCATTTTGATAACGACCTACTGCTGCAATCGCGGTAATTTGGTTCGCCGTGTACGGGTGTGCTCTCTCGGACACTGACGTTGATGAGTTGATCCCATAGTTTGCGAGATTAATACCATGGGACATCAAGATCTTCGTGGTATACGCTCGCATATCTCCTTGGTGCCAAGTCCCAGTGCTCGGGTCAAGCTCTGTAAGTAAATGTCCATCCGGTAGCATCACTTCATCAAGTTTCATGGTTTCGTAAGGGTTAACAATCAACTTACTTACCGGAATTTTCTGGAAGTAATCCTTGTGCAACTCTGGATTATCAGCAAAGTAGAAACGTCCCCTTGGATTAGTCAGCATCCCCAAATCCATCGTATTAATGAGCAGTTCGTTAGGCGCGCCAATATCCAAATCGGACAGAAGACCAGATGTACTCCCATTGAGCAACTCCAAAGTCAGACCGGGTTGTATCCAAGTCGCTGGGAGCGTTACAGACCACATGTCTTTCGCGTACATAATGTCGAGGTTGGGACCGTCATGATTGGGAAGTTGCTCTGGTGTGTTTAGCGATAAAACACCCAACTGATTGCCTTTACTATCTCGTGCAATAACTTTGACTTGTGATGAGACATTTAAAGGTTCAACTGGCTTAACAAGAAGTAAAGTATCACGCAATGCGGTGAGATGCGGCCTAGGGTCGCCTTTATCATTGTAATGAGGGACAGTAATGTTTTGCGCATAAATCACTATCGCCTCAAAATCACCCTGTAAATTATTTACTGGCATTTCATTATTAAATTGAATAACTTGAGCGTTAGCTATTCCTGAAAGCAATATCCCACCAGCTATATTAAGTGCCATACTGACTTTATTTCTCTTCATACTTCCCTCTTCTATTTATATATCAACATTTCATCTAGCCACTGGTTTAGCCAGTGATAAATCTAATTATCTTTCTTAGACAACATAAGGATTAAGCTTTGCTGACAACCAACAAACCAAGACAGAATAAATAAAAAACCCATTAAAATTTAAATTTTAGAATTCACTTATTTAGCAGTAAATTATTTAACAATAAAGATATCAAATAAGATTTTTTAGAGCACCAGCTCCAACCAACAGATTCAACACCGAAGAAACATACATACAAATCAACAACTTGAACAAACAACAAAGCAGGAGGCTTATCTAAATCAAATATTTACCAATATATTTAAACGAATGAAAGTTTGAGTACTGAGTTTTAAACCAGCCTCTAGCTATAGATAAGTTCAGATTTATACTACAACATTAATATTTGCATTCGACTGATAAAAGTGAATATTAAAAATTAATTTAATTATCAATATAAAAATGGAATAAGAGTCAAATATTTCACTAGGTTCAATTAAGTTATATCATCACTCACTGAATCAATAACTCACTTTATAGAGCGTTTTTTGAAGCTGTTATTTTTCTGGTAATAAAAAAGCGGAGAAGGAAGCCCCTCTCCGCTTTGTGCGTTATTGATACTTGCTTAAAGACGCTATGGTGTCACATCTGTAAACGTGAACGTGCCGTTATCCAATTCGCGCTTCACTTCTTGCTTTTGGTCAAAATCAATCTTAGTCAGGTCAACTTTCTTGATTCTACTGTCGTGCATCGTGGTGTAGTACAGCGCCTTGTTACCTTGATCGATGACCGAAGTCCATTGTGTCGCACTTGGCAGATCTGGAATATGGCTACGGTACTCTGGGTTAAACTCGGTGCCAATTGGAATATCGAAGTTGTTCAGAATATGGAAGGCTTGTGACACCGCCTCTTCACCCGTTTTTGATTCTGGGGCTGTATTTACGAAAAATGCCGCACGTACAAAACGCGATGGTGGTGTAATGTCACCCGGTAAACCTAAGAAACCAGAACCAATACCAAAAGACTTCGCTTCGACACCACCGAATTTAGTCGGAGCACTGGTGCCTGGTTGCAAATGGATGTAGTTATTCAAGTTGGTGACTTGCCATGGGAAAGTTGGTGAGTTAGTAAGCACTCCAACTTCGTTATCATAGATGTGCACTTGGCCATGATCCATGATTTCAATAACGATGTTGTTGCCCGCTTTATCGGTAACGCGCCAATGTCCAGTCGGTGAAGGTTGACCTTTCTCATCAATATAAACAGGAACGATATCGATGTTTTTCATTGCCGTTTTAACTTCATCTACGGTTTTGAATTGCGACAACATCCAACGTACAAAATCCATATCCGCAATACTGTCTGCTCGATCATTCGGATCATACGCTTTTAGTGAACCGTAGCCTTTGAAGTAGAACAAGCCTGCAGTTAGACCTTCTTCATTGATGCCTTCACCAATAAAGCGATCATCACTCACTGAAATACCAACAAAGCCGTACTTGCTCTTCCAGCTCAAACCGTGCTTTTGGTCTGGCATCGTTGAGGTAAACGTGTAATCACGAGGAGCAACAATCAGTTTACTATTGAGATCGCTCTCACCCCACTCAATTGTTCGAGCGTGAATGTGGTCGTTTGCAGTCGTCGAAAGTGAGATACCAGTACAAGCGGTCGCCGGAGCAATGATGCTTGCAGAAAGTGCCATAGCAAGGAGGGTTTTCTTTATCATTTTTAGTTCCACCAGAGGGGTAATAATTCGCGATTGTAGCCCTTTTTAGGCAACTTACAATCGAAAATATATAAAATTGATGGAATATAAAATTATTGACAATCTTGATAGCACCGCCACCTGCGTTTACTAGGTGGCGGTGTTCTCTAATTATAAGACGCCGAGGTTACCCTCCACTATCACTTTTTCTTTTGTTACCCCATTCCTTGGATCTTCTTCGATGTGTTTTAACATATAGTCATTGCCAGAAATATGTTTAAGTTTTAAGACAAAAAAAGTTTGGTGCTCATGTAAGAACTCGTTTAAGTTCAAAACTTGAACAGAAGAAAACTTATTTTGATTCAGTTTAAACATAAACAAGGTGTTTAAAAATGAAGCATAATAGCCAGAATCGACAACTTGTGTTCCTTGATTATAGTTAACATCAGAAATATACCGACCATTCGAACCTACAATGTGGATCGAACGCTCTGAAAGATCTCCTTTAATAACAAACTTACTCGTTATTGCATTAAACCACGGGAGAGTAAGAGTAAATACGGTCAATACAATAAAAAATGCGACTTTCCTTCTCATTTTTATCACCACCAATGCAATTGCCCTGAAAATATTATTTCATCTAGGTAGATTTCTTTATCTGCCTTTTGCATTTTACCAACCCATTTCCCATCTTTTTCCAATAGTTTGACGGGTGTCATTCCCGAAGAATACAAAGCCATGTCAATATCGATCACTTTTTCAGCAAATTCAGGTTCCAACCCTTCTAAATAAGAGCGCCCAAAATTTATAAAATACATAGAGGAACCAATAGTTGCATAGATTCCATTGTCAACCTTATACACTTTACCTTGGTATGTATTAATGGCTTTATATATTCCGGACTTTCCTGTCACTAATACTTCGAGCCCGCTATCTTCAAAGTGAACGTAACTGGAAAAGTAAGTTCCTAGTGAAAGGTACCAAGGAATCGAAAGTACAAAAATCGTTGAAATTCCTATCCTTAGTGAAACTCTTCTTACCTTACCCATAGAAGCCCCCATAACATTCAAAACATTCAAATGCCTCTCTATAGATAAAGAAAAAAGTCAGCGCAATGATCACCATTCCAATCGATAGCTCCCAAAACATTGGAGCGGTTACAAACGCTTTTACATTAGAGGTTAACGATTTTTCATTGCTGGCTGAGATGTTTACCATAGGTAAAGTATTAGAAACAACGACTTTCGTTTGGCTTTCTTCAACAACTATCTCCTCACCTTTATCATTGTTTTTGATTGACTCTATAGGTTCAGATGTAACATTTGAATGAAATATTTCTAACTTCCTTGCATTAATAAATACATAACCTTCCCCTGGCAGGTTATTAATCTCGAGTCCTTGCTCCAAGCTGTTGAGTTTTTTTCTGAGTTTCATTATTGCGACAGCAAGTGAATTATCACCAACAACTCTTCCAGGCCATCCTCTTTCAATGAGGGTTTGTTTATCTATTACCTCTCCATGCGAATCACAGAACACTAAAAGCAAATTGTATTCACTTCGATTTAATTCTAGTGGCTGATTTTCTTTGCCCGATTCACTATCGATTAAAATTATCGTTCTTCTTACAGTATCAATAGAAAGCCGTTTGTACATTTTTTGCCCCATTTTTTGTTAGTCCACTTACATTTACATAAAAAAACATAAAGCGCCTAAATTCAAACAGTTAAACTTCAAAAAATGGCAATTAAATGTTTTTAACCTTAATAACATCACTATTAAGAGCTTTTTAATTCACAGAGTTTGATCTTCTGCGCAAAATGCCTGTTTTTCCACACCAAAACGTTCGTTTCCTATTTATCTGGAAAAACGAACTCATTAATAAACATAGGTAATCAATATGAAAGTAAATGCATTTTTCACACTGGGCGCATCGGCATTAATTATGGCTTCAGGCGCAGTAAATGCAGAAACAACAGCCGTAGAACAAGCAACAGCAGATGCGA
This sequence comes from Vibrio sp. LB10LO1, assembly GCF_010092875.1. NCBI lineage: Bacteria > Pseudomonadati > Pseudomonadota > Gammaproteobacteria > Vibrionales > Vibrionaceae > Vibrio > Vibrio sp. LB10LO1. Next base: position 11,483 of record NZ_JAADJW010000009.1, read on the forward strand.
TTTGGACGGGGGTAATTGGGGGCTCAGTTCCAAGTTCAAACTTAATTATTACAGGTGAAGCCGGTGGTGACATAAAGCCGGGTACTTTATATGTAAACAGTGATGGTACTTTTACTTCTTCTGATGTTGTTCTAGAAGCTCGTGACTACACTCCAGCAGTCACCCTACCGACACCTGCTGATGAAGTTATCGGTGATCGCCAACCAGCCGCCACTTGGACATACATGAACTCACAAGTAATGATTGGCGGTCAGGTTACAAAAGACGCAACTCTCGTTCTGTCTGACGCAATGTCGGGGACTGACTTAACAAAAGGCACATTAAACGAAGTTACTGGTGGTTACGTTCAGCTAACAGTTTCAAACGGCACAGAAATCACCGATGTGCCAGTAGAAGGTGAAGCACAAGTCATCGTACAGATGGCAGCAAGCTACGACGGTTCACTTTAATTAAGTTAGGGGGAAACGTGAAAGCTTCAACACTCATTAAAGTCGCCTTCTTATTGCTAACGATGTTTAGCTTCGGAACTAAGGCAGAAACCTACACCTTTCGCCTAGTGAGTGAGATCGATAAAAGTGACTTCTTTTCTTACCAGATCACGAAAGTCACGTTTTCTCCTGCCAACATAACGCTGAGACCAAACGCAGAAACCAATACGTTTCATGATGCGTTTACGCTTTTGACCGTCGATACCGATATTCCAAGTTCCGACGTATCAATGAAGTTCCAGTTGTTTATGAAAAGTAACACTGCACAGTGCTTTGATATCGACGAGACGGCGTTAGTGACGCCGTCTGATTTTGCACAAATTTTTATTGCTGAACAGCCACTGACCGAGCTCACGCCTGCTTTACTCGACTTTAACAAGACATCTGATGGACTAAAAAGTGGTGAGTATGACGTCAAGCTCACATTTGGTGAGATTCCAAATGGCGCAAATATCTGCCGAGGAAAATTTTCTGTTCTAGCGGAGTTGTCTCTGTGAAAAAAACAAGGTTATTTACCACTGCTGCGTTAAGCACCATTACACTCCCTCTGATTGCATCTGCATCTTCTGTTCCTGAAGGCTTCCAAGATTTTTTCCAACAACAGAAACGAGACGTAGAGATTAAAGGCATTGATGGTACGTTTTTTAGCGTTCCAATGCTTGTAACTTATGACTCTGTAAGACTGGAAGATCCTAAAGATACTCGTGGCTTCATTACACATCTCGTCTTATCAGGTTTGAGCGAAGATGCCGCTCGCGAAATCGTAAGTACCTTACAGCATGGTCAATCCAACAGTGTTGATTGCATTGGGGATTTAAACCTCTGCTCTCTTGCACCACAAACCTTTGACACCTTTTACGATTATCACTCGAACAAGTTATACCTTTATGTAAATAAAGAGATGCTAGAGGACAATAAACCCAAAGCTCTCGAGAAAAACTACGCCGCTACCTATAACGAAAATGCGGGGATAATCAATGATGCAAGCCTTTATACGTCTTCCGATTTATCAGATAACACGACCGTATCACTGAGTGACCAACTGATATGGGGTCTACCCTATGGTTCGATCCATATAGATTCTTACGTCAGTAATCAGGAGGACGCATCCGAGTTGAACTACGGCTACTATAACCTCGAGTACAAAGCCGTACGAATGACCTCGGGCTATCACCAAGATCGACTTGCATTAAATAGCACCTCATTTCTTTTGAATGGTACACAATATCACGATCTAAACGCGAGCTTGTCTTCTAGCAAAAATCTTAGCCGTACCAATAAAAAAGATGATCAATTTTTGTTTTACTACGCGCCGTCTCCCGGTGTCCTGAAAGTCTACAAAGATGATCAAATCATCGTTCAGCGCTCCGTTGGTGAAGGTCAAGGCAGCTTGCGTTATTCAGAGTTACCACATGGTGTTTATGATGTCGTCATAGAGATCTCAACCGGTAACCAAGTCGTCTCCTCTGAATCAGCTCGAATCTACAACGCAAATACTGACACATTGAATACCGGAGAGTTTGACTACTTGCTGTCTGCTGGCCAATTTCAAGGTAACGAAACGACACAACTTAACCCCGACAGCACAACAGAGTCAGCTCAATCATTTAACGATACCGCCTATGTTCAAGGGCTTGTCGCTTATAAGTGGTCAGACGCTCATACCGTTGCCATTGGTTCAACCATCACCGATAACTACGTGATGAATCAAATTGGATTTAAAGGCTACCTCCCTTTCGATAGCCGATATGAAGTGTCTTTCTCAAGTATAGACAGTGAAGCATTCTATGTATCTGGATACTGGAACATCGATAGCATTGGCATTACTTATGAAAAACTGACAAATGACGAACGAAATATATTCGCTGAATATTTGTATGGCTCAACAAGCAAAGAACAATTGAGCATTTCGAGCAGCTTTGCATTAGGCGCCGATATCCGGGGCTATGGGTCGGTGAACTACCTGAACCAAACTGATTTTTACGACAATGAGCTCACAAACTGGTTTATTTCATCAGGCCTGAGTATGCCTTTTATTCTGAATTCCAGTTTGGATTTAAACCTTAGTTTCAGCAATGAAGAATTGGTTTCAAATTGGGATCAAGGTGAAGCGACCATCGCATTAAATTGGTCAGTCCCACTGTCGTCAATTTTAAGTGGCAACACGGGTGTAACTTTTGATGAAGACGGTTTTAGCCAATACACAAACAGTTTGGAAAGCCGTGATCTTGTTGAGCGCGATGATACCGACCTACGGGTGACACTAAGCAATAGCTACTCACAGAACTCACCTGATACAACGCTAAATAGCCTGACAACCTATGGCTCACAACACAACCGTCATTTTCAAGCTGATGGGTTTGCCTACATTGCAGATAACGGCGAACGCTCCTTTAACGCCACGCTAAACAGCACGCAAGTAATTGGCAAAAATAGCCTGAACTTCACTACGCAACATGGTGATGCGTTTGTGGCTGTCGATACCAAAGACAATATACGCTTTGATAAAGACGAAGAACAAACAAAAGGTCTATTGGTTATACGTTCTGACGATAAATTCAACCGCAAGGAGTACATCAACAACGAGTCAGCACTCATTCCCTTGGGAGAATATCAAGCCAGTACCGTTGAGCTCGATGTAGAAAGTGTCGCATTACACAACAGCGGTCAGCAGTCTGTTACCGCTTACACCCATCCGGGAACCGTTGTGGAACTGAACTCTAACGTGAGTCGCGTCATCAGCTTTGTCAGTAAATTTAAAGACATCTTCGGAAACAATATCGAAGAAGTGAAATGTTCAGGGCCAGCCTGCTTAGAGATATCCAACATCACTTCTGGTATTCACAAAATAGATGTACAAGAAGGCCTGAGCTTCACTCTGACTAGTGACGGCCAACAGTGCTATTTACCTTCTGTGGATGATGCAAAGCAATTGAACTTTGGCACCAACTATTGTCAACCTGACCTATCTCCTATGGAGTCCATCGTTCTTGTAAAAAATCATCGAGAAATCAATGTTATGTACATTGGTGAATTTGATGACCTAGCAATGATCAAACCGCAACTCCAAGCCATGACAGATCAAGGCATGGAGATCCTAACCACGCAGCTGGGACGTAAGTCTTTCGTTTACCTAACTGGTGAAACTGGGCTTCAGCTGACTCAACAGCAACAACAAGATATTGAAAACGTTGCGCGATATGCCCGCTCCGAAACACCACGAGAGCAAGATTTTGTACTTAACAGACCAGAAGGAAATTGATGATGAGAACATTTCCCATTTTGATGACATCACTATTAGCTAACTCTGCATTCGCGATGAACATCGACACTATGCTGCTTATCGGTGATGAATACGGAAATGGCGTATTCACCATCTCAAATGAAGAAGAAACAACGGAGTTTATTCAATCGAATATTACTCAAATCGAAGTGAAAGAAGGCAACCTGATCCGTACTCCCTATACAGAGGACAATTTCGAAGATTGGCGAGTCACTCTAACTCACCCCAAAATGATCCTGGAAGCAGGCCGCCAAAAACAGGTTGGTGTCCGCTCCCTTTGTGGTAGCAAATGTGATTTCACTCAAGATCAATACTTCTTGGTGAGTTTTGAACCTTCTCCATACGATCCTGAAGGCAAATCAAAGTCCGCTGTTGTCATCAACTTTGGTTATCGCCCCCTTTTCGTCATTCCAGCCAAAAAGCAAAACATCGATTACACCATCTCTCTTGAGAATGGAAAACTCTTAATCAACAACAAAGGGAACAGTTTCATCCGCGCGTATGTCGATGAATGCAGCGACAAGGTAACGGAAGATTGTGAACTTACAGCAATGTCTCTTGCAGGTCGTGAACGTACTTACGAACTCCCAAAAAACATAAAACCAGCGGACTTAGACGTAACCATCGTGAATCACGACGAAAGCTACCGTGAAAAGCTGACATTGAGGGAGAATGAAGAATGAAGCGCGCTCTATGTTACTCTCTTATTTGCGCGTCACCATTGGCTTATTCGTCAACACTGAATATTTACATTGAAGGCCAACAGTTACGATTTGAAAATGCACTCTCTTTGGGTGCATCTTCCTATACATTGAGTGATTGGACAGTCGCCGGTGGTCTTACTCCAACAAAACGATTTCTTCCTGGGGCTTATTTATCAAACAAACCTGACAAAATCACATTGTCCTCTGCTTCTGTTCAAAACGTTGAAGCGCCTATTTCAGTCAATGGGCTTCAATACAACGTTTCATCCAACTCTTATACTCGTACCGATAACGCATTGGTAAGCCCTACTTGCACCATATCACAGGTGTCCGGAAATACCGTTCATTTAGAAGATGGTACAACGCAAACTTGCAACGCAGATTTCTCATTAGACTATACAGAATCAGTCACACCTTTTTACTTCTATCGACCCACTTTTAATTTGGATACAGCCGCTTTGCTCGCAGCTTTTAATGGTAAGCCGAAAGGCGTTTATGCAGGTACAATCCAAGCAGATATCAAATATTATTATGAGTCATTAGGGGGGGCGCTAACCTATCGCGTGATTCCTGAGGTGTTTACTGTGAATGTCAATTATGTGCCAAATACGTTAGAGAGTATCGAAGTCTCTGGCGACGGCATCATGGAGCCCGTCTATGACACGGACAATCACACGGTCTCGGCTGATACGACATTTAACATTACCGCTTTAGGCCAGTTTAGTACCGGACTTTATATCACTCTGCTTAGTCATGATTTTGAACTTAAATCGAGCGTTGGGGAAACCACAATTCCATTTTCTGTTACTTGCCTGCAATCCAATTGTGAAGATCAGGAGTGGATTAAAGATGGTGTTAGCCAGTTAGAGAGCGATGAAACCTCATATACGATTGACACACCAAGTAACATCATCAACTTTGACCTGAATGTCAGCTACCAAGATATCCCATCGACTGAGGTAGAAACCGGAGCCTACACAGGCAGCTTCACCGTTATGTTTGAGGAATTGTACTAATGAAACCATCTTTAATATGGATCGGCTTAGCATTGACCTACCCTAATCTCTCTATGGCTCAAGAATCTAATTGGTACGTAGGTGCTGGCGTCAATCATACGGGAAAAATGGATTCAGATCTCTCTGACTCATCAATGGGTGGTCAAATCAATGTTGGTTACGAGTTCCACCCAAACTGGGCCATTGAAGCATCTACCGGTTACTACGGCAATTTGGATATGGTGATTCCTGGAGATTACCGAAATACAATCGAGGAAGAGACCCGCTACGGCTCAGATATATCGCTTCTTGGAGCCCTTTCATTATCACAGTATTACAATCTGTACGGTGGCTTAGGGGCACAAGTAGAGGGTGGAGACATCTCTCCAATAGGTCAGCTAGGCATTCAATATGAATACAGCCCTTCATGGTCAATCAAGTTTGGCTATAAGTTTCTGTGGGCATCTAAATCCGAATACAATTTGCAAATGTTAGGTTTAGGGCTTCAATACCACTTCGCACGTCCTGAAACTGATGTTGAACAAGAGCCAAGCTATGATGATATTAGTGTTATCGCCTCGACCAAAGTACCTACGTCAACCCCAGAGAAAACGGCGACTAAAACACGCTGCACAACCAACACATACATAGTGAAGAAAGGTGACTGGTTAATTAAGATTGCCTATCAGCACAACTTATCGTTTAGTGAGTTAAAAGCGATAAACAACGACTTTAGAGAGATTAAGGATCTAAACCTTATCTACCCGAATCAAGAAGTATTGGTTCCAAGTGCGGGTTCTATTTGTCCCTGATCTAATCAAATTCTATTGTTAATAAAGCCACCTTTTCAGGTGGCTTTTTATTGATTTGCTGAGTATCAAAAATGCCTAAACATGGGTTAAGCATTTTCGCTCTTCTTTCCGCTACTACTCGGGTAAAACGTAAAACTCGAAAGCATTAATATAGTCTTGCCTGTTACTACTGTAGTATTTAGATTGGGCTCGGAATCCTTTCATTTGGTAGTTTTGAGGTACGATAAACGTATCACTGTGATCAACATAGCCTGTTGTTCCACAGGCAAACTGACTTCCATTCTTATAGTGAAAAACCATTCGAGCAATCGCAAACAGGTTGTCCCCCTTGTGATTCCAATTACCCCATCCCACATAAATAGAAGTGATATCTCGACCAGATATCTCATGTTTTGTACCACCAGACCCGCCAACCATTCCATCTTCTGGAGTACCCGCTGCATCTAACCAAGAACCACAGCGCAGAGAAAACATATTGCTGTCACCGAGTAGATAATCACCCTCTTCGTCACCTTTGTCTGGATAGCCATAGTAATCAGATCTTGATGAGTCGAGATCTGCTATGAATGGTTTGTGGAATTCAGCAGACGCACTCACCATTGCCGAAAGTACGTCATTTCTTAGCGTTTGATCTGTATATTTTTCCACGGACTCACCAACTGAATCGACCACTGTGAGTTTACTCGTTAAACCATTGTCAAAGTGACCATTGCCATGCGTAGCCTCTAACCCCATATTTTGGTACGGTGCATTAGTCCCATCAGGGTCGAAGACCTTTAATGTATAGGTGTACACATTTGAATTCTGAGCTTCATTCAACGACCTTACAGAAAAGTCCTTGACCTGAGGCTTATCTAACAAAACGCAAGTAACAAATGCTGCAGAGGTAGCTTTAGTCAATTCGGCAGAAAGGCCATCAATGGCCATAATTCCAACTCCCGATGTCTCGGATGTCATATCTGCACTCCAGTACGGCGTATTTGCTGGCCAATTTTTTGACTCAAAAAGATTGCCATGTTCTGCCATCAACGCGCTCCATTCCCTTTGGATAGGCAACCTACCATTTCGAGTAGCACAATATGACTGCGCTTGCTCGAGTGACATTGTCACTACCTTTGAACCTTGAGGTCCAGTAACGCCATCTTGCATAACTGCTTCAGAGTATGATGTATTAGTGTAATCCGCGAGAACCTGACTAACCGGTGCGGTAAACGTAATATCAGCACCGATGGTAGGGTCTGCAATAGTGATATCTTCCCAGTCTTGGACAAGATCGAAGTCAGGTTCGACCTCAATGTAAACTTGCCCTACATCATACCCACCTCGCCCGTCGGTAATTGTATAAGCGATCTCGTGTGGCCCAGGCTGAGAAGACTTAAAAGTAAAAGTATGTTCCGTTTGGGAAGTAATATTTGCTTCGGCATTATAGGCGCGAACTGAATCCAACAGCACCACGTCTTCGGCGTCAGATACATAGTCAGTAAGATCAATTGTGGCTAACATATCCTTTGCTAGCTTACCTTCTAGAACCTTGTTTTCAGCCACAGGCGGCGTGTTCACAGTATCTGATACTGCGATATCTATCGTACCTAGCTTAGTGGTAGAGCCATCACTCATTGAGTACAGAACCCTGTCGACACCGATTTCGCTTGGTGTAAAAGTAATCTTATTGGTACTTGGCTCTGCCGTAGCTGAGCCAGTACCCAAAACACTAATATCACCTGAAACGACGTAAGACGATGTATCTAGATCTCCAGAAAGCGCTGTATTTAAGTCTATCGTTATTTCAGTAAGTCGATCCGTAGTTTCAGAGAGGTTAGGAAGAGTATTATCGCTGGCTGTTTCAGACACTGATACCCTAGCTATAGCACTTGCCTTTCCTACAAACGCCTCTGTATCACGCGGACCAACAGTGTATTCAAACTGGCACTCGCCAACCTGTTCTGCACTCAACGAAAAAGCCATTCCGTCTATGGTATCAATTTTACAGTTAGAGGCGTCAGACATTGGAGTGACAGAAGTTAGTTCAAGCTCAACCTCAGATGATGCTGCCGCTTGAACATTGATAATACCTTCCGCCTCTAAAAGCGCTTTGTCTTGTAATGATTCGGCGTTAATTAACACTTCAGTTGGAGTTTCAGGCGGTGTGGAATCCGGTTCAGAACCGCTATTGCATCCGAACAGAAAAAGAGATGATATGAATAGAGTTAGATATTTATACATGCTTGTACCCATCTTTATAGGTATGACGAGAAGTTTGCATTAACAATGTATGCTTCCACTTCTTCATAGTTTGTTGCGCCCCCAGCTCCTACCCAATATGGCTGAGTTGGGTCAATGGCTCCCCAATCGAATGTGCCGACAAATTCTGGTTCGCTCGGTCTTTCAGGTGTTGGCGACGAATAGTGATACAGCATGTCACCTTTCTTCTGAAACCACAGATAACGATCTACATATCTAACTTCAGCAGGCGTATTACCTACAAAATTATCGAAACCCGAATAGAAGTTGAATTCTTGCTTTGCATATTGAGTAACAATGTTGAAAGTATCCTCGGTTTGAGGAGCTCCTGGTTGATCTCGCTCGGGGTCATTAGCTGGGTTGTACCAAGTTGAATCAGGCATGTTTCCTTGCTGTTCTATAAAGAAGGAAATCGCGCCATAACTTAATGTTCCTTTATTCCGAATATGCAATGCCATCACAAAATCCGAACCAATAAAGTGCTCTTTGTATACCGAACTGCTCCCCATTCCTTTCTCAGCGCTATAGTTGTACAAAACCGGAATACCATTAGCGCCGATCGGAGGAGGCGTATGACCAAACCTCGTATCAACATGATTCCATTTTGATCCATCTTGTGTTTCAAGTGATGAGGCGTCTTCATCCGGAACGAAAGGATAAAGCTCATTTGTCGAACTCACTAAGGATGAAATAACAGATGAGTTAAACGCGGTATCGAAATATGAGACAGACTGTTTTCCAGTCGAATCCGCAACGAGCTCTTGATGCGTTTCGCCAGAACTAAAGACACCATTTTCTTCTAGAGCCTCTAGTTCAATATCCTGAAATGCGCCGGTGCCTCCATCGGGGTGATTAACCAGCAATTGATATGAGTATTCGTTGCCCGAAGCAGAGATCAAGCTAGGAGAGACAGAAAAATCTTTCACACTCGGATTACTCATATCAACACACGTCGTGTATCCAACATCAGTGCCTGGCTGTTGTCCGGTAGCCCCATCAAAAAGGCTCGCCGTTGCGGCATTGAGTTCACTTACCTTTTCCGCCGTCCAATAGTTCACCTCCGTTGGCCAGTTATGAGTGGTAAAAGCACTGATTTCATTGGTAATCAGAGAGTCTAGCTCGCGCTGTAGAGGTAAACGGCCACCTCGAGTTTTGCAATATGCGCGCGCTTGTTTGAGCGTTTGCATAACCACTTCTGACCCTTTAGGCCCCTTTTCACCAGATTCGATATGAGTTGAGGTATAAGAAGCATTCACATAATCCGCGTAAACTTTACTCATTGGCGCAAACAATCGAATATCGGAACCGATAACAGGATCGTGAGTAACAATATCCTCCCAATCTTGAATCAAAGAAAAGTCCGGTTCGACTTCAATTCGAGCAACTGACGTCGTATAACCACCTCTATGATCACTCACTGTATAAGCAACATCATGTGGTCCTGGCATCGTTGATGAAAAAGTGAACTTGGTATTCGTCGTATCTGTGGCATCAAATAAAGTGGTCGTAGAGTTGAAGTTCTCAATGGCAATGAGTTGAACGTCATCACCATCAACGTCACCCACATAGCCGCCAACATCTATCACCACCGATTCCCCAAGCGCTAGCAGTTTGTCATGAGCAAAACTATCTGCGCTAGGTGCCGTATTTGCACTTAACTGAGATACCGATACTGAAATTGTCCCCACCTTTAATGCTTCGGCACTTTGGTAGCTGTAATGAATTTCACTTTGGCCTTTACCAGAAGGGCTAAACCGGATCTGCTTAGAGTTGATATATTCCGCAGTACCACTTCCAATTACGACCATATCCTCTTGAAGCTCAAAAGAAGAATCAGGTACCGAAGAACCCAACTCAACTTCAAGGTCGATGGTAATGTCTACACCTTCTGTCGTAGACGCAGTTATGCGTGGCAATGTAGAAGATGAGTAAGTAGAAGCGACAGCAACTCGAGCGTATGAGTAAGACGTCGAGTCGCCGTTTGCCGGAGCAACCTGATAACGAAAAATACAGTCTTGCGTATCATCAGAGACGACATCAAAAGCGTCATCTGTAATACCAGTAATTCGGCACTGCTCACCAGAAAGCGAAGCAACAGAAACGATGCGGAAGCTACTATTGTCGCTGGTAGATACATGTGGCCCTAACGCTATTTCACTCGTAGAACCAGACAAAGCATTCTCTGCAATGTCTTCCGAATAAATCGCAGTTTGAGGCTCAGGGGGAGGCAGTACAGAGCCTTCATCTTTATCACTACTGCCTTTACACCCGGCAAGTAAACAAAGAACAAAGGCACCCAATATGAGCTTTGGAGGACAGTACCCTCTAAGCTGAAAACGGAGTAATTGCGTCATTTTTAATCTAGATAGTTAGAAGAAAGTTACGCAATTTTCTTATTTAAGTGGTGACTCCACCACTAAACACCCATGATTAGTCATTAAAAACTAAGTCATTGTTTTTAATGACATTAACGGTAATTTTAATCACATTTAATTGTGACATTAATTCCAAAAAACTTCTAAAAGGCCTTAATATCTTCAATAGCCCGCAGTAATAAACAAAAATCCATGCAGTCCTGAGTGTTCTTAATATCATAGTGTAAAGACTTCACTGCTAACTCAATGGTGATTTTTAGCTTACTAGTTCTTGGCTTGAGGTGGATGGTGATACTGTCGCGTTTTAATCCTATTGTGAAGTGATCGTATCCAAGCTCTTTTGCAAACTCTACGATTGTATTTCGCCAAAGTGCCGTCTTCGAAATGCCTTTCATCATTTAGGTTATACCTATGGACTTACTAAAAAACAGCAACAAGTTTGGTCTTTCCAAAACGTTTATACCAATAAATGATTGTGAAAACCGACGGTTGACTGCCATTAAGGAGAGGTAGAGCTTTCTTTCGCATACACTGTTGCTCAGACTCATCAATACGTCTCCGACAGAAGAAACATCAATTAGAGTTATTTAGGTAAAATTACCTCTATGTAATTGTTTTTACAAAAAGTAACACGCCCCATCAGTTAAGTGATAACTCACATTTCCGCAATAAACAAATTGATTAATAAACATTCAAGTCCATTTATTTAACTTGCGATTTCTTCTTACGCATACTTGCCTCGAACTTCAAAACACGAGCAAGAGTAACAGAATGAACATCGTTAATATCGACCACGTTTACAGCATCGCGCGTAACCACTCAAACTCTGATAAAGCGCTCTTTCTACTGCAAGAAATGGCTGAATATTCGAGAGAGACTTTTATGCATGTCATGAACGTCTCTATCTATGCTTACTACTTTGGCGAGTACCTAGGTTTTTCAAAGCAAGAGCTAGAACTGATTTTTGATGCTGCTCTTGTCCATGATCTAGGAAAGCTAAAAACACCGTTGCATGTCCTCCATAAACCAGACCAATTGTTACCAATTGAACGCCAAGTGATGAATGAACATGTCAAAGAGTCATACAATATGACGAAAGACTACCCTGAGTTAGAGCCGGCTTCTATGCTAGGAGGCTTACATCACGAACGTTGGGATGGAAATGGTTATCCATTTCGTTTGAAGGGCGATGAGATCCCTTGGGGAGCTCAGGTATTAGCCATTGTTGATGCTTGGGATGCAATGGTATCTAACCGCTCATACCGCCGAGGAATGAATAGAGACCACGCACTAAAGATACTGGTCGACGAGAGAGACAGCGGTCAGTTTAATCCTGCACTTGTCGACAAGTTTGTCGCCTATATAGAAACAACCTATTAATTCTCCCTTGGCTGTTAATTATCGGCATAAAAAACGCCCAAAGCTCGATTGGGCGTTTCCTTTCTCTGAAAAGGCATAAGTTTCTCTAAAAACAATTCACTTCATCAGTGACAACGTCACGAAAATTCACCTACCTTTCTCTCATACATTAGCAATCATTCTTTATAGCATTCTAAATATGCTCTAATTGATTGAGGCCGAATCAATGTTTAGAAATAGCCCTTCTCCATAGCGACATAATTTTACTTATAAACTTTAGAAGGCTTGTCCTAACGCAATTAACCATGACTTTTTCATGGAAATATCCCCTTCTAGAGACAACACTTAATAGAAAGGAGGTGATTATGAAACAGTTCAAAAACATCTTATTCGTTAGCCAGGGACTGGCGGGCAAGAGCGACTCTCTAGAGCAAGCGATGAGACTCGCCAAAGAAAATGATGCTCGCTTGTCAGGTTTAATCGTATGCCCAGCAATGCCCTTAACAATGAGCGAGTATCAACAAAGCTATGAGAACTCGTTGGTTGATAACCTGTTTTCAGATATCAAAACAACACAATTAAAAGACCTCTCATCTTCCACAGTTGAGCCCTTCCCTATCAATGTTATTAGCGGCGATAAGCCCGGGCTCTCAATCATTCACGAAATCTCGCTACACCATTACGATCTTGTAATTAAAGACGCTGAGCCAATACATGAGGAAAGCAAAGGTTTTAAAGCGCTCGACATGACATTGCTGCGAAAGTGCCCTTGCCCAGTCTGGTTAAATCGAAAGCCGAAGGAATCAACCACAACAAAACGCATTGGTGTCGCCATTGACCCAATCATCGACAACGAAGAAGAGAAAGAACTCACGACTCGCTTGCTTCAGGTCGCCAGCTATATCGCCAACTCCTTCGAAAGACAATTACATATTGTCTCTTGCTGGGACTACCAGATGGAAAGCTATCTGAGGCACCATATATGGATTCAAATCGAAGATGATGTCCTCGACCAACAAATCAACACCCATCGAACTGCCCACCTTGAGGCTCTAAATACGGTTATCGAAGCATCTGGAATAGAAGGTGATTCCGTGATCCACCATTTGCACGGTTCTGCGGATGAAGAAATACCAAGATGGGTGAAGGATGAGGAGGTAGATGTATTAGTGATGGGCACTATTGCTCGTGGTGGCATACAAGGGTTAGTGATAGGAAACACCGCAGAAAACGTACTCCAATCCATTGACTGTTCTCTTGTTGCACTCAAACCAAAAGGCTTTATCTCTCCCGTTGAATAACAACGAAAAAAGCCCGTTTCTCATCACTCGAAACGGGCTTGCATACAAACACTGATGCAGAAATGTACTATCCACGATATAGAATGGTGAAAGTTAACAGCGACATGCAGCGCTGTTAACAAGCCAGATGATACCGCCTCCATTTAGTTAAAAAGAGGCAGTGTAACGATGAGTTTTAAAATCTTTGCCTAGCAAAGACGTAAAAAAAGAGCCCTCACATCCATGGGGCTCAATCAAAAATTTCGCATTATTGTCATTATAAGGTGAGGTTCAGCTATAGGAGGTGTTAGTTAACGCTCAGGGAAATACTAACTCACGAAATACATTCAGAATAAGCATCTTAACAGACCACTTTTTTCTAATTGCCCATTGAGCAACAGAGGGTGATTAACCGACTTTAACCTATGCCTTGAGCATATGAAAAAGCCATCGCACTATTAACTAGAACGATGGCTTTGATGCTTGCCTATGCCAACTCCATTTGGCTTTAGTGAATGAGATTAGCTAGCTGGACGCCAAACACCCCATTGGTCTTTTTGGTAAGTCGTTTGTGGATCATCACCACCTTGGATCCACCACTGAGCTTTCCATTTTCCGTCAGCGTAAGACACCACTTCACCACCTAGATACGTTTTTGCGGCATCCCATTCATCACCACTTGGATCTGGTGTTGGATCTGGGTCTGGTGTTGGGTCTGGATCAACCGTACTTTCATCTGCAATCACTTCAAATGTGAATGTCTCTTTACGTTCACTGTTTACTGCGTTAGCAACAAAAGAAAGTGTTTCATTCTGAGTAATGGCTGTCGTATCTACCACGATAGACGCGGTGCCATTGTTTTGAATGCTCACCGCCGTGCCTTGCGTTTGAGTCAAGTTCGCCGCTTCACTAATTGCAATCACAACTTTGTCGCCTGCGTTTACGACCTTATCACTCTTAACCAGCTCGTAAAGTTCACCAGTTAGAGGCTCAACCGTACCGTCGTCACCATCAATAACTGAAATAACACCCGATGCACGGCTATCTTTTGAGTTGAAGAAGTTACGTGAAGGATCGTTTTGGAAGTACATGTAGTGAGACATTTCTTCATGCCAATCACCAATGAATACTGCACCATCTTTGAATTCTTCATGCCAACCACTGATCTCTGACGCCAGTAGACGCTGCCAGTCATTGATGTTGGATGAATTCACTTCAATATCAAAGCTGCGTGCAATATCACCGTACTTATTGATGATGTCGTATTTAACCGTGTCACCAAGGTCTGGGCCAACAAAGTCGACAGGGATGTACAGATCACCCTTCACAAGGTCAGGCTGTGGTGTTGGCTCAGGTGGAGGGGTTTCACCGCCCACAATAGTGATATCAGAACAGTTGTAGAAGCCTTCACCCGCCGCATCATCGCGTTGCCAGCGAACATATAGAATTGCGTCGCCTGAGCGGTCAGAAGGAATGGTAACGTTCATGCGATACTTACCATCTTCAACTGGCACATTACCTTCTGTCTGAATAAGCTCTAGATCACCCCAAGCAAGCGACTTGCTCAGATCTGCGCCTGGTTTGGTTAGGTAAAATTCCCAGAATGATGGGTTGTGTGGTGCAGTGGCATTGAACACGAACTCAAAGGTACCCGTGTTGAGCTCTGTACGAGTCCAAGCTGTATGTGGCGCCCCCATACCCTTCTTCTGCGGGTCGTTTGCGTAACATAGTGTGCCGTCAGGAATTGCCGCTTTTACCGCTTCCATGTTGTTGTAGTCGGTAATGTTCTTAGCGTACTCGTTGCGCTGAACAAACGGATAGGTACCCGAGATCTCCTTTGCCTGAGCACAAGCCGCATTTGGTGGATTGCCCGACCAAATTCCGCCTTGTTCATAACATGTATTTTGGCGAGCACTCGGAAACTCTGTCCAACCATGAGCATTTGCTGCTGTTGGTAGGCCTGATAACATCGCCATGCCCACTGCTGCTTTAAGAATGTTTTTATTTGCTTTCACTTTTTCACTCTCTTCCGTTTATTGTACAAATAAGATCCAGCGAATGTTTTATATCCGCCATCACCTATTGCGTGTTTATAGTTTTAATCAGAAAACAGTAAAAAATAATATACTTAACTTTTATCAATAAAAGAACCATGGTTATTGATAGGAATAAACATCACAATTTTAAATATTTCGGATTCTTATTACAAAACCCTTACCGCCAGATAACACACATTAAAAACAATCACTTACAAAAAAAATCACGTTCAAAAAATGACATATATGTAGAGTAAATACACCAAAAAAGTATTCTTATTACTCAAGCTAAAATTGACCATGAATTGTGACTTATATTCCAATCCATTTTTTAAATCCTTATGATTAAAAAATCTAATTAATGCCAAGCTAATATAATTAAGTAAAATATTTAAAACAAAAGCTTTCACCACCCCTATATTTTATCAATCTCGGAAAAAGTGCATCAGATATGAAATTAATCTGCCTTTCACTTGTGGCGAGTTTTATTAATGTACAAAAAAGGAGCAGGTGCTCCTTTCATTATTGCTGGATATGTACATCTCTTTGCGGGAATGGAATGGTGATGTCTTCTGCATCAAAGGCATCTTTTACTCGCTCGTACAAACCAAAATAAGCGGGCCAATAATTTTCAGAATCTACCCATGCCCACACTAACATGCCAACGTGGCTGTCACCGTGCTGGCTAACATGGACAGTTGGCTCTGGCTCATTGATGATAAAATCATAGTTTTCCATGACCTGCATGAGAACGCGTCTTGCCTTGTGAATATCGTCACCATAGCTAATACCGAATTCGATATCGATACGGCGCTTCTCTTCACAAAATAGGTTTTTCACCGTGCCGTTAGATAATGATCCGTTCGGAATGATGATCTTTTGGTTGTCATAAGTCAGCAGCACGGTCACAAAAATCTGTATATCCACGACCTTACCCATGTGTCCCTGCGCTTCAATCACGTCTCCTACTTTAAATGGCTTGAAAAACAGAATGAGGACGCCACCAGCAAAGTTAGACAAACTGCCTTGTAGCGCCATGCCTACCGCTAGACCAGCCGCACCAAGCATGGCGATAAACGACGTAGTCTCGACACCAATCATGGATGCAGCAGAGATGATCAACAGAATTTTTAAGATGACCGAAGCAAGAGATGAGAGAAAGCCGCGTAAGCCGTGCTCAATCTTCATCTTTTCTAATGTTACTTCAATCGCGCGGCTGACTTTACCGACAACCCACCAGCCTACGAAGAGCACGATCAAAGCCAAAATAAACTTCGGCCCAAAGGTCAGTAATAAATCGAGGCACTTTTCATATAGTGCTTCTAACGAGATGTTTTCCAACATTATTATCCCTCTTATAGACAAAAGAGGGGTACTTTGAGTGTATGGCGTGCTGAGTTCAACTGACTCCGACCAAGATTAAAAAAGACAATCACACTTTTTGTTGGTATCAACGGATGCACTGCGAATGTTGGAAGGAAACATAGGACAGGTTTCAAGCCTAAGATACAACAAAGCCCGCTAAGTTAGCGGGCTTTGCGTTTGTTCGCGAAGAACTAAATTTGGTGGGTCCGACCAGATTCGAACTGGTGACCCCTACCATGTCAAGGTAGTACTCTAACCAACTGAGCTACGGACCCAAATTTTATGTTCGGCATACTTTGGTTTTAGTATGGCTTTAAGGAGTGGTGGGTCCGGGCGAACTCGAATCGCCGACCCCTACCATGTCAAGGTAGTACTCTAACCAACTGAGCTACGGACCCATTCCTTAAGAACGAGATGGATATTAGCTATATCCTATGAGGGGTGCAAGCATAAATTCATTAACTTTGAATCGTTTGGCGAAAATCTAAACTCAACACCCGTTTTCAGACGATTTTATCGTCAAGCCTCGACTTGAGTGGGGTTAAAAGTGTGATCTACTTAACTTTTGTGTTTTGGCTTAATTGTCGTAAGGCACTTCACTGAGCATCCAAATTTGCAAAACTTGCGATACGTTTGGGCAATCGCCAAACAGAATTTGGTATTTAGGCTCGAACGGTTCACCAATAAACGTTGTGCGAATCAGTTTGCCTGTTTTGAGATCCACTTGGGTACTTACCCGCCCTTTGAAGTTTTGGAAAATCGCAAACTGCTCACTGTGGTAAACCATCTGCTCACGATAAAACAAGAAATGGTCTTGAGGTGTATCTGTTAATTGGCATTCTAGTGGTTTTAGTGACTGCTGAGCATGGCTACTGAACGTGAGTAACAGCGCTGAAAGAATCCATCCATATCGCATAACGCTTCCCTATTCTTCTTTCTTTACCAAAGTATAGGAGCTACCAGAACGGATGCTTATAAGTGCTGTTCTTTGTTCAACGGTAAAACAAAAAAAGGCTTCAACTAATTCAGTTGAAGCCTTTCTCTATTTCATTATCTGGGAACGAAATGTTTATTCGTCTTCTGTATCAAACACCACATTGTAGTTTTCCGTGTAAGTACAGTTTGGCTGGCGGCTACATGTGAAGAAGCGTCGGCCTTTAAACTCACCTTGGCTTGCGGTTCTGATGATCATCGGACTGCCACACTTTTTACAAAAACGAATTTCTTTGTCTGGTTCAATCAGGTCAATGTGTGCCGCCAATAGACGACGTAAACGACCCACTTGATAGCTGTGTTTTACCGATGCACCAATCAAAGGCAGATTCGCCGATTTACATACGTGCATGAGCAACTTTTGGCGCTCGACTTTGCCTTTATGCAGCTGCTGACCGTTATCAAGCTCAATAATCACGCGAGGTTCAAGCGTTCTAGGGTCGCAGATAACGTAATCGAAGTAGCTGCGTGAAATTCGGTTACTGGCAATAAAGAACTGTTTTTTGTTCTTAATCTCTTTTGGCGCGATCAATGTTGCCATGTTTACTTTGGCAAACACCACGGCATGATCACCAACCGCCGCTCTTAACGCATTAAAAAACGCGCCTTCCTGCCCTTTTAATAAAGGACCTTTCGAACGGTATGGGAAGTCTCGCGTGTCATCGTTTTTGATCACGTACTTTTGAATGATAAAGAAGAAAACAACAAGTAGAACAACAATGATAAAGATGTTGGTCATAGATAAAGTGCGCCCAAAACAACTAGTTGCTCAAAGCCTAAATGGAAATTTTAGCCAGAGCAACAAAACCGATAAATTTTGCGGGGTGATGATAACAGTAGCCAACGTTTTGAACACGATTTTTACGTCAAGTTGAGAGAACAAAAACGGACTCCATTAAGAGCCCGTTTGTTAATCATTAAGATGTAGAGATAGTGCTAGCTGTTCGCGTCGGGTTGGTTCTCTGGCATGGCATCAATAAATGCAGGCAGTTGGTTACATGCTTCTACAACCGAGCTAATAATTGGATAAGAAGTCATATCCACCCCAAAACGTAATGCGTTGTACACTTGAGGCACTAAACAAATATCAACAACAGAGGGAGAGTCAGTCACACTGTAGATACAGTTTCCATGTTGTTGTCGATGCTGGTTTAGCTTCTCTTCTAATGCTGTAAAGCCTTGATTTACCCAATGATGAATCCACTCGACTTTCGCCTCTTGGTCACACGACAGCTGCCCTTCTAGGTACTGCAACACGCGCAAGTTATTGAGTGGGTGGATCTCTATCGCAATATCCTGAGCCATAGCCAAAGCTTGGTAACGAAGCGGCGATGGCTCTGGAATCACTCGAGCTTGCGGATACTGCTCATCGAGATACTGAATGATGCCAAGAGATTGGTTGAGTTGAATATCACCATCCACCAGCACTGGCACAAGCTCAAAGGCGTTTAACACATGGTATTCCGCACTGTGCTGCTCGCCGCCATTACGTACCAAATGAACCGATTTGGACTCGTAGTTCAGCTCTTTTAAGTTCAAACAAATGCGAACTCGATAAGCCGCCGAAGAACGCCAATAGCCATAGAGGATGATGTTATCGCTCATACTTCCCTTGCCCCTCACTCTCAGTGTTTTAGGTATTGGCTGACTTGCTGATCAATCGCACCAAAGATCGAGTTACCATCTGCGTCAAACATCTCTAGCTTGATTGAGTCACCAAACGACATAAAGCTCGTTGACGGTTTGCCATCACGAATGGTTTCAATCATGCGCACTTCTGCGATACATGAGTAGCCTACGCCACCCTCTTCGATAGAGGTACCGTGCTCCGTGCCTTGTTTGTTCGATACTGTACCCGATCCAATGATTGCACCTGCAGAAAGTGGACGTGTTTTGCTGGCATGGACAATCAAGTCAGCGAAATCAAACGTCATATCTACACCTGCATTCGGACAACCAAATGGCGCGTTGTTATAGGTTGAAACCAAAGATAAATGAACTTTGTTCTCATACCATGCTTCTCCCAGTTCATCAGGTGTTACTGCAACAGGAGAAAACGCCGATGACGGTTTTGATTGGAAGAAACCAAAACCTTTTGCTAGCTCCGCCGGAATCAAACCACGCAACGACACATCGTTTACGAGCATGATAAGGCGAATGGATTCTTGTGCTTCTGCAATACTTGCTCCCATCGGGACGTCACCGGTGACCACAGCAACCTCACCTTCGAAATCGATGCCCCACTCGTCGCTGGCAAATTCGATGTTGTCGCAAGGACCAATAAATGCGTCAGAACCACCCTGATACATCAAAGGATCAGTCCAGAAGCTTTCTGGCATTTCCGCACCACGCGCTTTACGCACTAGTTCGACGTGATTGACGTAAGCACTGCCATCCGCCCATTGATAAGCGCGGGGTAATGGTGATGCTAGATAGTGGGATTCAAACTCTTCACTTCCAGAAACCGAACCATTGTTTAGCGCGTTATAAAGCTCTTCCAGTTGTGGAGCGACTTTGTCCCAGTTATCCAATGCCACTTGCATGGTTGGAGCGAGATGCATCGCGTGGAAAATTTCGGTTGCCGGAACACATTGTGTCAGGTCTTTGCTCACGACCATCAACAGACCATCGCGAGTACCATTTTTCTTGGTTGCTAATTTCATCCTTGCCCCTTACTTCTCTTGCCAGCTATAGACGTATTCTTTGTTTTCAACCTTATCGAGCTCGTCAGAAAACTCGAGTGCGTGGCGCGTATCAATCATCACTGCCACCTCATCGGTAAACTTCTTCTTATATTCCTGCCCTGCTTTGAACGCTTTCGGATGAGGGCCGTGAGTAAAACCTGCTGGATGGAAAGTCACCATGCCAGCTTCTATGTTGTCACGGCTGAAGAAATCCCCTGCGTGGTAGAACAAGACTTCGTCATAATCGTCATTGTTATGATAGAACGGCACCTTCAGAGCACCAGGGTCGCTCTCGATTGGACGTGGCACAAACGTACACACCACGAATCCTGCACCAACAAACGTGGTGTGGGCAGAAGGCGGTAAGTGATAACGGTGCGACATCAAAGGACGAATATCACGCCAGTTCACTTTCACCACGGCCAAATCACCGTGCCAACCAATCGCATCAAGTGGGTTGAATGGGTAAGTAATCACGCTGACTTTGTCATGGCGCTTCACATGAACTTGAGTTTGATCTTCTGAGTATTGCGCACGGAACTCATCGTTAATGGAAGGCGTTTCCAAAACCGCCGGGTCGAACACAGCATGATTACCCACCATGCCTTTTTCTGGCAAAGAATAAGCAGCATCGGTGTTTTCAATCATCAGAACAAACATTGGCTCACTTGGTTCTAATCGCCAACTGGTCGAGCGTGGGATCATCACGTAATCACCTTCGCTCACTTTGAGATGACCATAGTCACAGTAAAGATCTGCCGTGCCGTGATGGATGAACAGCAGCTCATCACCATCGGCGTTACGCACCAAGAAGTCCATCTTTTCGTCCATACGCCATACACGGATCTTACAGTTGGCGTTGTGTAGCAGATGCGGCACTGCCCAAGGCGAAATCTGACTCGCCGTTTCGACTAGGTTGAAATCGAAAGCGCGCGGACGTAAATCGCCTTCCCACTCAGACCAACCTGTCGGTGCGTGTTGATGATGAAAGTGTGCCGCAGGACCGAAGAATCCACTTCGACCTGCTTCACGTTCGTAAATTGCCTCTTCCGGGAAATCAGCATGTGCTTGCTTGGAGCACACTCCCTCCCGATGAGGGAATGTGATCCATTTATGCATCGCTTAGTACTCCTCGGCGGATTTGGTCTTCTTCAATCGATTCAAACAACGCTTTGAAGTTACCTTCACCAAAGCCTTCGTTGCCTTTACGTTGAATGATTTCAAAAAACACAGGACCAATTACGGTCTGGGTGAAGATTTGCAGTAAGATGCCGTCTTTGGTTGGCGCGCCATCAATGAGGACTTGCAGATCACGCAGCTTGCTGACGTCTTCCCCATGTCCTTTTACGCGCTCGTCGACTTTCTCGTAGTACGTGTCCGGAGTTGGCATAAAGTCCATGCCGCGATCACGCAGTGTTTGAACGGTTTGGTAGATGTCATCGGTTGTCATCGCGATGTGCTGAATACCTTCTCCGTTGTATTCACGGATAAACTCTTCAATCTGGGATTTGTCGTCAGAAGACTCATTGATTGGAATGCGGATCTTGCCACACGGTGCGGTCATTGCGCGGCTAACAAGCCCAGTCAGCTTACCTTCAATGTCGAAGTAGCGAATCTCGCGGAAGTTACCAATGCGCTCGTAGAATCCTGACCACACGTCCATGTTGCCTTGCTTCACGTTGTGGGTCAGATGGTCGATTTCGTACATACCAACGTCTGCTTTCGCTAAGCGCTCTTCTGCATCATCGTAGAAACGGAAGTCGACATCATAAATGCTTTGTTTGCCATAACGATCCACGAAGTACAGAAGACTCTCACCGATACCATAAATTGCCGGGATGCTTAGCTCCATCGGACCGATTTCCGTTTTGTACTCTTCACCGCCGTTATCCAGTGCTTGCTTGAGTGCTACGTTGGCGTCTTTCACACGAAATGCCATGCCACAAACTGAAGGACCGTGAACTTTAGCAAAGCCTTCTGCCTGACTGTGTGGCTGGGCGTTAACGATAAAGCTGATGTCACCTTGTCGGTACAGCCAAGCCTCTTTAGAACGGTGTTTTGCGATCTCTGCAAAACCCAACGATACAAACAGCGCTTTCAGTTGTTCAATACCTTCGCTGTCCGCCGCTGTGTATTCCACAAATTCGAATCCATCCGTGCCTAATGGGTTGTAGGTGTCCACCATGACTTTCTCCTTATGTCATTGTTGTGTTTGAACATGCGTTCTCGTTCGATATTTCTAACTTGGCGCAAGAGGAGAAAAATTGGAATACATGAGTGGAAATCTGGCTTTACGCAGTTTTAAATTGCAATTGTAAAATTTATGTTACAACACCTTCAATTAACGCAAACGTTTACCAAAATAATAAGTAAAGCAAGTTATATCAATGCATTATCATATACGACATCAATTTACACGCCGTTCCACAATGTAAACAGTTTGTTACCGCTGTGATTTTTGTGGGCAGTAACGCGCATTTATCATTCAAACAACGTCAAGATAAAGATATTTATATGGAATGACTGACGATAAGTGTTAGTATCATTTTTTAATCACAATACTGGCAATAGTTATGGCACGCCGAACTCACGAAGATACCCAAATCACGATCAACACCATTCTCGATGTCGCAACAGAGCAACTGATTACACTTGGATACGAGAAAATGTCTTATACGACGTTGAGCGATCAAACGGGGATATCGAGGACGGGAATAAGCCACCATTTTGCTAAGAAGGTCGATATTCCGAGAGCACTGCAAGGTAGATTGCTTAAGATGATGATGGATAAGCTCGACCTTTCTGACAATGAAGCTGCGTTTATCAGCAGTTGGAAACATCATTTTAATGATGCTGAATTTATGGCAATTTGGCGCCTGGCATTGTTGATGACAGTTTGTGAATTTCACACACCCTACCTCTGCGACTTTCAACGTCAGGTAGAGGCTGTTGCTTTCTACAAGTTAAATAAAGACTGTAAACACATTATCGAATGGTTGATAGGATTAACTCTGCTCACTCTTCATAAAGCTCAATAGCAATCACTCTCTCCGAGTAAGAGCGCACATACAAACTTTTTGTTTTGGGCTCACAAAACAGAGAATGAAAGCAATAAAATCAAAGCGACCGAACCCTTTTCAGAGTTCGGTCTATCCAGAAAGGCAGTGCGAGAGGACATGAATAAACAGAGACTGCATTAATCCACAGATATGACATTGCTTCAATAAATGCAAGGTAAATTACAGTCGAACAGGCAGATATATTAGTGAGCTTTCATCAGTTACATAAGTGATTCGAGCGAGCTTACGAATTTCTTCTAAAGCTCAACAACTCGTTTTCGTAAAATGAATGGACGTTGCCAATTACAGATAGTAGCTATAAGTAAATTTTAACTCTGTGCCCTGCCTGTTGTGACCAAAGCTCTGTTCGGTATCATCAAAAAACTCAGTGTAGGTAACCTTTCCCCAGTGCTTGCGATTTTCTGTAAAAGGTGTTTGGAACGCGAGATCGAGTTGGAGCTGATTAACCGTCCCCACACTACCACCAAAATTAAGTGAACTAAACTGCGGGTTTACCTGAACATGCGTGCCATTTTCATGTAGGTAGATAGAGTTTAAGTAATTGAACTGAAAGCCATAAGTGTAATCATCTGTAATACCTAATCGGCTATAAGTACTGTTATTTTGTCCGATAGCGCCGGCTAGTATTGGGAAAGACAGCCAGTTTTTAAATGGGGTGTTAACTCGAATCAGGCCACCAACAGCAAACAAACGATCCGAAATTGCGTCAGTAAAACTGGTTTCGATGTAGTCTAGAGACACACCAACCATAGGCGCGTGCTGCCACTCAGTATGGCTAACCTCGAAGTAACGAGCCCGCACTTGGGACAAGTTAAAGTCTTCGCTGCCCACCTTGCCTCTATCTTGCCCTTGAATGGTTAACTGTCCTAGAAAGAGATTGTCGTTGCTTTTTTTCCCTGATATTTGCCCTTGGATTTGGGCAAAGTCATTATCCTGCTCCCTAAAGCTCTGCTTACCGTAAGTGATATTAATCACTGAGGATACTTTTGTATGGTCACCAGGATCTGGTGCATCTTCCGGAGTGATATGCTCATCAGCCAGAGCATAAGACGAAAAAAGGATCAGGGCACTACTTAGCGTTATTTTCTTATAGTTAGTCATGGTCAAAAACCTATTGCGCGTTATTGGATAAATGGTCATTGTCGACATAAACCAAATTCCAAATCACTCTAGATAAATTGCACCTTGCTAGATAACAAAATAAAAAAACAATAAGTAAAAAAAAATAGTTTCCTAATGATACCCTGCCCTAGAACCCAATCACGGAGGCACCACGCTGAGAATTCAGACAAACATAAAATAGACAATGGAAATCCTTCCTCACAACACATTTATACATCAAATGGAATTCTCATTTATTGTCACTTATTTATGCTCGACTACTGTTTAAAATCTCATTTTTGAGTTTTCAATTTTCGATGCGGCTCATTTATTGCGGTAGATCAAAATCAAAAACCTCGGCACCCAGTTAGCATATTTATCGACGTAATGACATTGAGAATACTAAATGGCCAAACTATGCCTTGAGCCACCGATTTATAAGGTGGGCGATCTCTACTACTCACCAACATCCGCTGTGGTTGATAATCAGGGAGAGTTGAGTCGCTTGCGAGCACGTGAAGCGAGCTTATTCTATGAGTTAATAAAAACCTTTCCTGATGTGCTATCTCGCAATTCAATAGAACAAACGCTCTGGAAAGATTCTTACGCGACAAATGCAACAATCAATCAAACGGTTAAAGCACTAAGGTTTTCACTTCAAGACGCAGACAGAACGCTCATAAGGACCATTCCAAAGCAAGGTTATGTGCTTTCCGCTGCGCCACAGATTGAAGAATCTTACGGTAAACCAATTGTTGAAGAACAAAAGCAAACTGAACGAGTCCTAAGTGATAACCAGCAAGAGGATACGCTCGAGCCAAGATCCAACGTAGTACAGTCTGTCGCCACAATATTTGTTGTCGCCATTGCTTCTTTTGCACTTTCCGCGTCAGGCGTTTTTGTTTCTAAGCCCAATCGTATCAGTCAACAATATGGCAAACACTGGATACTCTTTAATGCAACAGAACAAGAACTCGCGTCTTTGCCAGTGAAACAAAATGAGTCCACTAAATACATCACCAAGCATGAGTCATTCTATAGAGTTTGCTCTGAAACAACAGGGGTTCTTGAATGCCAAAAAATCGACTTTTAGCACTGTTTCTGCTTACAGTAATTGCCGGACTATCAAGCTTTCTAGGAAATCAGGTCTACCACTATTTGAATGACCCTTTCCGCCTTTATGAAGGAGGCTGGCAAGGGGAAGGTGCGATATACATTGGAGATAAAAAGATTGATAGCAGCGCTTTCATGCTTGTCAATAGTAATGATATTAGGCTTTCGATTAATAACAGATACCAAGACTTTAGCTACACATATGATGGTAATTTGGTGCTGCAGCAACGAGAACACGTGAGTGCGCATTTCGATATTGAAAACCGACATGTACGTGGATTGGAAGCATTTATCGAAAACACCAAAATAGATGTTCCCCTAGGTGGAAACCTATTGCGCTTGAACGCTTGGCATTTAGATGAAGGAAGAATATTTGTCGAAGTTGAACAAAGTAACGGCTTGGACGTATCTTACATTTTAACTAGAAAATCAGATAGTTAATTTGGTTTTATGTTTTTTTACTTCCGATTTTAGAAATACAATTTTTTTTGTTCTAAAGATACTTTTTTTGGTTGGAGAGCAAATAGGCTCACAAGGTTAAATAGCGATGAAGATTATTTCATAACTATAACGACTTGAGCTTTTGGCTCTTCAACTAAAAGGTATCTACAATGACGGTATCCGCTTCTACTATTCCTACTCCTGAGGAGAAAACAGGGCTAGCCAAATGGTTTCCTTTAATTGTTCTTCTCGCCGCACAATTCTCTACCATGGCTGACAACTCTGGCCTTGCTATCTCTACCGATGCTCTAATTGCGTTGCACGGCGCATCCATGCCACAAATTCAAATGGCAAACGCTATGTATCCTCTTATTGCAGGTGCAGGTATGATTGCTGGTGGCTTAATCGGCCTTATTATTGGCTGGAAACGCCAAATGATTATTGGCGCCGGCATGCTTGCTGTAGCTTCGTTCGGTGCTGCTTTTGCTCCGAATATGGAAGTTCTAAACTATGGTGCGCGTGTTGGCGCTGGCTTGGGCGCTTGTTTGCTCATCCCTGCGGTTCTCGCAAACGTTGCTGGCATTTATAAAGGCAAAGACCAAGCCATTGCATTTTCGGCCATAGCTGCCTTGGTCGGACTTGCAAGTGCTGTAACCCCGCTTCTATTTGGTTTTATTCTTGATGTCGCGAGCTTCCGAGTTGCGTTTGTTGGTTTAGGCATCTACTGCTTGCTAGTTATGTTTGGCAGTATGAAACTTCCAACACTTGATTCTAGCCCCTTCAAAGGCAAGCTAGATACGGTTGGTATTGCACTCGCTGGTATTGGTTTACTTTGCTTTGTTACAGGTCTACTGAAGATTTCTGAATGGGGCCTAGTGGCACCACTAACAGACTTCACCATCCTTGGCATGTCTCCAGCAATCCCAACGGTACTACTTGGCGCTGCCATTCTAAAAGCGTTGATGGTATGGGAACGTCGCTTCGAGGAACAAGGTGGCACACCACTACTGCCGTCTTCATACAGTAAGAATCCTCAAGTTGTAGTCGGCCTTGTGCTATGTGCAACTATCTTCCTGCTATTTGGCGCAACTGGCTTTATTAACGTATCTTACATGCAGCTTGTTGCGGGTATGAGCGCATTCTCTTCAGGCATGGCACTGTGTGCTTTCGCATTAGGCATGATGATCGGTTCACTCGGTGCGCCAGCTAAACTGGCTCACCTAACTTGCCAAAGAGTCTGTCAGCTAGGCTTTATCATTGCAGCTGCAGGTACTGGTTTAATGTTCTTTGGCTTCACCGCTGATGGCATCACCTTCTGGCAATATGTCTCACTGACCATCTTTGGTACTGGTGCTGGCCTACTTGCTTCACAGGCATCGATTGTCGTGACATCAGCTCTGAGTGAGCGTGAAGCACAGCAATCTGGCGGTATTCAGGCTACATCACGTAACGTTGGTCAAGCATTTGGCGTTGCGATTCTAGGCTCTGTAATGCTGTTTTCTCTGACTGGTGCAATCAAGTCTAATGTAGCGGAGCATGAAGCATTATCTGCAGAAACTAAGCAAATCATTATTGAACAACCTTCTCTACCATTCGTATCAAACGCAATGGCAATTGATCTAATGGAGCACTTAATCGTTGATAAGGAAGAACAACGTATAGTGATCGAAGTAATGGCTGAATCACGTCTGCAATCTGTTCATTACGCACTGTTTGCGTTGATTGGATTAATGCTTGGCGGGTTAGCGCTTTGTTCAAAACTACCCCAACGCTCATTAATGAAGAATTAACGGTGACATTAAAGCCTCGGCAATGCCGGGGCTTTATTCGTTTACCTCTGCAAACCTAGTGAGATTCTATGGATAAAACTAAAGATAAAAAAACGACTTGGTTGCTCATTGCACTGTGTTTGGCGCAATTCACGCTCTCCGCAGACGTAGCAAACCTGTCGATCTCAACCTCAGCGCTCGTTAATGTATTTCAAACAGACATTTCCAACATTCAATTTTTGGGAATTGTCCAACCTCTCGTTGGCGCTGCTTTCATGCTCCCTGCTAGCATATTAGGCTTGATCATCGGCTGGCGACGACTCCTGATCCTTGGGACATCAGTAGGGTTCATCTCTACGCTTGGTTTCATGACCATTGATAACATCAACACAATTTCGCTCTTGATTCGCCCGCTTGCTGGCATTGCATCCGCACTGATTCTTCCAGCAGTCCTGGCTCTTGTTGTTGCCCATTTCCCTGGAAAAGATCGTGCTATCGGCTTTGGACTCATGGCGGCTTCTACGGGGCTAGCAGCAGCTCTCATCCCTTTACTTAGTGGCTGGCTACACGATAATACCAGTTGGTTTTGGCCATTCATTCTTATAGCGGTCTGCTATTTTTCCTGTCTTATTGCCGCCATTTTTGGGATTCGCCCTATACACACCAATCAACCAACTAAGTTCGATACGGTTGGGGCGATATTGGGTGCGGCGAGTACCGTAACTATCTTTTTCGGATTGGTAAAAATACCTTACTGGGGGGCAATTAAAGTATTAAACGGAGCTAATGTTCCTACATGGCTGAGCTTTGTTTTTCCTTTCAGCCCGGCTCTATTTTTGCTCTGCTTTGGAGCCATGCTCTTTACACTGTTCGTCATCCAGCAAATACGATTTGAGAAACGTCACGGCTTTGCTTTGCTGCCGTTCAGTTGGTTTAAAAACCGTGCATCACGAACAGGTTTCATTGTTCTCGCTTTAATGTACATTGCGCTCGGTGGCAGCAGTTTTGTTATCGTCACTTATCTACAAGTCGCAATATCCCTTTCATCTGCACATTCTGGGGCAATCATTCTTCTTTTCTCTGCATGTATGATTGGTTTATCCATCGCGACACCAATCGTATTCAAAAAACAGTCACCAAAGAGGCTATGTCAAACCGCTTTCATCGGGATGTTAACCGCTAGCGCTACCCTAATATTCTCAAGCCAAAGCCTGTACATACTGCCACCCTTCTATCTCGGAATGGGCATACTTGGTGCTTCTATGGGTATTTTGGCATCACAATGCCCTGTCATCATTACTAGCGCATTAGGAGAGCGAGAGGCAGAGCAATCTGGCGGCTTACAAGCAACGGTAAGAAACATCGGATTAGTGCTGGGAATCAGCCTATTTGGTGGTTTGAATCAATGGGCAATGGATCACAGTATTCGTTCAAATCATGAGATAACTACCTACTACCCTCGCTCTTTTGTCTCTGATTTAAATCAAATATCTCATGTGCCCTATATCGACGATAGTCGAGTTGAAGTGCTACTCGAACGCTATCAACTTGATTCTCACCAAACCTCCTATCTATTGAACGAAAATGCTAAGGCTCGCGCATTGGGGTTCAACCTTGCAATGGGAATTCTTGCCACTATCGCACTTCTCGGTGGTTATGTGAGCTCTCAAATCCTCCGTCAAAGCACCAAGTGTAAGACTAAACCAACGAAGATATCGCAACCCCCAAAACCTCTGATGAAAGGTCAGCATTAAGTTTCTGATCGTCCGTTCCCATTTTCTTATCTTTATCTACGCTGCATCAACTTAACTCAATAGTGGATGCAGCTCCCTTTTAAACGTTACCCTGCCATTCCCTGTGCCACTGAAAGCCTTACTGAACTTAAAGCCAGTCGCTCTGTTTACTCCGAAGGCAACAATAATACTAATCGTGGTAAATAACTGATCATTCTAGCCTGTTATAACGCTCGATAACTCTGCTCACTGAGTTACTGTGATTGGAATAAGGTATAGCGATACGAAGGTACGAAGATATGAAGATATGAAGGTATGAAGGTATGAAGGTATGAAATCTTACATCCAAATCACGAATGCTGAACTGGATGCATCTAACTTGCCTTAAGTCGTGGATTCAGAGGTCAATTGAGAACCCCAACCAAACTTACCATCATGCTTCTATATTAAGAGCTCGACATTGGCAAACCTTCCACTTACAGATATAACGGAGAACTCAACGCGAAACCGTTCTTCTGAGCGAATCTAAAGCATGACTGCACCGCGATGTCTTTGCTAGCTGTCCACGATGTAACATTTCAGTAATACGACGCTGAAGAGCGAGTAAGGCTAAAACAAGCCTATGCATCCAACTGATATATACCCAAGTAACCTCGAGATGCTAGGTTCAGCGAGAATGACTTGGTTTGTAGACGCGGCGGCGATTTAAAGGTCTAGTGGTTCTAAATCAAGAATCGGCAACAAAGTATACAAGCCAAGGCCCTTACTATTTGTAAAGAGTGCCCTTTGGGAGCGTGTCATTGACTCGGTTTTTTATTAAACCAATGGCTGCGTCAAACAACTTGGAAAGAGCTGGCTATTACGCTGCGTTGTTTTCCTTGAACTCGAATCAATGACAACGCTCTGAATCCTGCATCTTGAAGTCACTTGGGTATACCGACATAAAATACAAAAAAAGAGCACTGATTAGGTGCTCTTTGACTTGAAGTGAAAGTGTGAGATTTATATTAAGCCATTTCTGGTTCTTTCACTGACGTTGTAACCGTTTGGTGCACTGTGACATCGCCACCCAGCACTGTGGCATGCACACGAATATCTTTAATTTGTTGCTTAGGTGTCTCGAGAGGGTTTGCATCCAAAACTGCAAAGTCTGCAAGCTTACCAGCACAAATTGAACCCTTGCTCTCCTCATGACCCATTAGGTACGCTGCGCCTAGCGTTACCGCATGTAGAGCTTGCTCTGCAGTTAGGCACTCTTCTTCTCCATATACATTTCCAGAGAAGATGCACTGGCGGTTCATCGCCCCCCACATCATAAACAGCGGGTTTACCTGAGTTACACCATCATCACAGTGGATAGAGAACGGAATGCCTTTCTTCGCAGAGGTTTGGAATGGATTCAGGCGCTTAACAAGCTCTGGCCCAACGGTTTGAGTCGCGTGCACGTCACCCCATACTGGAATATGAGTGCCAAACAGGTTGTGACAAACACCCATCTCTTTCATTCGATCCATCTGCTCATCTGTCACCATTTGGTTGTGCTCTAAACAGTGGCGTGCATTTGGCATTGGCGTGTCTTTTTGCATACGCTCGATAAGGTCTAACAGTTTTTCTGTTGTACCATTGCCGTTACAGTGGAAAGAGATATTGTAGCCCGCCTTATGAAAAGGAAGAGAAGCTTCATAGATCTCTTCAATATCACGAGTCAGTGATGTACTTGGCTTGCCATTATAGAATGTTTGTCCGTCCAATAAGTTAGCAGTAAACCCTTGAATAGAGCCATCGGTATTCACGTATTTAACACTACCAATGCTTAAACGATCGTTGTTCTCTGCTTTCATCGCATTCGCTTCATCCACGCTGAATACGCCAGCAAGTGGGTATGCAGTCACACGAAGTTTAAATGCTGGGTTTGAACTGAGTGCTTGATACAACGGATATGGGTTCGATGGAATACCCATACCACAATCAGCAACGGTTGTTACGCCGAGTGAATGCGCAATGTTCGCGTAATCAATCAATGTTTTTCCGATAACAGCAGGATCAGTGCCATAGTTAAATGCGCCAACATTCAGTGCACGATATAGATCTTTCATCTCTGCAATATCACCCGTTAGTCGGCCGTTTTCACGGAGAATAAACTCTGGATCATCATCTAAGCTGTACCCTACTTTTTCGATTGCTTGCGAATTCATTGTGGCTAAGTGGCAACTCGCATGCATGAAAAAGACTGGAGAATCATCAACCACTGAATCAAGGAAATCGCGGTTTACTACGGAGCCATCGGTCATCAATAATGGGTCAAGACCCCAAAGGTTAAGCCAGTCACCTGTTTTCCCTGCATTATCATGCTCTTGTTTTAATTCTTTAATGCGGGCTTTTAGCGTCTCTTCCGTTGAGCAGCCTTTGAGTAGTTTGCCACCAACACCTAAGCGATCATACTGGCCGCCATACTCGAACATGCCTGTAAACAGAGCCGCCATCAGCGGGTGCATGTGGGCTTCAATAAAGCCTGGAACAATCGTTTTTCCTTCAAATTGTTCGTCACAGCGATAGTCTAAATTCTCACTATTTAGGTATGTTTCAGCTTGGTCTTTGGTACCAGTGAACAGTATCTTACCTTCCTTTACAACGACAGCGCCTGCTTTCGGCTGCTCGGTATTCATCGTAATGATGTTGCCAGTGTATAAAACGGTTTCGTTGCTATATTCAAGGCCAGGTTTAAGAGTTGTTTTTGTTGTCATGGTAAAACTCCAAATATGTAGGATTCATCGTTATATGTATACCCAAGTGAATTCTAGATGCAGGATACAAAGTTACTTGGGTATTTTTGTTCCTCTTCAACTTGCCTTAACCAGTGCTTTGTTTCGAGAATTTAAAAATGAAATAAAATGATGAAATAAAATCCGGACATAAAAAAAACTAAAGACCCTGATTTTAAAGGATATTTATCATCACAAGTGATTCTGATGTCGTTCAAAGAACATATGGACTTCAAAGCTACCAACTGGATACTCAGTACCGTGTTCACTGTCAAAAGAAGCTGACGACAACTCTAGGAAAAGAAAAAAGCTAATTAGGACACTTATAATAATTAGAACGAATAGTCGAAAGTAAAAACTCATCACTGCACACCTTATTTATTAGCCGTAGTGGTCTATTTATAGTGCTTATTTTTTCCTCATTTATTGACAACCTAGTCTTTAAAACAATTTCTTATCTATTGTCATTTTTATTTTTTATTTCACGAACTAGAGCGAGTCATCTCACACCGGTTGAAATAACGGATTTCGTGACCACCGCATCAGATCCGGTATTTCGCAGGTCAGAACAATGTCAGGCAGCGGTGTTTTTTGATTCAAGACAGTTTTAAAGGGTTTAAGGTGTGTAATAAGAGGTGTTCTGTTCCCTTTCGGGCCCGAGCGATAACGCTGCGTTCCCGACCAAGAAAGAAAGAGACACCCAAATGACACAAATTAATCAAGAACGTCTAGTTGAACATTTCTGCCAATTGGTTCGCATCGATAGCGAATCTATGAACGAAAAACAAATCGCAGAAACTCTGGCTGAGCAACTGGGCGAATTAGGCTTTACAGTTCACAAACTTCCTGTACCAGAACACATTTCTAACGGCTTTAACGTATACGCACGTCTAGAAGGTAAAAAAGAAGGCTCTATCCTAATGAGCTGTCACATGGATACCGTAACACCTGGTATTGGTATCGAGCCAATCATTGAAGACGGTATCATCCGCTCTAAAGGCAACACGATTCTTGGCGGCGACGACAAATCTGGCATTGCCGCGATCATGGAAGCGGTTCGCTGCATCCAAGCTGAGAATCTAGAGCATAAAACGCTAGAACTGGCTTTCACTGTGCATGAAGAAGGCGGTCTGTTCGGCTCTGAGTACTTCGACATGACACACGTAACATCTAAAGAAGCGATCGTACTGGATACAGGCGGCCCTATCGGCACTATCGTAACAGCAGCACCTGGTCAGCAAAAAATCGTTGCGACTATCAAAGGTCGTCCTGCACATGCGGGGCTAGCACCTGAAGAAGGCATCAGTGCGATCATGGTAGCAGCCGACGCAATTAATCAAATGAAGCTACTTCGCATCGACGAAGAAACTACGGCAAACATCGGCATGGTGAACGGCGGTCAGGCAACGAATATCGTAATGCCAGAGCTAAAAATCGTTGCTGAAGCTCGCTCTCTAAATGGCGAAAAGCTAGAAGCGCAAGTAAATCACATGATCTCAACATTTGAGTCTGTATGTGAAAAGCATGGCGCAGAAGTTGAAATCGAATCAAGCCGCGCGTACGACGCATTTGTTATCGAAGAAGACAACGCGCACGTATCTGCAATCAAAGCAGCATTTGCTGACATGGGCATCGATGCGTTCACCAAAGGCACAGGCGGTGGTAGCGACGCGAACAACTTCAATAAGAAAGGTCTAACAACCGTAAACCTTTCGACTGGTATGGCAAAAGTCCACACTACGGAAGAATTCATCGCGGTAGACGACATGGTGAAAATCACTGAGTTCGTTAAGCACTTCCTAGTGAAATAATCTAGAGAATAAAGCGCAACTAACGCTGAATTTGAAACGCTAACGGGGATCCTCTTCTTGTCTTGTGCATGAAGGGGATTTTTTATTTCCGTAGAGTAACGCCCTACTTTTCTTGCCAACCTAAGCCACTGAAAAACGTTTATCCCTCAGAACAATATGGCGTACGCATACATAGAAAACGTCATTTTGTATAGATAGATAAAAGCGAATTTGGACATAAGATACCAATCTAATATCACCACTGGATCAAAGGTGGAAGCAAAATCACAAGCAGTATTCTTGCTATCTATTTCGATACCGAATCCCATCAGATAATCAAATTCGTAAGCAACTCTCATCAAGATCGCTTATGCAACTCCCCATATCGTGCTGAGTTTCTGGCGGCACACGAATGTCTATTCAATTGGCAAAAGTAGAGTCTAATATGAAGAAAAATACGCTCGCTTGGCTGATCTCCTCTTTCCTAGGAAGCACAGCCACTTTCGCATACGCGAACCACGATCTGACACTGGTCGAAATCGGGAATCAAACCTTTGAACGCATTGAAATGCTCAAGCAATTGGCAGACAAAGGCGAAGGAACGTTTCAACGCGATGGAGAAACCTACCTTGATTTTCAAGGTTATGAATACTGGGTGAACTTCGATGGCTATCCAAAGTTCCCTTTCCTATCTGGTGATCAAGACCAAGCCTACCGTAATGTCGTAGACTTCGTCGGCCCTGATTGGGAATTCATCATGTACAACGGCGGCTTTTACTTGATTCACAAAGAGTTTGGTGTGATGAACCGTGACGACACTGGTTGTTACGTTGAATACATTCCTGCTGCGCGCGGCTCTAAAGGTCCAAATGGCGAATACATTTGGCAGTCAGAGATGATTCAAAATATCGAAACTTCTGACTGTGGAAACCTGTCCGCACCTAGTATTGATGCCCTTATGGTTGCCAGCGTTTCTGATCAAGGTGTCCAACTAAAATGGGCAGCGCAAAACGCGAATGACAATGTGGTTCTGACATTGACTGAATCAGGCACTGAGCCTGTTCGTTATGACAACGTTCAATCTGGCTTGTTCATTGGTAACCTGAAACCAGACACTCGGTACACCGCTGAGCTTTCGTCATGTAATGCAATAGATTGTCTCGAGCCTAAAAAGATTGAGTTTACGACCAGTACCGCACGCCTTGGCTACGCGGACGAATTGGCGCTAGTAAATCACTTGAATGGTGATTTGACTGGTTCTATCCATTTTGCTCAAACCCATACTACTACTGGCCCAAATCAAAACGATGTGAACCTGTTCCCTGACTTGGTGATCGACCGTGAAGCTCTGCTTTTATTCACGCCAGAAGACAAAACCGTTCAACAAGTTTGGGTAGAAGTGAACTTTGAAGGCACTGTAATCACTCACCTCCCAATGCTGCCACCAAGCGCGCTTGCGGCTTCTGATCAGCCAGATAATGGACGTTCTAAAGTGGTGTTCTCCCATCACGCGTGGTCACTGCCGCTACAATGGGATTGGATGAAGCCAGGCTTGTCGCTGCGCTTGACCGATAACACTGATCGACAAGGCGACTTAGCTGCTAACGAACTTGTCTTTGGCGGCGCGCCGGAGCTTATCATTCAAAACATCGACATGGGTATGCTCACGGCGCCGCGTGATGGCAACACCATGATCAAAAACATGGCAAAGCTGAGCGCCGATTACTTCCAGAAAATCTCAGCCTCTAAACTGGTGATGGCGGATTACACAGCCGCTTACTTCCCGAAAGTAACGCTGCCAAACGGTAAGGTTTACACCACAAGCTCCGATGGTGAAGGTGGCTGGCACGGTGGTGACATGCGTGAAGCCATTGGTAAAGCACTGGTCTCTACTGGTGTGAATAACGCAAACGTCGGCATTGTCGATAGTGCTGGCTATTCGCAAGCTTACAATAAACGCTTCAACCACATTACTGCGCACACCAACCGCGGCGTGTACACCAATGGCATTATTGATCATGGCGGCAGTGGCGGCGGTGGCATCGTGACGTTAACGGCGACAACTGGTAACGAATGGTCGCACGAGCTGGGGCATAACTACGGCCTTGGTCACTACCCTTGGTATGCTTCTACGCACGATTTGGAATCTGGCTGGGGTTGGGATGCTCTGCATCGCCGCTTTATTGGTAACTTACACTGGACAGGTGAAGCCACGACTAACGATGTGGGTGGTGAAGTGGTACCACCATTTGCGGGTGAATTCCGCTTCATGCGTGATGCGCAAGCCGGTGGCGAAGCCGCACTATTAGGCACCATTAGTCATTACACGTTAGAGCACCCTTCTCAGTCTCGCCGTGTACAAACTTGGCTCAATAACGGCTTTAACGTTGATTTAAACAGCTCGACTGGCTATGTTCGTTGGAATCAAGAAAGCCAAAGTTACGAAGAAGCACAAAACGACACGCCAGTGCCTAGTAAGGCTGGCGTGCCTGTTGTCACCATGTTGGGCATTTACGATCCGCGTAACGAACTTGCAAGCCAAGTGTACCCACTAATTTACTCCAACTACGGCAACGTATTTGAGCTGCCTTCTGCACCCGACGTAACTTACCATCCGGAAGGTTGGCAAGCGGTGTCTTCTTTGTCTGACGAGCAAATTCAACAAGATTTGTGGCAGACGATGAAGGTCAACAACCAGCAGGCTCGTATTTGTCAGTTCAGCTACACAGCAAGCAACGGCGAAAGTGCAAACTTCGTTGGTACAGTCAGTGCGGATATGGTGCGTTGTGAAAGCAGCGAAGACATGTACTGGAACATCAATGGTCAGCGTGAGCGCATGATATCTCAAGATCATGACTACTCACTGCTGTCTAAATACGGTGAAGGAGCTGTAACTTACACGCCGAACGCCGAAATTGGCGAAGTGCCACTTTGCGTACTTGATAAATCTGGCACGAGCCATGATGGTGCAGGCTACTTTACCTCTTCCCACTGCCAGCAGTTTAGTGGTGTGAAACACAACAACGGTGTAGATTGGCGTTACGCGCGACATCAAGGTGGAATGTATCAGCCAAGTATGGTCTCTCAACGTAGCTGTGCGGTTACGGTGGAGCGCCAAGATGGCTCAGTACAAAACATTGCGGTTGCAAGTAGCCGATTAAACGACTCACAAAGCAATAAGTTCCACTTTAACCTAGAGCAGCTGCCACTGCCGACTCGTGTCACCTTAAGTTGTACTGACGTGAATGGTGAACAAG
This sequence comes from Vibrio sp. LB10LO1, assembly GCF_010092875.1. Lineage (NCBI taxonomy): Bacteria > Pseudomonadati > Pseudomonadota > Gammaproteobacteria > Vibrionales > Vibrionaceae > Vibrio > Vibrio sp. LB10LO1. The sequence goes on from NZ_JAADJW010000009.1 coordinate 49,144, forward strand.
TGCTCGATAGCTTGATCCCTGATCAAAACCCGGCGATCGATAAGCTTGTTGGTCCTATCTTTGTTGGTCAAGAGCATGGCTACAAACAATACGTTGATGAACAAATAATGTTTGCCGACAACGCAGCGTTAAACCGCATCGACTTTGGCTTTGTGGCTGATTTCGACAAGTTCGTAGCAGACAACTATGGAGCGGGTGTACTGAGCAATGGTGAGACAAGCGCAGAACGCCGCGCTGGTGCACTTTACGTGTACCCTAACCCAGTCACCGGCACTCGCGATTACTTCCTAATGCGTGATATCTCTGCGGCGGATTTCCCAACCAACCAAGCAGACAATGAAGGCTGGAAGTACCTAGGTTCAGCGGAAAACCATGTCCAGTTTGGTTTTAACCCACTGAAAATCGATCGTAGTAACATCGACAATGCACAGCGTGTTGCCAGCTACTTCAATCAACCTCAGTTGCTAACTTGGGAACAAGCGAGTTCAACGACATGGGGACAATCTGAGAACGCTATTTTCATTGATACCGATGAAAGCGGTGAGCGCCGTTACTTTATGCAAAAACGTCCGGGAGTGAACAGCGCGTTGCCAGCTCAGAACACATCTGACGCTGATTGGCGCTTTATTGGTAGCGATACGGATATTGAACAGTACATTGCCGAGCTCAACAGTGACTTAGCTAAGTTTGAAGCCGAAATCTTAACGTGGCACAAGCAAGATCGCATGGGAATTTGGGGTGAGAACAACAACACGGGAACGATAAACGATATTTACGTGTATCACTTCCGTGGTGGTTATCATTACTACCGCCTCATTGACGGAAAATACTGGTACTTCCCTTGGCCAACAGAGGAAAATCCAAATAACGCTGATTGGCAGTACTTAGGGCACTTCTAAGCCCTAATCTATCTAAAACAAGCAGCATCAAAGATCGATATCAACAAAAAGCCCTCGACTCCGAGGGCTTTCTTTATTCAGTTCATGCAGCTCTATTTTCGTAAAGTAGAGAGATTTGTTCTTTCAACGAATACAAGAACTCAATATTGGGAGTTTTATCTGTATACAACTCGTACTCAAGCGAGTTGTAAAAATATTCTTTTGCTGATGAACTAAGAACCTTGGCAAACGATAACGACTCTAGCTCTTGCTCTAATGCTTTCGTATTTAAGCTTGTGTAGCCAACGGTATCATCTTGATCAAAGTTAGATTTAACATTACGAACGTAAGCATGACAGTCTTCTATTAACAGTCTCACGCTTTCTATGCGTTGCTCCAGATTCATCAATTGCGAGCCGTTCCACTTAAGCTTCTCTTGCTCAAGTTTCTCTGCAAGCCCGCTTTCTACAAGTTTTGTATTGCTATCCTTGATTCTTAACAGTTCATCGAGAACCTGGAAGTATTCGGACTCTGCCTTAAGTCTCAAGATCTCCAACTCCTTGGAGAACAGTTTTGCTCTGAGTTCGCTTGCCTGATACAGGCCCGAAATCACAGCTTCTTTGCTAACTCCAAACATAAAAACCTACCAAAACATACTTTATTGAAACAGTAGCACATCAAAGCTAAAGACAACCACATCACATAGAAAATGTGCTTCACATTCGCATTAATTTGTTAATTGTAACTCATAATCTTAGTTTGATATTACTACTGACCACGTGCTATCTGAAGGAAAATCACACAGTTATTCTGATAAAAGTATTTACTCACTATCATCAAAAATTTGATCAATATTATAAATTAAAAATAAATATAGAGCACAAAAATACTATTTTTGTTTTCAAACGCTATTGTCAGACTTTTGACAACTTATCGCTGTTTTTTGAACAGCCAATTTGTACCTAAATCACTAGATGCTTTGGCTTTGGTTACCTATCACGTTAGAATGCGGCCTCTTTTCCTTTTCTAACGCATTCCCATGACTGATGCTGATATCGAGCTGCAACACCTTTGGTTAGAAGTCCAAGCTGAGCGCTGGCAAAACCTCTCACGCTTTTTGTTTAGCTATTACTGCTACAAACACCACCTCGTCAGTAAAACCAATAAAGTGTGTTGGGAAACAGCCCGTGCTTTACTGCCCTGTTCTAAGACGATTAGCGAGCGCAAACATGCGGTTATCGAACCGCTGATACCAGAAGATACGGTCGTTGGACTATTAAAAACCATCAGTAAAGATGGCGACATGAGCTTTGAAATGATGACGAGCACACTCGACACGTTTTTGCGCTATGTTGTGATCAGTAAACAAGAAAAAGCCCGGCTTAAACCCAACATGCCGGCAATCTGGTATCAGCAAAAGACTAAACCATTAATGGCACGCTTTGAGCTCGTGGGAATTGTCATTTAAGGTAATATCCCAAACTACGCAAGCCATCTATCATCGTCGTTTAACATCAAATTTGATGTATCTCGTGCAATAACCAACCGACTAAGATGCATACAATCAGTACTACGCACCGATTAATCTGAGGCACTTTTCTCTCGATGATCATGGACAATCGTAAGTATCAGGTGTGGCACTGTTAACGCGAACAAAACGACAAACACTGTGGGTAACCACTTGTTACCATCAAAATCGTTTGGCAAGAAGAAAAAAAAGCACACAGCGATGATAGCTGCGCTAACCATAGGAATTGCAGATGCCTTGACTAAAAAATACCAAGATAGCCTGTATCTCCTCTTGATATCAAGAGTATGGAGTGGCCCGTGCAACCCACAAAAATAAACGCAGAAATAGTACAGAACTGGTAGTGCATAACTCGTTAAACTCAAAACAACCAACCATGTTATAAGTTCTAAAGATATTTGGCGGAAATCGATGAGTAAAGCAGTTAAACTCAGCAGCCCCAAAATTGACATCGTTAAGACAATATTGCGAGTCGCATCGTGAGGAACGCCAAGTGCACTGAAATACATGGCAACGGAGTCAGGTTGGAATAACGCGGGCATTGCTAAAACGATAATTCCCAGCTGTCGCCATTTTTTTGGTGCTATGTTCATCCAGTCGCAACCGAAGTGGTAGGCAGCTAACGCCAGGAACAAACAAAGGCAAAAAGTTGGAAGCCACAACCAAGTGAACAGGCAGCACACTACCACCAAAAAATAGGCAATACATGCTGTCGCCAAAGTTACTAGCGAAGAACGCTTCTCTACCGTTAGCTTGTTCAACATGATGATATCTAATGCACCATGGGGCAAGCCAAATACCAGAATGGCAATGAGGGGGGTGAGGTCGCTAAACGTAAATTCGGAAAAAAGCCCAGATAAGATGGCAGCACTTAAATAAATCGCCCCCAATTGAGTAGCAGATGGTTTTTCGTAAGATATCATCCGATCATTCCGATAGCGGCACTCAAAAACACGCGCTTAGGCATAGAATTTATGACACTGACAATATCAGTAACCGTGGCACGCTCTGTCATAAACCTTGAAAATTGCTCAGGCGATGTACCTCTCGCCATACGGCTAAATATCTCTACGGCCATATCCGGTCGGTTACGCAGTACTTTCAAAAAAACTTTATCAAGCCAGTGGTATCTCCTTGGCGATTTGAAAGGTGTGACTGCACCACCTTTTATTATTTGTTGGGCAAAGTGTTCACTGGCACGTTGTATTGAAATGAAGGCGTAGCCTGTTGCTGCTCGTATGTTGTGCCCGCGGATCCCAATTGAATGCCAACGAGAATTACCAGGAGGTTTGCCATGTTGTGAAGTAGAAAGCGCAATATTATCAGTTGTCATCGGGAGGACGCCATGCTCCCACGAGACAATGTCTTCTTTCATTAATCCCATATTACCGACGCTTAATAGAACCTTTTCCTCCAAGCACGTCTTAGACGGTAATTGAGAGGAAAACTGCGTTACTTCGATCAATGCATAATTCACATCAAAAGGCAGGACATAAATAAACTCTATGCCCTGCTCTATCGTTTTCATATCAACCATCAAATCAGCAACATTATCAGAAAATAACGGGCTAGAGCTGCTTACCCAAGCCCCTGAAAAACATTGAAGCATACCATCGGGCATACTTTCGGAAGGCATATGATGGCGGCTATCAAAACCAATTGTGGCCTCAACTAAATATCCGTCATAACAAGCCGTCACGCATCGATCGTTATGTCCTGTATTTGTGACATCGGCCCCGAACACCAAAGTTACGTTACTAGCGGCCTTAAATGTTTCAAGACAATGAGAAAAAAAGTCAACGGCCTTGATGCAAGAGTATCCCTGGTCACCGGTTGTTACAGCATGTATGGTGTCAGCGATTTTCCAAGAAGCCCAAGTTTTGCTGACGATAGGACGAAGGTACGTTGGTATGTATTCACCCTCCCAGAAACACCATGTCTTGTTGTTATCGACGTCTCTTTCCTTTTCTAGCATCACAATGTGACCACGATATCCTTGTTTTAAGAGCGCCATTGCAAGTGAGCATGTTGATAACCCGATACCAAGCATAACAACGTCAGCTTTAAGTGTTACCATCAAATTCGCTCCTAAACTTTTTGTATTCGCTTAAAAGAACCAAAGGCTGGTGAAGGCAAGCATCATGTCCTCCAGTCGCTTCGAGAGCACTGGTTGATAGAGCGGACATAGCAACGGCAACTTTGGAAAACGGTTCAACCACTGTTCGGCCTTTCCAGTACTGTAAGCCCCTTTTTCTGAGTTTGACTCCAATTTGCCGGTATACAGACTCTGCAACAATGATTGCACGACGACTTGGTGGTGGAAGGTATTGATACCCTTGACGAGCACTACTGTAGTATTGGTCTGCAAGCGTCAACAGTCTCACTATCGCATCACTTACTGTGGTTCTCACAGATTCCCGCTCATCCGAGGCAATGTCTTCAGGTGTAATCGGACACCACTGATAAGGTAAATACCGACGCCCCATTTCAGCATCTTCAAGGACGTCTCTGGCAATGTTTGTGAGTTGTAATGCTATCCCCAGATCAATGGCGTAAGGCATCCCTTTATTATCCGCTTTTAAAATCGGGCACATCATTAACCCTACCACGCCAGCAACTCGGTAAGCATATTGGATCAATTCGCATTCACTTTGGATCAGCACCGAGTCAATGTCACTTTGCACGCCTCTCACCAAAGTAAAAGCGTGCATAACCGGAATATCGAGTTGAGATGAGAGCTGGAGGAAATCGTCGACAAACGGCTCATCAGACTTTCCCAACGACAGCTGTCGCTGTACTTCCTCCAAACTTTCGAAAGCCAGCTGTTTATTAGCTGTACTGTCGGCAATATCATCAATACAACGGCAAAAGTAGTACAGCCTAGCGGCTTGCTCCACCTGTTGTTTACTGAGCAAAAAACTGGCAAATCTCCACGTTTTGCCATGATTCGACAAACACTTAAGAGCCGTATTTTCCATGGTTATCTCCAGACAAACGACTAGACAAATTCATACGCGGTTTCGCAGTGTCACTATTTGTCAAAAGGGTGCCGCTCGAACGCCCTCTAGCATGGTCTCCCGTAACTTCAGGGACAACTTTATCCAATACTTTTGCGGAACAAAGAACACCAGGGAGACCGGCTCCTGGATGGCTGCCCGCACCAACGACAAACAGATTTTTTAGCCCTTCTCCTCGGTTATGAAATCTAAAGTAAGCCGATTGTGTGAGGGTGGGCGCTATGGAAAATCCCGCTCCATTTATGCTGTTGTAATCGCACTGAAAGTCACTAGGTGTCATACAAAATTGTTCAACAATACAATCGCTCAGACCTGGCAATAGAGTTTCACTGAGTGCGTTTACGATCTTATCGCTGTACTTATTTTTTACCGTTTCCCAATCAACATTGGACTCTAGGTTAGGTACTGGAGCAAGCACGTAGAAACTATCGCATCCCTCTGGAGCCATATTGGGGTCTGTCGCGGTTGGTCTATGGACATAAAGAGAAAAATCATCAGCTAACACTTTTTCGTGGAAAATGTCATTAAGTAAGCTTTCATAACGCTTCCCTAACCATATAGTGTGGTGAGCGACGTCCTCGTACTTTTGTGTCGTCCCGAAATACAGCACAAAAAGCCCCATCGAGAACTTGGCATGGCGTGACTTGAGTCTGGCCGACAGGGTTTGGTCCTTCTTCGCAATCATCTTTCGGTATAAAAAGGCTGGATCAGCATTCGACACTACCACGTCGCAGTCCATGAGATCGCCATTAGATGTCTCGATCCCGGACACTTTTCCATTTTTAGAAACAACACTTTTCACTTCAGTATTTAATTGAATATCTATACCGTTTTCGAGCATTAGTTTTTTCAGGCCGTTCACTAATGCGCCCATCCCACCGATGGCAAAGTGCACTCCCCATTTTAATTCTAGGAAGTGAATGAGGTTATAAATACTTGTCGTGTCGAAGGGGTTTCCGCCAACAAGCAAGGGCTGTATAGAAAATGCTTGTCTTAATTTCTCGTGCTCTAAATGCTCACAAACCAATTGCCACACTGTTTTGTAACACCCCAAACGAATCAGGTTAGGTACTTGCCTAATCATTGATAGTGGATTGTGAAAAGGCTCATCCGAGAGCTGTGTAAAGCCAATGTCGAAAATAGATTCGGAGGTAGCTAAGAGATTTTGGTAACCAATAACATCTTTTGGAGAGATTTTTTTTATCTCTTCCAACGTGGCTTCAAGAGTGCCCCCATAATCGAATGTCGTATTATCGTGGAAATAAAAGCGGTACCAAGGTGTTACTGGTACAATCGAAACATACTGGCTAGTCTTTTTACCGAACAGGGCAAACAGTTCATCAATTAAAAAAGGAGCCGTGATGACGGTTGGACCTGCATCAAAAATGAAACCGTTGCGTTCGAACACCCTGGCACGCCCGCCCAGTTGATCCCCTTTGTCTACCAGAGTTACGCTGTAACCTTTAGCGCAAAGTCTTAGCGCAGATGCAATACCGCCAAAGCCTGCACCAATGACTATCGCTCTACCTGAGACTTCGGAATGATTATGAGCCACCACATTGCTTCCCCTGTGCCAAGAAAAGTAGTTTTCGTATCACGCCTTGCAGGCTCTCGCTGTGCACAGTCGGCATCAATAACAAATCACGTTCACAGCTTTTGATTAAATAAACAGCCCGAGCTTGAGTGAGCTTGATGGCATCTTCTGGCTTTCTGTCTAACAGATTTAAATTCAAAAGGTTTGGACGACCTCGTGTAGCATCTTCAACACTGTCTTTGATGTCATCTAATATTTGATATGCGATTGCCAGACTGGATGCCGCATGCCTAGCTGTTGGAATTTCATTCAACCTGCCACTGCTGATTAATGGTAATTCAAGCGACAGAGCGAGTAGCGGACCAGCCTTCTTTTCAGCAATGGATTCGTAGTTTTGTGGACTTATGTGTTCTCTCGCCGTCAGGTCGGCATTTTGCCCTTCAATCGTGACCGAAACTGCATTTTGTGTAGCCTCGAGGAGCTGCGGCAAAACGTTTGGGGAAGAAATACTAGCTAGAATACCGAATGCTCTCGCTATCAGATAATCCCCGGTACATATGGCAACATTTGTCCCGAATTTAACCCACACAGCACTCAGGCCACGCCTCAATGAATCACCATCTTGTATGTCATCGTGTATAAGCGAAGCGTTGTGCAACAACTCAACGGCGGAGGCTAATCTCATGGCATCTTCATCATTAACTCCTAGGCACAATGATGTATCTAAGCAGACGCGCATTCTAATACGGCTTCCACCTGTCATTAAATGATAATAAGCGGGTTGGTTGCCAGATACGGCGGACAAAAGGAACTCCTCGCAATCTTGGTAGGTATCCCTTTTTTGACTGGCTTTACTTCGAGAAGAACTGCTCATTGTCAACACCCTTCTATTCATCCAAGTAATTGCAGATAAGAATCAGGGAGCAAAGCCCCCCGTTCGTATGGGTTTGAAGACCGCGTGTTATGCCTTGGCGTCTTGACTTTCCGAAGTCGCTGCGTACCAGATTAGCAGGCCAAACGCAATTTTATTTACTACGTCAGCTAGGTTGTACACTAAGTTCAGAGAAGCTTCATCAACCGCTCCCATCATGTACCCCAAAACGTAGCCTAGAGGATAAATCGCCCAACCAACGGTCACGATCCAACGCATTAGGTTGTAAGCAAATTTCACTGAGTCGCTAGCTTGATGCTTCGCTGCTCTGCCTGCTTCACCGAGGAATATTTCGTACAGAATGTAGAACCACCCCAGCATACCGATGACGAAACCCACTGTAACACTGATATAACCGACTTCACCCAAAAAGCCTGCAATTAACATAACCAAGGTACCAACGAAAAGGCGCCAGAATATACCAGCGGAGGCTGCACCTATAGCACGAAGTATGAGGTAAAACTCAATCATCAGCAGTGGGACGGTAAGTAGCCAATCAATATAGCGGTAGACAGTTGGAGTTTCGCCTGTAGCGACCCAAACATCCCTCATATAGAAATAATGAACTGCGGCTATCAAAGTGACCAATGCAGAAACGGTCAATGATGTCTTCCACTTCGCTGTTACTCCCTGAGTTTCCCACAAGAAGAAAACAGTTGAAGCCATCAAGGCCATCGAGATTAGCCAGAAGGAAATACCCACAAAGTCATTGGGTTGCAAATTGGCTGCCGCATTTGCTGCATTAGGGAAAACTATAACGGCTGCGGCCAATATTATATTGAAATGCAAGTTACGCTTACGATTCCATTTAAGGAGCGGTATAAAATTTTTAACCAGATTTTCCATAATAGTCTCACTTGTTGCCGTTGGTTTTGCGAGGACCACACGTTTAAAACTATCTCGCTTCTCAGAATTGGTTACGAAAAAATTACTTTGAATGATCAATAAGTAATGCTCAAAAAAATAATAGTTGACATAATCACGTTGTCCAGAGAGGACTTCGTAACTCCAAAATCTACCAAATAGAAGCGTAGAGCCAATCTTCTAGGCCATTATTACCTGCGAGATCCTAATCAATATCTCGGTCAATTCTAATTTGTTAAAATGTTCGTAGCATGCTCATTTAACGTTAACGCCCTACCTAAGCTCAGACTTGTGTAGGGCATCTTTCTATTTTATTCCTGCGGTCTTTTTGGAGTCGACCTCAAACCGAGTTACACTACGCCCTCTTTTTCTTTTCTGACGCATTCCCATGACTGACGCTGATATCGAGCTGCAACACCTTTGGTTAGAAGTCCAAGCTGAGCGCTGGCAGAACCTGTCACGCTTTTTGTTTAGCTATTACTGCTACAAACACAACCTCGTGAGTAAAACCAATAAAGTGTGCTGGGAAACTGCCCGTGCTTCAATACCTTGTTCTAAGGCGATTACCGAGCGCAAACATGCGGTTATAGAACCATTGATACCGGAAGATACGGTCGTTGGACTATTAAAAACCATCAGTAAAGATAGCGATATGAGCTTTGAAATGATGGCGAGCACACTCGACACATTTTTACGCTATGTTGTGATCAGCAAACAAGAAAAAGCCCAGCTTAAACCCAACATGCCAGCAAGTTGGTATCAACAAGAGAGCAAGCCATTAATGGCACGTTTTGAGCTCGCCAGAATTGTCATTTAAGGTACGTCGATGCAATTACAAACCCTAGGTAAAGGACGCTTTGAGGCGCAATGGAGTGAAGATAAACATCTCATCGAAAAAACGATCCGAGATTGCATCTGTACGCGCCGAATTTTTGATGAAAACGAAAAGCTCCTCACCCAAGGTGAGCATGTCGAAAACTTATATCTGGTCGATTCCGGTCGTATCTCCATGGGTGTCACAGCAAGAAACGGCAAAACCTTTCTGCTTGGTACGCTTGAGTGTGAACAACAAGTCTTTGGTGAAATGGAGTTCTTTACTGGCTATCGCTGCCAAATGGACATCGTTCCGGTAGAACCGGTTGAAGTTGCGATTATTGACGCGCAAAAGCTGCAAAAATGCCTGTTAGAACAGCCTCGACTGTCGCTTTACTTTGCCAGCGCCATCGCGATTGATTACCAAGATACGGTGGAGATTCTTTCTCGCCGATTACTCTACCCAATCACCTACAACGTGGCATACGACATCTATCATCAGTATTTAAATGATCTTCCAGTGGATGGGTTCCAAAAGAACTATTTGGAAGCGGAGCGATTTGCCACCTCAGATCGTGTTTATCGCCGCGCGGTGAAAGAGCTTGAAAACAAAGGCTTTATCGCTAAAGAAAAGAAAGGACTACGTATTCTCGACTTGGACGGACTGCGTAATTTTGTTGAAGAATAGCTGAGTTCTTCACTTATAAACGAGAAAAGGTCTGCACAGTGCAGACCTTTTTGTTCTCTTACTTAACTTCATTTAAGCGGTTTGCGTTTGCTCTACTGTCTTAAACTTCATTGAAACCACCAGCATTGCGACGACTGCTGCGTAGATAACTGGGATGACGTACATCACGGTTTGCAGACCAACCACGCTTTCCATTACCGAACTGATGGCTGGGCTGAACATCGCGCCCGCACTACCGCTGATTAAGATGTAAGACACGTTCTTACTGGTTGCATTGCGCACAAACGATACACCATAAGCGATGAAAGCATTGTAAAGCGCTGCACAAGCAAAGCCGTAACCGTAAGTCAGGTATGACAGCCATTCTAGTTTATCCGTAGTAACGATAACGCTGGTGATCACCATAGCAACAGAGATGATCGTCAGTAGAAAAGTTTGAATCTTCATGCGTGAAACAATCACGGTAGAAACCAACGCACCAACCAGAGCGGCAGACCAGTATTGAGTGATGATGTTGCCCGCTTGCTCAAATGGGATATCAAACTTCTCTTTTACGAACATTGGTGCCCAAGTTAGGAAGGTGTACAGCGCAAGCATACCTAGGAACAAACCTACGCCACCGCTGATGATGCCGAAGTTCCATTCAGATTTTGCTTCTTGTTCAGAGCCGCTTTCACCACCACATTGGTTAAAGTTAGTCAGCAAAGCAACAAACATGGTTGCCAACGCCACAACGCCCACGCTTAGGTAACTGATGCTCCAGTTCATTGCGTTCGTCAGCGCGTAAGTAGTGATCAATGGGAAGATGACGCCTGCAATGTTAAAGGTCGCGTCTTGAACCACCAGCATGGTGCTTTGAATTTTGTCTTTCCATACCGATACCACGATAGTACCCGCGATACAGAGACCGACACCGCCACAGAAACCAATCACCGTCATGCCAAGCATCACGATAAACAGAGAAGGCGCGACGTATAGACTCAGTGCCGCTGCGGCAATCGCGCCGTAACACAATACGGTCATGCGTTTAATGCCGATTTTTTCAATCAAAAAGAAAGCCGCGATCGTACCGGCAAGTGCGCCGCCGTTTAATAGCGAGAAAATCGATGCGACTTCGTTAACGTTCGCATCAAAGGTGTTGGCAAGCGGTTCAACCAACATACCAAATTGGGTCGCAAAACCCGCCATAATGAAGTTGGCGAGAAAGCTAATTGCGGTGAGTGTTATTTTATTTTTCATAATTCACTCCAAGGGCTCATAGATAGATGTTCTTAGTATTAGAGAGAGCCAGCGAGCCAGCTCTCAAAGAAAACTTAATTGTAGGGTTAAGCTTTAATCGCAGTTTCTAGCGCAATTTCAATCATGTTGTTGAAAGAAAGCTGACGCTCTTCTGCTGTGGTTTCTTCGCCAGTAATGCAGTGATCAGACACGGTCAAAATCGCCAGCGATTCAATGCCGAATTGGTGTGCCAAGCCGTACAAGCCCGCCACTTCCATATCCACACCAAGCACACCAAAGCGCTCTAGGGCTGGGATCATGTCTTCATCTGGATCGTAGTAAAGATCGCCAGTGAAGATGTTACCCACTTTGACATCAATGCCCTTCTCTTTCGCAGACATGTAAGCGTTGTGCAGCAGTTCAAACGTTGCAGACGTTGCCATGTGGTAGCCACTGCTGCGCTTAGCATTCGTCGGTGAATCGGTGCCTGCTGCTTGGGCTAGAATAACGTCACGCATGTGAACGTCTTTTTGCGTCGCACCGATACTACCGATTCGGATGATGCGTTTCACACCAAAGTCATTAATCAGCTCGTGACCGTAAAGCACCATTGATGGGATGCCCATGCCATGCCCCATGACTGAAATGCGCTGGCCTTTATAGTAACCGGTGTAACCCAGCATGTTACGAATGTCCGTAACCAACTTGGCATCATCTAGGTAGGTTTCAGCGATGTATTTCGCACGCAGCGGATCGCCCGGCATGATAACAGTTGAAGCAAAATCTTCTGCAGAACCTGCGATATGAGCAGTCATAATGTTTTCCTCGTTCGTTCTGATGGCGCAATCATAATGAGGAAAGTCGACAAAGTTTCAGGACAAAAGTCCGGTTTGAAAGTACGAGCTCTCATAACTGAGTAAACAGTAAATATTTGCACAGTTGTGTGAATAGTGCCTAGCCCATGTGACTGCATTTCGGCACTAACATCTGATGTCGATTTCAAATCAAAGGTAAGTAGAGTAACAGGAACAGGGAGCCGCTCACATGATTGCAAGAGATGCCTGTCATTCACGGGATTTTTGACATTGAAATCCATGTAATCGAAAGGATGCAGATTTAAGACATAAAAAAGCCCCTTTCGGGGCTTTAAATGTTAAGCAAAGTTGACTCCCTACAAATCTAGTTCGCTCATTTCAACAATGCCATCGATACTACGGGCATCAAGCGCTGAAATTATGTAGATAAGTCGTACAGGCTGCGCATCACCTGCGAACCTCAACGCTAATTTATTCTTCGAGGCGCGTTCTGCCTCTTCAATCACGACATATGTACTGTTAGCGATCACCAATTTCAGCCGGTTTCCTTCGTGTTGGATGACAACTTGGTCACGATCAAAGTCAGATAAGTCAATAAACGAAGCATGGCTGTTATCGTTGATGAACACTTGTTTGTAGCTACCAATAGCATCATTTATGTCGTAACCATTACTGCGGCCCGATGTCGAAAGAACAATAGCATCTGTCCCTTCGAGTTTGACCACTTCAATCAGCTCACCACGAGTAGGCTCCGAAATGAGTGACCAAGCATCGCCAGTTCTAAACACATCTTGGTAGCTTCCTAGCGAGATACTCCCTTGTTGATCATCGGATTGAATCAGCTCATTGGTTTCTGGTACGAAGAACAGTTCACGCACTACAGGGCCTTCCACCGAGCCAATCCAAATCGCTTGTCCTGATTTGCCGAGACGAATCTCTTTGCCCGTTGCGACCACAAGCCAGCGATCACTGTTTTTGCCTAGGTGAATCACGGCCCCCGTTTCAACACGTTCTGATAAAGTGTTTAGCATCCCCTCGTTCTCTATCAGCCAATGTTCACTGACTTCGACGAGCTTTGGCGGTTCATTCGCCGTCAACTCAAACACCAATCCGCTCTCTGTTTCCGCTCGATAACCGTCATGACTCACATAAACATCCGTCAAAGCCTCGCCAATCAAGTCAAACTCAACAGGCTCAGTCAGTTGTCCGTCGGCAATGAATCGGAAGTCCGTTGTAAAGTTATACATTTGTTCTAAAGAGAAAGAAGGCTGGGCATATAACTTGCCTGTCATTGGCTCAAACAACCAAACAGATTGGTCGTCTTTCTTGCCAACCAGTTTTAGTTGCTTATCGTTCCATTGGTTTGGTATTAAAACAAACTGCTCACTTGACGGCAGATACCACGCTTTTAGAGCTTTACCATCAAAATCTGACAATCCAAAAATCATAAGCTGATGTTTGGCGCCATTAAATTTGGTCACCAACGTATCTTGCCAGTTGTACTGATACTGATCCATCCATTGCTGGTTAATTGCGATCAGGCTTTTCGTACCTTCAGGCGTTAACACATGAATTTCGCCATTGTCACTCGCGATATAGACATGCTCGTGGGCAGTAACCTTGTCACCTTCTTTTAGAGTAACGTTTTTAATTCGTCCCTCTTTTTGAAGGTAAATAGATTGTTCTTTCTCACTATAGAAATACGCGACATCCTCATCGACAAGCAGCAGCTTGAGCTCTTCCATAGCAGGTAACGTGCTCACGACTGTTGCCTTTTCTTTACCAACAATGCTCCATACTGGCGTTTCACCTTCAACGGCAACTTCAACGGTATCAGCCAGTTGTGTTGGCATTTTCTCGTAAGCCGAAAGATCAAATGGTGCAAATTCGCTCGAGCTCATGGAATCCGAGATTAAGCGTCTGTGATCCGAATCGACTGGCGCAACAAGAGCTTGGTACAACCGCTCATTGCCATGAATGTCTGTCAGCATTAACCCGCCTTCCGTTAAACGGTACAGGTATTTAATTTGCGACTGATCAGGCATATGATACGTGGCAGCAACATGAACAACGTTCGCCTCCGTCCAAGCATTGAAGCTGACAGAGATAGAAGGCCTAGACGGCTGGAATAACGTGTAAAAGCCCGTCATCTCGCCAGGGGCAATATCAACTTTCCATAATAAGCCATACTGCTGATTAAACAGCCAAGCTTCATCACTGGTTGCCGTTAGCAATTGCGCTTGCTGCGAGAGTTCAACAGAAACATCACGGCTCACTATCACACGATCATTATTAATGTCGTAATAAGCGGTGCCGAGAGGTTCTCCGGCTTCTTCATAATTATTGATAACAACATAATCACCAAGGAGCTGATGCTTTTCAGCTAACGCTTCAAGGTGCTCAATCACATGAGAGCTGCTCTCTTCTTTTTGAGCGTCTGTCGCGATCAACGACAGTGTTAAGTCTTCCACTTGCCAGATTTCACCTTGGTCTGTAAACACTTCGACAACTGACTCGCTCAACGAGGAGATATCAAGGGTGACGGTGCCAATTTTCAACACTCCATTCGTCACTTCAGGTGTGGCTCCCTTAATAGCTCTCGCGTCAACCACCCACTTGACCGATACTGCAGAGTCTTCTGAAAGCACGAACTTCGCGTGTGGCTGTACAATCAATTCTTGTTTACCCGATTCAGCACTCAAATGGTAAGTCAGCTTTCTCAAACCAAGTTCTTTAATCTCTGGCGTGACAACAATACGCTCCATAGCCCCCAGCTTTACGGATACCGTGTGCGGAACGAACTGCTCTCGCATAGTGCGTATGACATATTCCGATGGGAAAACGTAAAAGTCGAAGTCGAAATCAAGATGCGTTTCAAGCGATCTTAATATACTGAATCCTTGGTCGTTCCTAGTGGTCGAGCCTGGTAGGATTTCATAGTCATAATCGATGTACGACTTGCCTGTTGCGGGCAGCACTAATGTGGAGCTGTGGGCATCGATACCAGAGTACGAGCCATAACCTAGGCGCTCTCTTAGCGGTAAAGCCTTAGACTTGTTTCTCAATGCTTTTGGTAGATCGCCCGCCCAAAAGAAGTAGTTCAACCAACCGGACCCGGTTTTACCATGCTTAGAAGAGTAAAGGGCTTGGCTACCAAGCTCTATTTGCCCGTTTGATAAATCAATTTGGTTAATGACCGCGCCAGGAATTGGCAACAAAACGTTCTTCTCGGCATCATAACGGTATCCACCTTCACGGTAAGCATGATCGACTTGATAGAAGTAGCGTCCTACTTGTTGCGCATCCATCGCAATATCACCAAAAGCTTCAGCCAACGCGGTAAAGCCAACCGCTAAACCACCGACGATAGCTCCAGCTTCTCCTAGTACTAAAGCAGTCGTAGAAGCTCCCGCAATACCAGCGCCCAAAGCGGCCCCGCCGATAGCAGTGCCGACCGCATTGAAACCAAGCTGAGTCCCGAAGATTGCTTGTTGTTGAGCATTTTGCGCATGGGCAAGTTCATAAGCGCTCAAACTGACATTCACAGCCCCAAATACCAATCCAACGCCTTGATTCGCAATACCTGATAGGCTGTTTACTGTAGCGTTAACAAGCTCAGCATCGGTAGCAGCGGCAACTTTAAATAAATTCACCATGTGCTGAGCATCCATCAGAAGGCCGTGGGAGATTTGTCCTGCCATGACGTAGCTGTGAATCTCCAGCGCTTTCTGTAAGGCACTGCTTTTCTCGCCCGAGATTTGGCTTCTTTTTTCGTTTTGAAACCAAGTGATAACCGACTGAACCGCAAAACCTGCATTCAAACCATCGAATCCTTGCACGTCTTCAAATTCAAAGGTTGGAACACGTTGGCCAGTGCGAAGATCAAAGCGAGCCTTAACGTTGGCATATTGCTCATGGAGATACTCACTCACTTGGACCAACTCTCGCCCTTGAATTTGTACCCTTTGTTCCATTGCCCCATCTGGTGAAACAAAAGTGATAGCGGAATATCCGGGAGATGACTCCTCGATGCTCCCTATCACTGGTAACCACTCTTCTGGCAATCGATACTGAGTTCTCGCACGTTCTACAGCGTTAGATAATAGGCTGGCATGCTCATAAGCTTTAACTTTGGTTAGATTCATTCTCAGAGCGAGATCCTGTTGTACTCTGCTCTCTGAGTTTTCTAAAACGATAATAGACTCATCATCGTCAATCGTCATGATCGATGCATCATCATCAATAGTGACAATGGAATCCTCGTCGCTCACAGTAACGATAGAATCTCCATCTCCCACCGGGCTAAGCGGCTCTGAAGAAGAGAGGTCGAAAACCTGCTGACTGGGTAAAATTTCTACTAGAGACATTTTGGATGTATCAATCGCTAACACATTGAATTCAGGGTTTGCCTTGGTCCCCATTGATAGATAGTACTCCGCCATCTCATGCATCACGAAATGTGCTTCTAACGCTTTTTTGAGAGATTTCAACGAAGAGAATTCAACAACAGCAAAGTTAGGATCGTAAAAGTAAAAGCGCTTCTGTCCCATATCATTGATCGCAGCAACACCAACTGAATGTGTACTCGTATTGACCGCCAGTGAGACCTGTCCTTGCTCAGAGAGCCCACGGTTTACGGCCGCTATAATGCCCGCAATATCGAGTTGGCCGATCATTTGGCTGCTTTCTCTCGCTTCATAATTCGAGTGCAGGTTTCGTAGTGCATCTAATAAGAAATGGCTTTCCGCATCATGTGGGTTTGCCGCACCGATAAACAGCTTGTCAGAAAAGTTTCGGATAGACTCTGTCCCCCTAGACATCGCAACAGACATCGCGCGCACCAGAGGGTAACAACGCCCACTACCATCACCCATCAGCGTCAGCACAAACCCTTGAGGTAGGCTCGCGACGACTCGGCCACCTAAACGAGACATTTCTCGATTAAACTTAGCGGTAAAATCTAAGTTCTTCGTGATGTTCTCTTTGGTAATCTGATTGCTGATTCGCCTGATTAGCGCTCCTTGCTGCCGAGCATCGAGATCATTAGATCCCAATAGCAATAGCTGCTTTTGCGTCAGAGTCATTGAATCGTCGTAATCAGGAAGCCAGATCGCTTCAAAATTATTGTACCCGTCTTCGTAAGCGGCTTTTTTACTGCCTGATAGATCTTTTATTGCTCTCTCTTTTACCAAGAAACGTTGGTGTATTTGGCCCTTATCAAAATTGCCAGTCCTTAGGCTGTTGTCTGTAACAATGAGCTGCCCTAGGCCATTTTCTGACTTTTGTTGTACGTTTAGCCACATCTGATCGACCTGCTCAGACAAGGTAATCAGTGATTTTGCGTTGTTGTCTAACTCCAACAAGCTGGCACGCAGTAACGATAGCTTCTTCATCGATTGTGCGTTATTTGAGTTACCGGGTAGTTTTAACTTGGCGAGCTCAGCAATTCTTTGTCTAGCAAGCGATTTTCTCTGCGCTGAGATCTTCTTATTCAGTTGAGTTCTCAGCTCATTCCACCGCTTTAAGCTTGAGTGCGTTTCTAACACTTTCGCTTCCATTGGGTCATAAGGTAGGTCTTCAATCTGAGCCGTAGACAAACCAAACCTTTTTGCCAGCTCAAGCACCTCTTTCTGCAAGCTTGTACGATTTTGCTCAAACAGTTGCGTTAAATTTTCACCGACTGGCATAAAAGGCACCGCCGTTGTGGAGCCCGTACGACGCACCTCTAAATCACTAAAACTATTGAATGACTGCTTCTGTACGACGCTTTGCCAACCTTTTTCATTAAAAACAAAGAAGGTGACATCGAGCCCTTTATCAAACTTGGTCACATCTCCAACGCGATACCCTGAACTTAGATCTCGCAATGCAACAACATCATCGTATAAAGCGTAGGCGTGCGGACGCTTGTCGAAGTAAATACGATAATGATCAGCGTCTTGATCGACCACCACAATCGTTCCTCCATTGTTGGAGGCCGCCACTAAAACCTGGCCGACTCTGGCAGACTTAGCGACATCGACAAACGAAGGCATATTGTCCATCAAAGGTTCGCCTATCACTCTTAACTTGTTACTGCGCGATATTTCCTTACTCTCAAAACCTAATTGGAATCCATCTGTACCGGACTGCATCATTGGCCTACCTTTGTGCGCTGAGTACTCGCCGATAAGTGGCGTAACGTCTAACGTATGCGCTTTGAGGAAACGTTGCGGATCGCGTATAAAATCTGAAGCCGCACTCGTTGAGTCCATTTGCTCAGACTTATAATCAAAAGCAGGATCAAGCAGAGGAATACGCGCAGGATCATAACCATGAGCACTGAGTGCCTCAGGTAACAAGATTGCTAGGCTCTCACCGCCAAATAGGTTTTCAAGAATCGCATCGGTCGCAACAACCGATCTTGCACCACCATGGCTAGAAAAAGCGAAACGAGAACTTTCTGAATAGTTTCGGCCCTTAGCGAGTGAAACCATTCCCAATGGAGTGTGTTCAACCCAAGCTTGTTCCGGGATACGTTGCGCTAAAAAGTCGATGACTCGTTGAGCATTATTGATGTCCGCACCTTCAAGATACAACACAGCTTGGTCCGTCAATGAGCCAAAATATGCCGGCCCCATAATTTTCGCCTGCCTGACAACATCTGCGACTTCACCAGAGTACAAATGGCCGAAAGCGCTGATCACTTGCGGTAAGTACTCTTTGGTAAAATTGAGGGTAATTCGAGAGGTAAAAAGAGACCGAGATTCTGGCTCAGAATAAAACGTTTCTGGAATAAAACGGGCAGAAGTCGCGCTGCTGATAAAGCTTAACTTGGAAACCTCTGAAATTGGGCGATCGCTAAATCCCTGAACGTTGATCGTTAGATCGGAAGAAGACGCATCGAGATGGTGCAACATTTGATAGACAATCTCACTCTCCTCCACATTCAGAGGCACCAAGACTGGAGGTTTCGTTGAAGAGTAAGCATCATAAAAGTCTTGATGTACGTTCGACTTCAACAATATGTATTGCTGGCGAGCCTTAACCGTCCAATGCCCTTCTTTACTCAACGTTGATTTGATATCCGATACCAGCCGTCTGTTTGCTGGACTGTTTAATATTGAATCTCGCGTCCTACGCATAGCGCTTAGGAAGGCGTTAAAACCGGCTTGATACTGCCTTTCTTCAAAAGTCGAGGACGAATAAACTGAGTTTGATATATGGATATCATTCCCTTCTTCGCTAGATAGCGAGTAAGGGCTGATGAAAGCCGAAGCCAATGCTGTCGTTAATAGTTTTTTTCTCATAATAATTAGTTTTATAAAATGCAACCGAGTTTATATAATTAACAAACTATTTGCGGCTATTCAATAAATTTAAGAAATACTCAAATATATTAGAAGTTTCAAATTAACAACGGCGCGCCAAGTAGTGATAGATAAAGTAAACATAAGAAAGAATATGAAGTATCGTGACAATTTAATTAGTAAAGCGGCAATACCAGTAATTGCCGCCTATATTTTTATTTAGATAGCATATCGTTAATGCTTTCAGGCATTTCAATAAGCCATTGGTTACCAAGTCTTTGAAGGATAATCACTTCATTAACCGTGATGAGCCGCCCTAACACCCAATCCTTTCTTTGAACATTAATATACTTCTTGTCGTCGAGTTCAAATTCATTGATGATGCGCAGGGATTCAAAGTTGAGGGTGTTTTTCCCACTCACCTTTTTCACTAGGCTCAAAAGTTTATTCATAAACTCATCATTAGACATTAACGCAATATCGAAAAGAGAGGCATCCTCACCAAAAGAGGTATTTTTCAGTGTGATAATATTTTCGTTGTTACTCTCAAGGCCATCGATAATGAGCGATTTAAGTTTCTCTATACCATTTGGATGATAAAAGCTGGCAGATTGGTCGAAACCCACTTTGCTTATAAAATCAAAATAGTGCTGAACAAACAGCGTAGAATTTGTTGGTAATTCGAGCTCTCCATCAACCACCACTCTTACGTCTTCTAGGAAAGAGAACTTTGTGCTGTACGGTGTAAAAGCAATTGCACCGTCGTCTAGCCAGTTTTTGTACACCCACGTTGATTCATCAAAGCAGTGTTCAGAGATACTTTCTAAAGGCGCTCTATCCCCTATTGTTGTGTTATGAATCTTCTCTCCCCGGCTATCCGTTTTGTAGGTGTATAACAAGACACCAGATTGACCATAGCCTTCACTTTTATCGATCTCACTAAATCTATTTTGAATACAAACTCTGTTGATATGGCTTAATGCCATAGGAAGCTCAGCAATAGACTCAGCGCGCTGCTCTAGATAGCCTTCGGAGAAATCATAAAAATCAAAAACAGGTGCTTGATATAAATTTGGCTGTTCTAAAACGGTAGGCATCCCTGTTTTTACTGAGGGAGTGATAGAGAACGTCTGGCTACAAACTGGGGATGATAAAATTAATGCTGCTAGGATACTGTATTTATTCATTTAATCCTCCTTTAAGGGAAGGTGGATTATCTTTTTTATCGTTCACCTTTCAAGGAATAAATCCTAAAATAGAATTGAATATATATAGTTGTGATTGTGCTCAAGAATAAGCATAGTATTTAAATATAAAACAATTTAAAGATATAAAAGACTATAACTAATGAAATAAATAGCTAACTTATGAGAAAATTCAGGTTCAACACAGGTATTATATCCTGATTAAAAACAAGGAAATAATTCCGGATATTGATATGAAAGATATTTAGAAGAGACGACTGGCAATTCACATCTATTAAGTCATAGACACTCTGCAACTACCTTATTTCTCCCTGTCAGCTTCGCTTTATATAGGCACTTATCTACTTTATCTAAAAAGTAACGAATACCCACATTAGCTTCTGATTGTTGGCTATACACACCAATAGAGCTCGTCAAAAAGTGTCTCTGCTCGTGACGGTCACACTGAATTGAAAGCTTAGCAATGGACTCTCTAACTTTCTCTGCACGTCTCACGCAGCGGTGATGCTCTGATCCGACAAGCACAATCAAAAACTCTTCTCCGCCCATTCGAAAAGCGATTTCGTCAACACCATTGAATTGCGAAGATAATAACACTCCAACCTTGGTGATGGCCTCATCGCCCTTTAGGTGGCCAAGCTCATCATTAAGTTGCTTGAAGTAGTCTAAATCAATAGAAACAAAGCTGACCGTTTGATTGCCTGCTTGTGCTTTGGAGAGGATATCTGGCGTCATGATGTTAAAGTATCGGCGATTATACAGACCCGATAGTTCATCAGTAATAGCAAGTTCTTGAAGCTTCTTATTGAGACATCGCAACTCTTTTTCTGCCACGAAACGACGATGCTTTTCTCTTACTAATTCAATCGATTGAGTCGAAACTTCAAAATACATTTTGAGAACCGTATCAGCGACTAAGCCGTTAATACCCTGTAAGGTATCAACTGCATTCACTTTGGCCATCTCTAAAGAATCGCTTGATTCCAACGCTTTCACTGCAACGCTCATTTTCTTGTCGTCACCGATGATATGGAATACGAGCCAACGAATTAAGAACTGCAGGATATGTTCAATCGATTCTTGCCAGTTAAGGTCTTTGGACTCAGATTGAATTTTAATGACTTCATCAACAAAAGAGGCATGACTCTTTTTATGTTCTTCATTCCAAACATCATCAGAAAAGTGTTCATTCCATACGCTTTCTTCATATGAGAAATGGTATTGTGCATAGTCTTTTAATTCACCAAACACGCCATCTACCTCGATTTGATCATCATAAATCAGCGTATTGGCTAATTTGTTCACCAATAAAAATAGATGGTAATGTTGTTCATCAATCTTTGTCATCCCTGTCTCAAAATTGTGATTCCAAGGGAAGATGATCAGTTCGTTATCGGACATTGCTGGGCATATATTAATACTATTTCTTTACTGGATAGTACCCCATGTTATTTTAACTTGATAGCCCTACCATATAATTTGACAGAAAGAGAAAATAAACTTGTTATAGTTATTAAATTAATGAGTTTCTTGTTAAAAAATAGCACCAATAAAGTGGTGCTATTTTTTAATTATTTGGTTAGCTTTCTCTGAATAATTACTTTAATTCAATCCACGCTTTGCGCTGAGCTTTGTCCATGTACGACCAAGCGATAAAGCGGCTGACTTTTTGTCCTTGGCTCATTTCCACGATTCGGATCGCTTTTACACCCAACTTTTCAAGCTGTTTGCGCATTGGGCGTACATTGTCTTTCTTTGAGATTAACGTGGTAAACCAAAGTACTTGTGCACTGAATGCTTGGCTTTCGTTCGCCATCTTACGGATAAACGCAGCTTCACCACCTTCACACCATAGCTCAGCATTTTGACCACCAAAGTTAAGCGCTGGTTTATTGGCTTTTACTTGCGGCGTTTTCGCTTGATTAGCTTGAACCTTCACGCCCTTCTTACGCTGATTCGCTTTTAAATTATCCAGCTTACGTTGACTGCCCATCGCGGCTTCTTCAGCTGAACGATGGAAAGGCGGGTTACAAGTCGTAATATCGTAGCGATCGTTTGGCTGGATAATACCTCGGTAAATATTGGACTCACTGGTTTGTTGTACGAGTTCGATCTTACCGTTTAACGAGGCATTACGCTCTGTGATTGCTCGAGCTGATTCAATCGATTTTGGATCAACATCGCTACCGGTGTAATGCCAACCGTATTGAGTCACACCTACGATTGGGTAAATACAGTTTGCTCCAACACCGACATCAAGCGCTCGCACTTTATGGTGGGCATATTTGCCTTTTACTTCACCATCAAGCAACTCGGCTGCACGATGAACGTAATCCGCGCGCCCAGGAATTGGCGGGCACAAGTAAGTATCAGGGATATCCCAATATTCAATATCATAGTGCGCCGCCAGCAATGCTTTATTGAGCATCTTGACGGCTTTTGGATCGGAGAAGTTGATTGAGTCTTCCCCTTTCGGATTCTTTATCACAAATGATTTGAGCTGAGGCTCTGCTGTGATTAGCTTTTTGAAATCGTAACGACCTCGATGTGCATTACGTTCATGCAATCCACTTTTAGCAATTTTGATCACTTCCACATCGCTGCTTTTGTTCGCGGCGTTAGTTTTCAGACCTGTGCTTTTTGCAGCTTTTGCTGTCGGTTTATTTTTCACACGCTTTGGTTTGATCTTGGTTGCATCTTTGCCCGGCTTAGACTTGGCCGTTTTTGGCTGAGCTTGTTTCGCGTTGTGATTATTGGTCTTCATTCGAATTCGCTTTTAAATCGAGGTAAATCATAAACAGACGAGCATCAAATTCAAGTTGGTGATACTCAGGTTCCATATAACAGCACAGTTGGTAAAAGGCTTTGTCGTGGTTTTTCTCACGCGTGTGTGCCAGCTCATGTACCACCAGCATGCGCAGTAACGCTTCAGGTGCATCTTTAAACACGTTCGCAATGCGAATCTCATTTTTCGATTTGAGCTTGCCACCATGGTTACGGCTGATCACGCTATGCAAACCAAGTGCATTGTTGACCGCGTGAATTTTCTTATCGTAGACCACTTTGCTAATTGGCGCGGCTTTCTTCATGTAGCGGTTTTTGATCGCTATTGCGTATTCGTAGAGTGCCTTTTCGCTTTTTATTTGGTGTCTATCTGGGTAGCGTTTTTCGAACCAAGACACCAGTTTACCACTGTCGATGAGTGAACTTACTTGCTCGACAATGTTCTGCGGATAACCTTGAATGTATCGAAGTGACGGATGCATGCGTATTAAGTCTGCTATGACAAAAGAAAGGCGCTAAATATACCTGAGATGAGCAAGAGTTTCATCTTAGGTTTCGAGCTTTCCTTTGTTGCGAAACCTCGCTAAACTTCGCCTCCCGACGATAATGGAGAGAAATTGAATGAAACGTGTCGTTCTTTACGTCAAAGACAAATGCCCGCACTGCAAAGATGCTCAACGTTATCTTGATTCGAAAAATATTAACTACCGCTTGTGCAATGCAAAAATGCAACGCGGACGCAAAGAGCTCGATGCTCTGGGGGCTCGTTCTGTACCTGTACTGAAGATTGGCGATCGAGTCATGATTGGCTGGAATCCAAAGAACTTTGAAAAAATGTACAGCAACTAAGTGACATATTAATCAATTTATTTGATCACTTAGTCACGTTATCTCTACCCTAAAGAGCTTCTCCAAAGAGAGGCTCTTTTTCTATCTGCCCGCCCTATTTCTTTGTCTGTCGCTCTTATTCAAACCACTACTCTGCAAAATTTCCGAATGTCGCATAATGGCAATTTTTACTTCCTTACACATTGTATTTTAACGCTCAAACGAACTGGTCTCAGTTTAATTCGCGCATAGCTTGCGTCGATGGAGAACTCTGACCATCTTTCTTCATCATTAGTGAGTGTTTATATGTCAGAGACAGCAGCAGAAAACCAAGTAAGCCAGACGCCGCAACCGGTTAATAAGGTCAAGCGCACAACCAATGCATTATTGGCACTCACTATGGTGTCCATTGGTACAGCGATAGTGGCAGATCGCATCATTCCGACAACCGATAATGTCCGTGTTGAAGGCAATGTCGTCTCATTGATCCCTCAAGTCTCTGGTCAAGTTGACAACATCAGCATTAAACCAAATACCGAAGTCAAAAAAGGCGATGTGCTGCTGCAAATCAATACCATCGATCACCAGATTGCGGTCAAGCAAGCGGAAGCAAAGCTCAAGATCGCAGGACAGAATGTTGGCTCGCAAATGGCAGGTGTAATGTCAGCACAAGCTCAATTGACCACTGCGCTCGTGGCACAAGAAAATGCTAAACGCCAAGGTCAACGAGTTTTAGCCATGGCAGAAAAAGGCGTGGTTTCAAAATCAGATGCAGATACAACTCGCGCAGCCATTGATAAAGCGAATGCCGATGTCGTTAACGCCAAAGCGAACCTAGAAAAAGCAAAAGCTCAGGTGGGAGCGGCAGGTGAAGAGAACGCTCAGATCCAATCGGCTTTACTAGAACTGCAACAAGCGCAACTGAACTTATCACGCACGACAATGCGAGCACCTTCTGATGGCGCTGTGACCAATTTTAATTTGTCGCAAGGTGCTTATGCCACGGCAGGTTCTCCCTTGATGACGTTTGTTGAAAGCGACGGTTTATGGCTTGAAGCCTTCTTCCGCGAAAACAGCATGGGCAACATTAACGCCGGAGATAAAGTTGAAGTTGCACTCGATTATGCTCCCGGACAAACCTTCTCTGGCACAGTATCTTCAGTAGATTTAGGGGTTGCATGGGGCGCGAATAATCAGCCAGGCACCTTAGCCACCGTGAAAAATCAAAATGGTTGGCTGCGCGATACACAACGTATGCCCGTGACCATTAAGCTCGATGATAAACATGCGGCTGACTTCATGCGCATCGGTGGACAAGCAGATGTGGTGATCTACACAGAGAGCAACGCTCTATTTAACTTTCTGGGTAAGGTTTGGATCAATCTAGTGAGCGTGTTCTCTTATGTTAGATAGTCTGACTCAAGCACAAGAACGTCGAATACTGCGCTATGTTGTCACCGTAGGTTTGGCTACTTTTATCGCGTTATGGTTTAACTGGCCTTTGGCATTTTGTACACCTCTGTTGACTGCAAAATTCATCGTCGATAAACCGCAGTTTCATATCCTGCATGTCAAACAACTTGGCTATGCGTTGATCTCCACCGCGGTCATTGGCTTTTTGGTATCGAGCGGCTTGCCAGAGTACAAAATTGCCTTTCTGACTGTCCTCTCGTTGGGCATGTTATGGAGCTATTACCTGTTTACCGATCCGAAATGGGTAATGTTTGCCACTTTCTTGATGATTGCTCTGATTTTGATTCCATCGGTTACCATCATCGACAAGCAAGCCGCGTTAGACGTAGGCATTGGTTTTGCGTTTTCTGGTATCGTCGCTGTAGCGCTTTACGGGGTGTCGCATATTTACTTCCCTGAAAAAGATGCGCCTGAGTTTGCTGGCTTCCCCCCTTCCCCCTTAAGCAAAGAAGCGCGTTGGAATGCTGCGATTCGAGCTTGGATGATGTCGTTTCCCTTGGTTTGTTTTTATTTCTATTTCCAACTGTCACAAATATTACTCACGGTTGCGTTTGTCATGCTGCTTTCTCTGATGGCAACCAGCGACAAAGCGGGCAAGACATCGTTGTTTTTTGTTATCAGTAATGTGTTAGGAGGACTACTCGCTTTCGCTGCCTTCGTTACCATTTCTCTGGTGCCAAATATGTACATCTACATGCTTGTGATATTGGTGGTTATTACGTTACTTGGGACCAAGATTTACACCGAGCCCGCCAAAGCCCCAGTCTACGCCACTGCATTTACGGGTTTTATGGTGTTAATGGGCACCTCCATGAGCAGCGGAGCGCTAGACGATAAGTTTTACGTTCGAATATGGCAGTTAGTGTTGGTCGTTGCCTACATGGTATTTGTCACCTATTTCTTCGAATCTCGCGACAAGAAGACCGCGTAGTCACATTAAGCTTGGGCTCTTTGTGGTGCTCAAGCTTTCATCACTATTGTCGCAAACTGGCAATGAATATTTCATCAAATTGGTAATCTCATACCTTCTATATTGTTATTCACTGAAGGATGGGAAATACGCCATGCTCGATTCACTCGCTCAAAAATTCATCCCGCCAAAGCCTTACCTTGTGCTAGGCAACCGCATGTTTTTGCTTTCTATCGTGCTGCTTATCATCAGTGCGTATTTTTATGATGTCGGAGAAGCTTTTGTGGCGGTGGAAGTGGGAATCATCCACTACCTATACAATCTCAAATTCAGTACGACAAAAGACACCCTGCTAGGTAGCCTTCATCCTTTGGTCATGACATTAGTTGCGGTACCACTTTCCATGGTGCCTATCACTTATGCGCCTTTTACTAGTGCGCTGTTTGCCTTCTTACTCGTCATAACAGAGCGCGATAAACACCACCAAGGAGTACCAAAGTACATTCTGCCGCTGACGTTTATGTTGTTATCGATGATGATGCCGGTAGATATCCCAGCCACAGAACTTATGCTTCAACGTTCAGTATCGGTTGTGCTTGGCATCACTGTGGCGATCATTGCTAGTACGCTGGTTTGGAAAAACGCCAACACCCAGAATGGCTCGATGAGTACCACACATAAAATTAGTCGTGTTGATCTCAAGTACTCCAGCCGCAAGGCGCTAGGGATTGGCTTGGTGCTGTCGTTAGGTATATGGGGTGGCACAGGAGCCGTTTTAGGTGCTTACCTATTTATGATGATCCACAGCCCGTTCAGCAAAGATTTAGCACCGAAAGCTTGGCAACGTTTGAACGGAACCTTGCTTGGCGCATTAGTTTATTTGCCTGTGGGGTTGCTATTGGGCTCGTTCAACTCCGACATGGCAATGACAATAACCATGTGGGTTTTGGTCATCGCTTCGCTTTACGGCATCCTTGTGTATCTCGAACACAACTACACCATTGCCACGGCTTGTATCATGCTGCTTATTCTTACTGTCTCAGTAGGTCCTTTTAATCCGGAAATGGCAGAATTGATCTTTTCGCAGCGAGTATTGTTCACCGTAATCGGTGGCGCTGCCATGGTGGCTCTTGGGGTATTGATACCACTTAATGAGAAAGAGATAACTGCATAAAAGGAAAAGCCTCCCAATTAAAGGGAGACTTTCCATTGAACAGTTTGGTTTTAATTGGATGCAAATCAAACATACCGCTTCACAAAGTCAATAAAAGTACGGTCGGCAATGGATAGATAGCCTTGTTTTCGCCACGCGAGTGCAAGGTCGAGCTTAACGCTCGGTTCAAATGGAATACCCACCACACCCTGTTCATGTTGTGTCACCAGTTCTAGGAGAGCGGTAATAGCAAATTCTTGTTTAACGATACTCAGAATGAGCGGCAACAAGTTGGTTTCAAATGAGGACTTCATTGTAAAGCCATGATCTTCGCTGACGTGGTCTAAGAATTCTCGGTGGAAGTAGCCATGTTGGAACATCACCAAATCATGCTCGAAAAACTGATCAAATGTGATGGCGTTGCGCTGAGCTAAATCATGTTCCGGAGCCACTACAGCAACCATTTGGCTAGTAAACAAATGGTCAGTTTCTAAGTCTTCTGGTACATCGTCACAGCTGATCACGCCAATATCGAGCTGACCATTAAGTAACATTCGACGGATAGACTGAGTGCCCGCCTCCACCAGCGTCAGCTTTAAATCTGGATACTGGCTCTTAAACGCCATGACAATTCGGGGAAAGAAGTAGCTGCCCATCATTGAAGGCGTACCAAGTCGCACTTCCCCTTTGGCTAAACCTTTGAGTTCATCAATTGCTAACTGCGCATCGTGTAACTGCTGAATCACTCGCTTAGCGTGAACCAACAGGGTTTCCCCCTCTTTGGTTAAGCTGATTTTCTTTTCTTCTCGGCGAAACAGCGTCACGCCAAGAGACTGTTCGAACTTCTTAATTGAAATACTTAACGCTGGCTGAGCAATGTGCAAAGCCTTAGCTGCATGAGTAATGTTGCCGTGTTCCGCGACCGCCAAAAAGTGTTTGAGTTGTTTCGATTCCATTAGATCAAAAATATATACCAACCATATTTTTAATATATTTTTTCAATCCACAACTAACTGATAGATTGATCACAGTTTCTTTATATTTGCTCGCTCGCATTAGGCAGGACTCATGGTCAGTTTCGGCACTCCGGAATACAAACGCATTACGCTATCTCTGGCGCTCGGCTCTTTTTTGGTTTTCTCGAACCTTTATCTCCTTCAGCCGATGCTGCCAAGCTTTGCGGCGCACTTTCAGATCTCGGAAACTCAGGTCAACTGGCTATTCGCCGCTACCACACTGGCTCTCTCCTTTAGCTTGGTCCCGATGGCTGTGCTCTCTGAATCGATTGGGCGCAAACCTGTAATGATGTTTGGTCTGTTTTCGATCCCTGCTATCTCCGCATTAATGCTGCTTGGCGATTCGTTTTTGTTCTTAGTAGTTTGCCGCGCTTTGATCGGTGTTGCGCTTGCCGCGTTTGCTGCTGTTGCCGTTGCTTATATGGCGGAAGAGCTAGATAAACACGCATTTTCAATGGCGATCGGTACTTATATCGCAGCCAATTCATTGGGAGGGATCGCAGGGCGTATCAGCGGAGGTTTGTTGGCAGACAACTTTAGCATCGATGTCGCCATCGAAGTTATGATGCTATTTACCCTTATCGGCGTGGTCAGCGTGCATTACTTGCTGCCAAAACAGAAAAACTTCACCCCTTCTTCGAGCAGTTTAAGGCATCACAATCGAGCTATTATCGGACACTTCAAAAATCAACGTGTGTGGTTTGCCATGCTGATTGGTGGTTTGAACTTTGCGTTGTTCGTTAATCTCTATTCGGTAATGGGTTTTCGCTTAGTCAGTGCGCCACATAATGTGCCTGTCGGGTTAGCTTCTCTCATCTTTGTTTGCTATTTAGGTGGTACGTTCTCTTCCCGCTGCGCCGGACATTGGAGTAAACGCTTTTCACCGATACTTGGCATGTTTTTAGGCTCTATCGTCAGTATGGCTGGCATGTGGATCGCAGTAATTGAAAGCATACCTGCAATGTTGACAGGTTTGTTATTGATCAGCTTCGGCGCGTTCTTCACTCACACACTTGCTTACGGCTGGGTTGGACAAAACGCAACACAAGCAAAAGCGACGGCGACCGCATTGTATCTCGTGCATTACTATATTGGCGGCAGTTTAGGTGGATTCCTATTGCTCTATTGCTGGCAAGACGGCGGTTGGTCGAGTGTACTCATCGGCGGCTTTGCACTGTACATTGCCATGTTCGCTGCTATCGCATTCTTAAAAAACATCACAGAGCGAATCGACGCCGGTGATAATGCAGACATAACGGCTTAACAAAGCGTTAAACCTTATTGGTTTTATGTTGTGGCGCTGCTCTGCTATGCTTGCGCCACATTCATAAAAGCAAGAAAGTCGTATGCCAACGCGCTCAACACAAGAATCACCAAACACCGATATCGATGCGATCACAGAGCAAGTCGATCAATGGCTCAATGATGTCGTGATCGGGTTAAATCTCTGCCCGTTCGCCGCTAAGCCACAGCGCAATAAGCAAATCAAAATCTTCGTTAGTGAAGCCTCGCAAGAAGAAGCTCTGCTTGAAGACATTTTGCTGCAACTGATCGAACTCAGTAATACCGAGCCAGAAAAACTGGAGACAACCTTGGTTGTGGTTCCAAACATGCTGCAAGATTTCTGGGATTACAACTTCTTCATTGATTGGGTTGAAGGCTTGCTCAAACAGCAAGATTGGGAAGGTATTTTCCAAGTTGCCACCTTCCATCCTGATTACTGCTTTGGCGGAGCAGAACCAGAAGATGATGAAAACCTGACGAATCGCTCTCCATACCCAGTATTTCATCTGATCCGTGAGGAGAGCATGGAAAAGGTACTTAAGCACTACCCTGATCCAGAGTCCATTCCAGATACCAATATTGCACGTGTTTCAGCGCTTTCAGAGGAAGAACGTAAGAAGCTCTTCCCCTACCTATTTCGCTAAGACTCACTCCCCAAGAGACAGAATTCTAACCAGTTAGAATGGGATCGCTTGGGGATTAAAGTTCGGTTTGATATGATTGCGACTTCAATCGATTCAATGGACATTAGAATGCAACTGTCAAAGCTAACCCAAGAGATTTTTGATCACCTATACCGTGACATCACCGAGTTCCGTAGCACTTTCGACCTACCAGTGGCGGATGTTGCAAGCCTAGACGCACAAGCAGATACACTACACACTTCTCTTGCGATCGAAGAGCTTACTGAACTAGCGGAAGCGGATTGCAAAACCGAGCAAGCAGACGCAATCATTGACAGCGTTTACGTTCTAATGGGTCGTCTAGTACACCTTGGTGACAGCAAAGTTGAAGATAACCTAGCGATCAGCTATCTGATCGATCTACTGCTTAACGTAGCGGTGAACCGTGGTATCGACTTTATCCCTTGCTGGGACGAAGTGCACTCAAGTAACATGAGCAAAGTGTGTCGCAACGAACAAGAATACGCAGAAACAGAAGCGTTCTACGCTGAACAAGGCATCAAGCTGATGGCGGTTCAAAAAGGCGAATACATCATTGCGAAATGCGCAGAAGATTTTGTATCTGAAGGCAAAACGGTACGTAAAGGCAAGGTTCTAAAGTCGGTTTACTACCGCCCTGCAGACCTTAAGCCACTTACACAGTAAGTCGTCGATTAGGCACTACAAATAAAATTCAGCGCCCACAATACTCGATATTGTGGGCGCTTTTTTATGTCCACTCAGAGCTTCATTACTCAAAAGTTAAACCTCATCGAATCTCCGGTCAATGAATCCTAATCCATGCTTTTAACGCCACTAAACACCTGTTCAGTATTTATTGATATTTCTGAGGCCTATCTCTCTGATAACCTTATCGCAGTTACCATATCGTGGATTACCTATGATTCATATATCTCAGGTGTTGCCGTTAGTCGAAAAACAGCTCAAAGAATTGCAGCCTAAAGAAGCGGTAGAGTTTAAGACCTACAAAAGAGATCGCGGTTTTCTGATTTACTGTCTAGCAGATAGCCAGTTCCAAGTTGTTGAAATGGGATATCACAACCAAACGTTGACGGGAGATTTGGTCAGTACGCGTAAACACGTTAAGAAAGCCCTCCGACGAGAGTTTCCGAGAAGTAATAAAGTTTGGGTGGAGTACTTTCAGAGTGTCGATAACCCATTAGATATCAAGAAATCCCATTCACATCAGATGCCTCTGTTTTAGTCTCTCAACAAATAAACGCTTGGCATCTGGATGCTCTGTATTTCTTTAGGATACTAATCAAAAATTAGATACGGCCTTTCTTCTAATAAGACCTTCTTAACTTGAGTTTGGAACACCTCAGCTAATCCTTCTTCTGATAGCACTTCGTCGGCGTTACCGGAAGAATGCAATACGCCGTTATTGAGTAGCAGTACCTTGTCAGCATGCCTTAACGTTCGATTTAAATCGTGGTTTGCGACCAACACCCCGATGCCTTGCGCAGCGACTGCATTAATGAGCTGATATAGCAGTCCCTCTTGGGCAATATCCAACGGCGCTGCGGGTTCATCCAAAATCAATAGCTGAGAGTAAGGGTTAATCGTGCGCCACACTTGCAAGCACACCCCGGCTAAACGGACACGTTGCCATTCACCCCCGGATAATGTCTGAATACTTCGATGAAGCTTGTCTTGCAATTGTACTAGCTCAATAACAATATTAACGGCATCTCGTACTTTCGCGTCGCTGATATTGGCGCCTGTTGGCAGTGAAAGTGCTAAGTATTGAAAGACATCAACATTGAATGCAGGTCTTGATTGCTGACACAAATACCCACGGATATGCGCTTGTTCTGAAAGTGGCATTGTGAGCAGGTCGTTATTGTCGACAAGCACTTCCCCACTCACGCCTTCACGCTGAGTTAAGGTGCCAGATATCGCGCCAAGTAATGTACTCTTTCCTGAGCCGTTTGGACCCACAACATGGACAACCTCACCCGGCTTCCATTCAAAGGAGAGCGGTAGCAGTCGACTTCCCACTGCGATGTGCTTAACGTGAATCATGACTTTTCACCAGCATCCAAATGAAGATAGGTGCGCCGATAGAAGTGGTCATCACTCCCAGCGGCAGCTCTGCAGAATCGAGCAACAAGCGCGCGCCGATATCAGCAAACACCAATAAGGCTGCGCCAGATATTGCCGACAGAGGCAACAGGTAACGATTTTCTGTACCAAACGCTAATCGAAGCAGGTGCGGCACGACTAAGCCCACAAAGCTAATGATCCCACCCAATGCAACGGAGCCACCAACAAGAATGGAAATTGCCAAAATGAGTTTCCAGCGCATCTGATGAACATCAATGCCCAGTTGAGTGGCATGGATTTCCCCTAGCATCAACTTATCAAGCGGCTTGCCCTTGCAGCAGAGCCAAATCAGCACAGGTAGCATGACCAAAGTAACGGTGTGCTGGTACCAACTTGCCCCACCAATGCTGCCCATTAGCCAATACATTAACTGACGCAGGCTCAAGTCATCGCTAAAGTAGAATGCCCACGTCACAATCGCGCTCGATAAAATACCCAGTGCAACGCCGACGAGCAGCAACCTTGCGGTAGTGAGATGCATTGCCCTAGCGATACCAACCAATATGACGGTAAACAACATCGAACCGGCAATGGCAGCCAACATAAAGATCATCGGAGAAGGCAAAACCGGCAAGGCAAACATGACTAGCACCATTGCCAAGCTCGCGCCACCGGAGATCCCGAGAACGCCGGGTTCGGCTAATACGTTCCCAAGCAGAACTTGTAAGGTCGCACCAGAGACCGCCAGAGCAGCACCAATAATAGCGGCAGAAACCAAACGTGGCAGACGTAAATCCAACAAGAGTTTTTGTTCAAATGCAGAGAGAGACTGAAAAGGAGAAAGGAATACCTCTCCGACCATCAAGTGGATAGCAGAAAGCAGCACGAGAATCACTGACATGATCAAAAGATTGCGTTGCCAGCGTCGTTCCTTGTTCAGGATAAGTTGTTGAAAATCCATAGTAGCCGATAAATACAAACGAGGCTTAACCTTACAGTTAAGCCTCGGTAAATTGCAAATGTGTTCTTACGCTTTAGTCGCCGAAATTAGGGCGATATGGCATTAATCGTAGACTAACTCGCCATCTTCGTAGCGCGTTTTCACTTCACACACCATTAATGCTGCGCGTTGACCAATCGCAACGTGGCGATTTGGGAAAACAACGGCTTCGTTATCGTTCTTCGCCATTAATGGTTTGTCACCATCGTGACCAAACACTTCGCCGTGAACGAATGAGGTGAAGTTCTCGACGTTGTCATCAAACATGAAATCGAAATCTTCGTGCAAGCGCACAATCGTACGACTCACACGGTACTTGATACATGGCTTAGACAAGTGCTCAGCTTTCGCCTCTGCAATTAGGTTACGCAGTGACAAATCGAATGCTGTCAGTTTGTCTAAGTCGTTTTCACCAATGCGAGCCACACGACCAAGTTCCATCGTCAAAGCTTGCGCGCCGTAGTTCTCTGCACTGAACCAGCTGAATGTGCTGGTTGGCGAGTTAGACAGTAGCACTGCTTCAATATGTGCACTATCGAGAAAATCAATCAAGGCTTTGCTACGAACAGGATGACGCGTTTTCGGACTCACAGCAAAGGTGTAGTGCTTTGAATCACGGATCGCACAGTGCAAATCTAAGTGCCAGCGTGTTTCCGCTGCCGTATCTTGATAGAAATCTCTGACTAACAATTTGAGAGTATCAGCAATCGCGAGCTCTTTGGTCGGCTCGTGCTCTTTCTCATCAAACAGTCGGTTAAGGTTTTCTTCTAAAAATCGCGTGTGCGCCAGAGTCGATTCTGGGTGAGCGATAATGAATAAGCATCGAGCCTCGACTTTCTGGAAGCCAGATTCGATGTCTTTGATAATTGAGTCCACCAGCTCCATCGGTGCGGTTTCATCCCCGTGGACACCACAAGAGATGATGACGTTCTTGGTTTCCTGAGTGTATTCATCAGGAATGACTTCTAGCACACCACGCTGATAGAGTTTAAGTTTTACACCATTAGACAGCACCTGCTCCGCTGGCGCGACATCAATATGAACATCTAACGTGTCAGTTAAAAACGATTGGCGAAAGAGAGACTTCGTCATGCGTTACTCCTTAATAGCACGGCGGGTATGTTAATAAATTGTACAAAGGATTTTTGTTGTTGCGATCCCACTTATGAGTAGAAGCCACCAAATTTATTTAAAATCCCATACCTTTTCGCGCCATGCACTCAAATCAAGCATTGAGGCGTTTATTTTTTAAACAATTACAAAGTGTTAGGGCTGTGAACTTTACCACAGCCCTAAAGAAGATCATTATGATTTGATCAATTTTTAGCGTTTATTCACCACGTTGTGCGAGTAAACGTTCAAATTCGTCTACTTTGTCACGAACTAGTTCCACACTCTGCTGCCAGAATTCTGGTTGCGTCAGATCCATTGAAAGATGCTTCTCGACAACCTCTTCAGCCATCATGTTGCCAGTATCGCGCAATAGTTCTACGTAATCGTCGTAGAAACGCTCCCCTTTAGCTTCACGTTGAGCGTAGATACCTTTACTGAACAAGAAGCCGAACAGATATGGGTAGTTGTAGAAGCTCACCCCAGAAATAGAGAAGTGCAGCTTGCTCGCCCAGAAATAAGGATCAGCCTCGCTCATTACATCGCCATACCAATCTTTCCACGTTTCTGACATCAGCTCACAGAAGTCATCTGCTGTCAGTTCGCCCTCTTGGCGACGCTCGTAGAAGGCTTTTTCGAATTCGTAACGAACTGGAATATTGATCATTAGCGCCAACGCCGAAGAAAGCTCTTCCCACAGCATTTCGAGCTTATCATCCACACTTTCTGCTTTTGAAATCAGATGATCACGAACGATGTTTTCAGCGAAAATCGAGGCGGTTTCTGCCAACGTCATTGGGTAGTACGTTTGGCAAAGCGGTAAGTCACGAATCACCCAGTTGTGGAAAGCGTGACCAAGCTCATGAGCAAGCGTCATCAGGTCTGAGCGGCTACCACTCCAAGTCATAAACACAAGCGGCGTACGCGTCGCCGGCAGCTTAGTACAGTATGCACCAAGGCGTTTATTGGCATTAGGCGCGGCATCAATCCAGCCGTTTTGTACCATCATGCGGACAAACTCAGACATATCTGGATTCACGGTTTCGAACGCTTCACAAATGACGTCGATTGCTTCATCGAAAGGGTAAACTTTCGCTTCACCACTCAAAGCAGGCATCGCAGCAAGATGATTCCATGGTTTCATCTCATCCAGACCGTGGACCTTCGCCATCAACAAACCGGCTTTTTGACCAATTTCACGGCTGTCTTTAGCCACTTTCATCATGGCGTCGAGCGTTTCCGCTTTGACTCGGCTGCCATGCAAGCTTGGATCAAGGAAATGGACATCACGTTTGGTAGAACGCTTTTTGTTCTCTGTTAAACGCCAACCTGAAAGCGCGTTAAGGATAGAAGCAAAAGACTCTTGATGTGTTGCCATCGCCTTTTGAACACCACGCCACGCAGCCTCTTGGCGATCAAATTCAGAGCCATAAAGAATGCTTGCGGCTTGCGAGAAGCCAAGCTCTTCACTTTCACCATCAGCGTAGTCAAGCTTCACTTTCAAAGAGCCCGTGAGGTTGTTGTATAACTTACCCCACGCAGATTTTCCATCCACGCTCATTGCCGCTAATAGCTTTTCTTCTTCGGTGCTTAAGCGTGTGTCAGCCAGTTTGCGAGAGTTCAGGATTGAAAACGCCTGACCACTGATATCTGGGTTTTCATGCTCTAAAACGTGGCTAATGAACTCCTCATCAGCATGAGTCAGTTTAAGCTCAAAGGCACTGTAAGCTTGAGAAAGCTCGGAGAAAATGCGCGTCATACGACCGAGTAGTGCTTTCGCCTCTGCATTTGTCGCATCCACTGATGCGTAACAGTTTGCGAAGTTAGCAATAGTGCCAGCCAAACGGCTTGCCGCCTCACTGGTTAAGATTGCGTTTTGCATCACTTCAACCGAGTCACAATCAGCAGACTGTTTATTGAGTAGGTCAATGCATTGCTCTACAAGCGCAATGTCATCTTGAATACGAGGGTCAGCGAGATCGTTATAAACGATGGATAAATCCCAGCTAGGAGCGGTCATTTATGGTTCCTTTTGATGTAATCGAGCCAAAACGTGTTTCTCTTCAACTAATAAGAGAACCAAGCAGAAGCTACTTCCGTGACTAATTTTCAAATAGTGGTACGCCTATCGAACGAACTGAGGCGTAAATCTGATCATCGATGGTAATTGTTATATGTGTTACTGACGCATTTCCTATCGCTAATGTCGAATACCATCGCGGATTGCGCCAATCTACACCCAATACATGGGCAAGAATCATTCTAATTACGCCACCATGCGTGACAATTAGCAAGTTGTCATTGATATCATTAATGATTTGAGACCAAGCACAAGTTACACGATGAGAGAAATCATCCAAGCTCTCAGCATTCGGTAAGGTGTGTTGTGCCGGTGCTTTCCAAAACGCATCGAGCTTATTCCAGTGCTCAGAAAGCATGTCAAATGGGATGCCGTCAAAATCACCAAAATCCAATTCTTTAAGTTGTGGTTCCACACTTAAAGGCAAAAGTTGCTGCTCAGCGAGTATGTCAGCAAGATCGTGACAACGTGACAACGGAGAGCTGATGATCCCTTCTACTTCTCGACCCGTCTGTTGCCAGGCTTGTGCAATTTTGCGTTGCTCAGCTTCATCGACTTTTAAATCGGTTTGTCCGTGTAAACCTGGGGCTTCGTTCACTTTCCCGTGTCGCAGTAAGTAGATATTCAACGTTTTCATCGCTTCCCTTCCTGTGGTTTGAGCTCAAGTGGCAAACCCGCGGCGACAAACGTGACTTGCTCACATACGGTCGCCAGTTTTTGATTCATCCGTCCCGCATTATCAACAAAGTAACGACTGACGGCGCCAAGCGGCACAATGCCCATCCCGACTTCGTTAGATACAAAAATCAGCGTCGCTTCAGCTTGTGCTACCGCATTCACCAACAACTCAATTTGTTCCTCTAACCGCTCATTACAGCAGTCATCACCGAGTTCAAAGATCCAGTTGTTGAGCCAAAGCGTAAGGCAGTCAACTAACACGACATCTTGAGACGAAAACCCACAAATGAGCTCAGGCAAGTTAAGCGGACACTCATGTTCAATCCACCCAGCCCCTCGCTGCTGTTTATGGTGAGCAATGCGTTGCTTCATTTCTTCATCAAAAGGCAATGCCGTCGCCACATAGTGAAGCGTTCCGTTTTTATTTTG
Organism: Vibrio sp. LB10LO1; assembly: GCF_010092875.1. Classification (NCBI taxonomy): domain Bacteria; kingdom Pseudomonadati; phylum Pseudomonadota; class Gammaproteobacteria; order Vibrionales; family Vibrionaceae; genus Vibrio; species Vibrio sp. LB10LO1. The sequence continues at coordinate 87,398 of NZ_JAADJW010000009.1, forward strand.
TGCCCATTGTTGCGCCCTGCTCTCTGCTAAGCTCGACTTTCCTGAGCGCGCCCCACCTAGAATAAGTTGCTTCATAATGAATGACTAAATGCGATAAGAATGAGATAAACAAGCAACTCTGCAAGCTGCTGCGCGGCACCGAGGCAATCGCCAGTAAATCCGCCGATACGTTTGGTCAGCCAGCGTTTAAAGCCCACACGAAACAGTGCCAATACCAATACAATCACAGCAGCCTGAGTCACACCCAGTAACAACGCTACAACCCCACCAGTTAAGAGCAGTATCGCGACTTCTAAGCTCGATTGTTTGTTCGCTAACGGCTTACTTTTCGAGGTATCTGCGTCACTAACGTAAGGCATGTCGTATATGAGAGTGGCAGCAAGTGCTCGGCTCACGGTGTACGCCACGACGATCATCAGCCAAAACTGAGGCTCATTGGCTAACTCGCTCCAAAATACAAACTTCGCTAACAGCGCCATCATTAGCGTTGCCGCGCCGTACGTCCCGATGCGGCTGTCTTTCATGATGGTTAAGCGGCGCTCTAACGTCATACCACCGCCAATGCCATCCGCCATATCCGTTAAACCGTCCTCATGGAACGCGCCGGTAAGCAGCAGGCTAAATGCCATGGTCAACACGATGGCAACTGAGTTTGGGAACAATAAACTTGCTAGTGAAAACACAGCTGCACACAGTAGCCCTAGCAACACACCGACCAAAGCAAAGTATCGCCCCGCTTGGTTCATGCGCGTTTCACTGTAAGGTAAATCTGCGGGCACTGGTATACGACTAAAAAAGCTGACTGCGAGCAAGAAAAGCTCACTCTGATAGCGCAAAGAACGAGTCTCTGAATGGAGTGTATTATCAGAAGCAGACACTAAACCGTCACTCCCGCACTCTCAAAACTTGCCATGTTGTTGTAAAACTGAGCCGCCGCTTTTACCAGTGGCAAAGCAAGCGCCGCTCCGGTTCCTTCACCTAAACGCAAGCCAAGATCCAAAAGAGGTTCCGCTTGCAAACATTCCAGCACAAACTTGTGCCCATTCTCTTCTGAGTTATGAGCAAACAACATGTAACCTCGCGTCTCTTCATCCAATAAAGTCGCGACGTAAGCGGCAACAGAGACGATAAATCCGTCGACTAAAACAGGCGTTTTATGGCGTTTCGCTTCTAAGAATGCGCCAACCATTTGCACGATTTCGAACCCACCGACTTGTGCCAGTGCACCTTTGGTGTCAAGGTCCCGGCAGCGATTCACGCCTTGTGCGACTAGCTTGATTTTGCGGTTTAGTTGCTCTTGAGTAATACCCGTGCCATAGCCAACACAATGGTCGACTTCCAATGGACTCAGAGCAGTTAACAATGCCGATGCAGAACTGGTATTGCCAATCCCCATCTCACCAAACATCAACAAGTTCGAGCCATTAAGAATCGCCTGCTGCGCGACCTTTGCACCATATTCCAAACCTAGCGCAACTTGTTCTAACGACATCGCCGTTTGTTTAGCAAAGTTTGCCGTACCATTTCCCAGACGTCTTTCAATCAAGTTGGGATGATTTTTAAAGTCAGGAGCTAAGGTATCGATCGGTGACAACATGCCACAGTCAACAACCTTAAAGTCGATTTGGTTGAGATCGCAGAAACAATTAATGGCGGCGCCACCAGCGAGAAAATTCGCCACCATTTGCTGAGTCACAGCGCTTGGCGCAATGCTCACCCCTTCTTCGGCGATACCGTGATCACCAGCAAATACCAACATGGTTGGTTTGCGAATTACTATTGTTTCAACCGCTTGAGGCTTATCTTGGCTTTGAATTAGCGCCAGTTCTAAGGCTACTTTTTCGAGCAAACCAAGAGCGCCTACTGGTTTGGTTTTGTTATCAATGCGAGCTTGAATTTCTGAGGCAAAAGAGCGATCCATGATGATTGTTCCTTATTCTTTATTTTGGACGAGCAACAGAGAACGTCTTTTCTAGCGTGGCGTACTCATTTCCACCAAGCCTTGCCAATGGGTCAACCGCAAGAGCGTCGACTTTTAAACGATCACCTTCCATGGATACGACCCGCTCATCGACATAAATGTGTTCAATTTCTGCAAAGATTAAACTTTGTGGCGTCTCACCCATCTCAATGACTTCATGTAACTTACAGCCAAATGCAATTGGCGCGCCCGAAAGCCTTGGTAATTCGAAACCTTGGAAATCAACCGTCTCAAGTTGAGTCGTTTCCAGTTCAGATTCGCCATGTTCTAATGTGACAGAAGATAAAGTGACTTTATCCGCGAGATCGCTGGGGGCAATATGGATAACCAACTTACCGGTTTCTAATGCATTTCGCGTGGTGTCTTTGATATCACCATTGGGCTTTTTTCCCACAGAAACCATCAATAAAGGTGGACGGCTAGAAACCGCAGTAAAGTAGGAAAATGGCGCTAAATTGAAGTTTTGCTCACCTGAGTCTGTGAGCACCCAGGCGATTGGGCGAGGAATGACAGTTTGAGTCATCAAATGGTACACCTGCGTTGGCGCAAGCGTACTGAGATCTATGTTCATACGACGTCCTTGGTCTTAGAAAACCGCGAGAGAAACGAGGCTCCCGACAAATTGAGAGAACAAGTGTACCCCTCTCCCGTGCAATTTCATCTGATTTTCTCTTTTTGAACGTGTCTTTTGTCATTTTGATATTTATATTGACTTAAATGCCAGTTCAATTCATTCATTTGATTAGAAAATAAATCCAACACTCGATATTTTGAAGAAATTTCAATCGAACACCAAGAAGTCGCTCGACACAGACCTTGCAAAGAAAATACCAATAAGAAATTGAATAAATTAAGGTTTTAAAATCGCCCCATATCGCGCTAACAACGACTACGAGATAAATAAATCCGAATAATGTGACCCTTTCGATAAAGTTGGCATGTCTGATGCTTCTACTAAAACGTCCCCAACAACTAAAGCGAGAAACCATGTTTGCCAATCAAAGTCGTCGCCCCACGAAGAGAGGCAAGCCGATACAAAAACGCCTACCCCGGCGATCCATACCCTTATCATTCTCCTAGTCCAAAAGACCCGTTTGTCCCGCGGGTCTTTTTATTTGTGTCGGAAAACTCTGGAGCAAATACATCATTTATCAAACATTGATAGCATGCCTAATGCTTAGCTCAGTAAATAAGCTACAATAGCCTAAGCAACTGTTCTCTAAGAGGAAGAATACGATGAGTAACGATTCAAATGCATGTGTCATTATCGCAGGCGCGACCGGGTTGGTAGGAAAAGAAGTCATCCATAAACTGATCTCACAGCCTAGTATCGAAACTCTGTATTGTCTTTCTCGACGAGCCCTCACTTACATTGCCGATCCAAGTAATATAATTATCCCACTGCTGGAAGCAGAACTGTCTATTCATGATTGGGACGAACAACAGCCTACCCCTCGCGTGGGTTTTATTTGTCTCGGTACTACGTTAAAGCAAGCAGGAAGCAAAGACGGTTTAAGGAAGGTAGATGTCGAGTTGGTATGTAAAGTTGCCCAACAAATGAAGCTGATTGGCGTGAAGCGCCTTGCAGTCGTATCGAGTTTAGGTGCGAAAGTGTCTTCATCGTCCCATTACCTTGCTTGCAAAGGCCATATGGAAAAAAACATTGAAAAGATGGGCTTTGAAGAAGTGGTATTCGCAAGGCCGGGCCCTTTGGTCGGGCAACGAGAAAATCCTCGTACGGATGAGAAGATTGTTCAAACTCTTTCTAAAGTTATTCGTCCGCTTATGCTGGGAAGACTGGCTAATTTTGTACCCATTCAGGCTCAAGATGTCGCCAAAGCGATGATTTATCAAGTTTTCAGCTACCAAGAAGACTCAGTCGTCTATTTGCATAGAAGGGAAATGCTCGACCTCATTAAGCACTACGACTGAGCCAAATCGCATAAATCTTGTGCTAGCTTGCTGTTTCACGAGATATGAGTCTCATTTTTATATTCATTTTCGATCTATCTAATACCTGTTTTTCATTTTTAAAGTTATATCCCGAGCGTTATCTTACGCCCACAGTTTATAGCCAAATGTATAAAAACAGTCAGCATTTTGGGCTGATTGATAAGGTCAAATTATGAATTTCGCAGTGGTTGCCTCTCTGGCGGTGTTTATCGCCATATTATTCTTTCTTTTTAATCAGCAACAAAAACAGAACACCTTGTCTCGTCTTGTGTTGATTGGTTTAGTTACTGGTTCACTTTTCGGTCTTGCTCTACAACTGATTCATGGTGAAGGCAGTAATGTGATTGCTCAAACGCTTGAGTGGGTTGGCATCGTCGGCAGTGGTTACGTTGGCCTGTTGAAGATGGTCATCATGCCATTGGTACTGGTCTCCATGATTTCTGCTGTAGTAAAACTTGAGAAAGGTGGTTCACTGGGCAAAATTTCTGGCATCACAATTTCAGTTTTATTGGTCACGACAGCTATCGCTGCCATCATTGGTATCCTAGTAGCAACGACATTTGGCCTTTCTGCTGAGGGTCTTACTGAAGGTGCGCGTGAAACGGCTCGTATTGCTGTATTAGAGAGTCGTGCAGGATCAGTGAGTGATCTAACGATTCCTCAAATGTTGGTCAGCTTTATCCCAACCAATCCGTTTGCTGATTTAACTGGCGCTCGTTCAACCTCAATTATTGCTGTGGTTATTTTTGGTGTTTTGGTTGGTATCGCTGCACGTAAAGTGATGGCGGAAAAAGAAGAGCTAGAATCACCAATCCGCACTTTTGTCGAAGCGGCTCAATCTATCGTTATGCGCCTGGTTAAGATGATCATGGCATTGACGCCTTATGGCATTGCAGCCCTAATGGCGAAAGTTGTGGCGACCTCAAGCGCTGGCGACATTCTTAACCTGCTGGGTTTCATTGTTGCCTCCTACGTAGCGATTGCCCTGATGTTCCTTGTACACGGTCTACTTGTATCTTTCGTTGGTGTGAGCCCTGCTGAGTACTTTAAGAAGATTTGGCCAGTACTGACGTTTGCCTTCACATCACGCAGCTCAGCGGCAACCATCCCGCTTAACGTAGAAGCACAAATCACAAAGTTAAACGTACCACCAGCGATTGCGAACTTGTCAGCGTCTTTCGGTGCCACTATCGGTCAGAACGGCTGTGCAGGTATTTACCCAGCAATGCTTGCGGTAATGGTAGCGCCAACAATGGGTATCGATCCTCTAGACATCAACTTTATTCTGTCACTAATTGCTATCATCACGATTAGCTCATTTGGTATTGCCGGTGTGGGCGGCGGCGCAACTTTTGCAGCACTGATTGTACTACCTGCGATGGGCTTGCCTGTGACAATTGCAGCACTGCTTATCTCTATCGAACCATTGATCGATATGGCGCGTACCGCATTGAATGTCTCTGGCGCTATGACAGCCGGCACCATTACCAGCCGCGTGTTGAAATCAACCAACGATGAAGTTGCATTGGAAGAACAAAAAGCGTAATTACTTCCCAATAATCAACTGCCTTACTAAGCCGATGTTTTACCATCGGCTTTTTTTTTTGAGCTCAGCTAAATGGGCCATCGTTCAACTCGCACTCTCCCCTTTCAAACACTTAGCAATCTTGTCGTGACTTGCACGACGAATCAGTGTGTTCAAATCAATTGTTATGATATAACATTTCAATAATTCCAAATTGTATTCGAATAACACTGGAGGTTATGACATGACTTCAACTTTAACCGAACCCAACTTAATTGAAATCTTAGCCAATGGACAACAAATGCCGTGTTTCAGCTCAAGAAGAGAACCTACGGTATTAGCGGACATTTATCAGGAAGATATCAACATCGCTATCTGGCAACGACAATTCGATCAACCGCTTGTCGATGCCACGGATCAGTTCATCACCTCACGCCCTAACTTCAATAAATCGCTGAATGTTTCTCCTGAAAGTGCTTATGAAACGTTGCAATACGCAACTGACGGAAATGCCCCGGAGTTACTACTTAGAAATATCGCGGAATTGGTCGACATGTTTTGCTATTTATTTGAGTTAGAAGACGCAGGACTGCGCCTAGCGACACTCAATAGCGCGATGTGTCCTCGCTTTCACGTTGACCAAGTGCCTTGCCGATTGGTAACGACGTACCATGGAACCGCCACACAATGGTTAGCCAACAATGCCATAGACCGCTCAAAGCTTGGACGTGGTAGCAATAGGCTACCGGATGCGGAATCAGGGCTTTATAACGCAGAGAATGACATCCAACACCTTTCTGTCGGTGACGTCGCCCTACTAAAAGGTGAGCGTTGGATTGGCAATGAAAATAAAGGCTTGGTACATCGCTCGCCTAACATCCAATCGAGTGAAACTCGTTTACTACTTACTCTCGATTTTGGCTAATAAAAATCCGCAATTGCCCAAACATTAATCAAACGCAAAACATCAAGCCGAAGATTACCGTTCGGCTTTTTCATTTTCACAACGTCACCTTGCATCTTTCGTTGCGAGTCAAAGCGTTGAATGGTCTAATACCTCTATAGGTTCCGTAGACGGTAAGCAGAATGCACCAAGATAATCAGCCCACTTTTTTCTTTTTTGATTACGAGACTTGGGGAACAAGTCCAGCCAAAGATCGCCCAAGCCAATTCGCTGGCGTTCGCACTGATGAAAACTTCAATATCATTGGTGAACCTTTGGTCATGTACTGTCGTCCGCCCGCTGATTACCTTCCTTCACCAGAAGCCGCTTTAATCACTGGTATTACGCCACAAAAAGCGATGCAAGAAGGCCTACCTGAATCTGAATTTATCGCTAAGATCCACGCAGAGCTTTCTAAGCCAAATACCACTAGTCTTGGCTACAACAGCATCCGCTTCGATGATGAAGTCACACGTTACACCTGTTACCGCAACTTTATCGATCCTTATGCGTGGAGCTGGCAAAACGGTAACTCACGCTGGGATTTACTCGATGTAATGCGTGCGTGTCATGCTCTTCGCCCAGAAGGCGTAGAATGGCCAGAAAATGATGAAGGCTTTACAAGTTTCAAACTTGAACATTTATCCGTAGCAAATGGTATTGAACACAGCAATGCCCACGATGCGATGGCAGACGTGATTGCAACGATTGAGATGGCGAAGAAAGTCAAAGCCGCTCAACCAAAGCTGTTTGATTACTTTTTCTCGATGCGTAACAAACGCAAACTGAACGAGTTAGTCGATATTGTTAACATGACGCCCTTGATGCACGTCTCGGGCATGTTGGGACGCGAATGCCAATACACCAGTTGGATTGTGCCTGTGGCTTGGCACCCAACCAACAATAACGCTGTTATTACGATTGACTTGGCGAAAGATCCTCAGCCGATCTTAGAACTTTCAGCAGAAGAGTTGAAAGAACGTTTGTACACCAAGCGGGACGAATTGGGTGACCTACTGCCTGTACCCGTTAAGCTCGTGCACCTGAACAAGTGCCCTATCCTCGCGCCTGCTAAGACCCTGACTGCGGAAAATGCGGAAGTTATTGGTATCGATCGTCAGAAATGTTTAAGCAATTTAGCCTTGTTACGCCAACACCCAGAAATCCGCGAAAAGCTAATTAGTCTATTCTCTATTGAACGTGAATTCGAAAAGAGCGACGACGTGGATACACAGCTTTATGACGGCTTCTTCTCTCCTGCAGACCGCGCGGCAATGGACATCATTCGTGAAACGGATCCGAATAATCTGGCTGCGTTGGATATTGAGTTTGATGACAAACGTATCAAGCCGTTGTTATTCCGTTACCGTGCTCGTCACTATGCTGGCACTCTGGATGAACAAGAACAAAGACGCTGGGCACAACATTGTCGCGAAGTGTTCGAAAGCCAGATTGAAGAGTACATGCTGAATTTAGAAAACTTAGTTCACGAACATGAAAGTGACGAAAAGAAGATAGCAATACTAAAATCTGTCTATCGTTATGTTGAGAGCTTAGCCTCCTAATTTCTTACCTTGTTCAAGCGCACCTCCGGGTGTGCTTGTTGTTTTATATGCTGTCAAAATGATAAAAGATCGATTACTACAGCTGGTCCATTTGCTCATTTCCCTCGCACTCATCATGGGAGCACTTGGCATCGGCAACACTATTCAAAACCTCACTGGCGTTTCTGTTCCTGGAAGTGTCATCGGTATGCTTGTGCTGTTTTTCTCAATGACCCTTGGCTTGGTAAAAGTCGAATGGGTTAAGCCTGGCGCAACACTTTTCATTCGCTACATGATCTTACTGTTCGTCCCAATCAGCGTTGGTTTGATGCAGCACTTTGATATGTTGTTGGCGAACGCGCTGCCTATTATTGCAAGTGCAGTCGGTGGCTCGCTGATTGTATTGATCAGCTTGGCTTGGTTCTTGGATTACTTACTCAAGGAGAAACATTGATATGTGGTTACTTGTCACTATTGTGGTTTTCCTTGCCGCGCGTCAAATCGCAATTAAGGTCAACAACCCAATCGCTAACCCGCTTTTGATCAGCATCGCGGTACTGATCCCTTTGTTAATCTTTTTAAAAGTGCCGTTTGAAACCTACTACGCCGACAACGAGTACATTAGCTTCTTGCTTCAACCCGCTGTTGTTGCGCTAGCGTATCCGCTCTATGAGCAATTGCCACAAATAAAAGCCAATTGGCGCATTATCGCACTGGCTTGCTCTTTGGGCAGCGTGATGTCGATGCTAACGGCGACACTTATTGCTGTTGCGTTCAAAGCCGACATCAGCCTCATTGCGAGCTTAGTGGGCAAATCAGTAACAACGCCTATTGCGATGGAAATCTCTAGCCACTTAGGTGGTGAAGCCGCAGTTGCCGCTATTCTAGTGCTTATTGTTGGTTTATTCGGGGCGATTTTAGCTTACCCAATCTTTAACCTTATTGGCATTAAACACCCTATCGCTCGTGGCCTGACAATGGGCACGGTTTCGCATGCACTCGGCACAGCAACCTGTGCTGAGAAACAACCGGGCGATGCCGCTTTCTCATCTCTTGCTTTGGTGCTTTGTGGCATCATCACTTCTATTCTTGCGCCAAGCTTCTTTGCTCTAGCCGTTTGGTTATACCAATAAAAAGTGACTGGCTTGCTCCCCTTAGTCTTAATCTAAAGTGAGCAAGCCAAAACCTCTTCCAGAAAATTCGCAATATGAATATCCATTGATATAGTTATTAGTGGGACAGAGATAACGTTAAATCGTCGTGAAATCGAATACATGTGTGAGCTCACTCTAATTATGTAACGTAAATCATCATTACAAACATTAACGTGATCTAAAGCACGGAACATTTCCATCTTTCACATAGAATAACTGTCCATGCAATAACAAGGATTCAACATGAAAAGTCGCATTGAACAGGCGCTAGCAAGCGCTCCTGAAGCACTTTCAACACATCTTGCTCCTATCGTTTTAGCTGACGATTTTGATGCCACTATTTCTGAACAACAGTTTGGTGAACTGCTGAACGCGACCAACCTTTCAGACAAAGAGCTTCGTGTTGCTCTACTTCCTTTTGCCGCAGCGTTTTCTTACGCTCCAATCTCTGAATTCTATGTCGGTGCGATTGTTCGTGGCCTTTCCGGTCGTCTTTACTTTGGCGCGAATATGGAGTTTTTCGGTGTTCAGTTAGGTCAAACCGTTCATGCTGAGCAGTGCGCCATCAGCCATGCTTGGATGAAAGGCGAACATGGTGTGAAAGACATCACTATCAACTACAGCCCTTGCGGCCACTGCCGTCAGTTCATGAACGAGCTAAGCACAGCAAAAGAATTAAAGATCCAGTTACCAGAACGTGAAGAAAAGTCACTTCATCACTACCTTCCGGAAGCGTTTGGTCCGGCGGATCTAGGTATTGAGTCTGGTCTTATGGCTGAGGTGAAGCACGAGTTTGTTTGTGATGAAGACGATGCTTTAATCCAAAAAGCAGTCAATGCGATGAACATTAGCCACGCGCCATACACAAACAACTTGAGTGGTATTGCGCTTGAGATGAACAGTGGCCTTGTATTCCAAGGCGCGTACGCAGAAAACGCTGCATTCAACCCTAGCCTTCCACCACTGCAGGTTGCATTAATTCAAATCCTGATGGCTGGTGAGAAGTTTGAAGACATCAAAGCTGCAGCGTTAGTTGAAAACTCACAAGGTAAGATCAGCCACCTAGCTGATACTCAATCGACGCTAGAAGCACTAAATCCTGATATTCCAGTGAGCTTTGTTAACGTTTAATTTATAAGCTTTGCTTAATAAAAAAGAGCCCAATGGGCTCTTTTTTGTTCCAACAACGTTTTATTACAATAGTTCCGTTAGTCGATTTGCCGCTCTTTCCAACGCCAAATTTACAACCTTCGTAATTTCCGGGTATTGGTTCTCTGGATCGTCCCAATCAACGTCTTCTGGTAACAAAACTTCTTCTAGGATTTGATGCTCCATCACGATCTTATTGTTACTCAGATCAACAAGCGTAACTTCTGCATTCACATAACCACGAGGCGACGAGAGAGGGATAAATCCGTAGTAGTCACGCAGTGTGCCCGCCGCCATGGTTTGGATAACAAGTAGGTGTGTAGCTTGATACTGTTCCTTGACGACAGAAACATCGTAGTCGAAGTAACCTTTTTTGCGTTTATCTTTCGGCAGTTTATGTTCGTCGGTCGCTTCATAATACTCTGGGAGAATCACACTGTGGCTTCCACGACTCTCAATCAACTGCGCAACCTTGGACTTACCTACTTCAAACTTATCATGCGTTAGTGATTGAATATGAGATTCAACGCTATCAGTCACCATTTCGTTGATAGCCATGTCCAATAGACCTTCACCGCCTGCACGATGCGCATACATTTCTGGTGGCTGAACAAACGCAACAGCGATATTTTTGTCTCCTCCGGTTTGCCAAAAGTCTGACGGAATGTCCATCGCTTTTTGAGAGACACACCCAGACAAAAGCATTACTGCAATAGCACAACCGATAATTCTTATATATTTCATTATTTTAATGCTCCTTTTTATAGAAGCGATGAAATCTATCAATATGAAATATATTCTCAACACAAAGAATCATTAATTGTGATTAATTGCATAGTAATTATTACAACCTAAGATGCTCAGCGATGACGCAAACGTTTGCATCATTTTTAAAATTCAGTATGATCCCCTGCAAATTCGGTTTCATCACTTTATTTTGTAAGGGAACACTATGTTCGGTACTGCTACAAGCACTCATGCTACCCGTGTATTACTTCTAGGCTCTGGTGAGCTTGGTAAAGAAGTGGCAATTGAATGCCAACGTCTTGGTTTAGAAGTGATCGCGTGCGACCGTTACGCCAATGCACCTGCGATGCAAGTGGCCCATCGTAGCTACGTCATCGACATGCTTGATGGTCAAGCACTGGAAGAGATCATTAATAAAGAACAACCTGCTTACGTGGTTCCTGAAATTGAAGCTATCGCGACAGATAAATTAGTCGAATTAGAAGAAAAAGGCTTGAACGTTGTTCCCACAGCAAAAGCGACTAAATTGACGATGAACCGTGAAGGCATTCGCCGCCTTGCTGCTGAAGAATTAGCTCTAAACACTTCCCCTTATCAGTTTGCAGATAGTTTTGAAGACTTTAAAGCCGCTGTTGAGCATGTTGGTATTCCATGTGTCGTTAAACCAGTCATGAGCTCCTCTGGCAAAGGCCAAAGCGTGATTAAAACAGAAGAAGATGTTCAGACAGCTTGGGAATACGCGCAAGAAGGCGGCCGCACAGGAGCCGGACGCGTGATTGTTGAAGGATTTATTGACTTCGATTACGAAATCACACTGCTAACGGTACGCGCCGTTGATGGCGTACACTTCTGCGCCCCGATTGGGCACCGCCAAGAAGACGGAGATTACCGTGAATCATGGCAGCCACAAGCCATGTCAGAGAACGCAATCAAAGCAGCTGAATACACGGCAGAGAAAGTTGTGAATGCACTAGGTGGCTACGGCATCTTTGGTGTGGAACTGTTTGTGAAAGGCGATAAGGTCATTTTCAACGAAGTATCCCCTCGTCCACACGATACCGGTATGGTAACCATGATATCTCAAGAAATGTCTGAGTTTGCACTTCATGTACGTGCATTTACAGGTATGCCGATCAACAATATTGTTCAGTATGGACCATCAGCGTCAGCGGTAATTTTAGGGCAAGGTACGTCAACTGATATCCGATTTGATAATCTTTCCAAAGCATTGGCTCAGCCACAAACTCAAGTTCGCTTGTTTGGTAAGCCTGAAATTGATGGTCGCCGTCGCTTGGGCGTCGTTTTAACGCGCCGTAAGACGATTGAAGATTCGATTGAAGATGCGGTGAACAGCGCTTCTAAAGTACAAATCATTTACTAGTTCCGCAGCTTCACTCAAGAGAAACAAAAAGCGCAGCTCAATTGGCTGCGCTTTTTCTTTGTGTAGGCACGAAACCGTTACTTGCTCTCGATTAAATACACTTCCTCAGAGAAGCGGCTGAGCCCTTTCTTAGCGATTTTCGGATGATTCTCGTCGGCTTGATCGACATTCAAACAAGTCACCTTGTAGCCCTCAAACAACTGTTCAATCTCTTCGACTGGCACACTAAATGGAGGGCCTGACATCTCATCTTGTGGGTAATTGAGCGTCACAAGTAAAATGCGTCCGCCAGGGTTCAACAGTTGCTTAACGCGAGTTGCGTATTCTTCTCGCATCTCTTGTGGCAATGCAACGAGCGCTGCGCGGTCATAAATGATATCGGCTTTAGAAACTGGCGCCGTAAAGAAGTCACCGGTATAAATTGACAACTCATCGAACTGATACAACTCGTGCATACCAGTGACTGGCGTTACGGTCGGTGTGTAGAAGTGCTCTGCAAAAAAAGCACGTACAGCGATCAAACTTAGCTCAACCCCTTGCACTTGGTCGTGTTTCGTTGCAAGCCAAATTAGGTCTTCTGACTTTCCACATAAAGGTACCAAGACCGTATCTTCACGCTTCGGGTTCGTATACTGCCAAAATGCTGGTAACAGTGGGTTCACATCATCAAGGTGGAAACCAATTTGGTTACTCGCCCATTTGTTGTGCCAAAATTCTTGATCTCTCATTTTACTTCTACTTGTCGGCTGATTGTGGATTCTAGCTTTGTGCTTTGCTTTTGTGGGCTAAGACTAATGATTTTTTCAAATTTGTCTATGCTGTTCATCTTTGGTTAATACTGCAATGGTAGGATAGCAATCGTTCAAGAATGAACCCTTCCTTTTTCTGAGTGTCAGAATAAAGGAAAGCAAAATGGTGATCTAGAACACGATTCCACTATAAGGTTAAAAACCTACCTTGGAATCTATCGTAGAGCCCCCATTAACTTAGGTAGTACCTGATTTGCGAATCTTAGTGACCTTTTCGTTACCCATTTTCTAAGTGCAAGCAAGTTAAGGAGAGTGAATGAGCTTATTTCTACGTACTACAGCATTGATGCTTTTAGTACTAAGCCGTGCGCCGGCGTTCGCCGCACTTCCAAATGTCCCGAGTAACGAGCAAGACCGTTCTGCTAGCCAAAACGAAGTTTGCTCAAAATTGTTTAAGCATAGCCTTAGTGGTTTGTATGGCATTCAGTCAATCGACTCCAAACCAACTCAGCCTTATTCAGATTTCGACGTACTTTACAGCAAAGCTCACCAAGCACAATTCGAGTTAGAAACCATCTGTAAAAGTACTGCCCTTCTTACTGACGCCCAACCTTACTTCGCAGGCGTTAAATCTCAACATCGTGCCGAAGAAAAAATTGCTCACGAATTGGATGGTCAAGTAGAGCGAATTACAGACTTAGCACGAGCAACTATCGTAGCGGATGACGTAGCAAGCCTTGTATCCGTATATGAAGCACTAGAACGTGAAACAACTATCGTTAAAGTGAAAAACCGCTTTAAGAAACCAACCGCATCTGGTTACCGTGACTTGAACTTACTGGTACGTCTTCCTAAAACGAATTTGATTGCTGAAGTTCAACTGCACCTTAAAGCCATTGCTGACGTGAAAAGTGGTCCAGAGCATGACTTGTATGAACAGATCCAAAAGATCGAACGACAAGCGTTAGTGGAAGGCCGAAGCCTCAACGACATCGAGACGGCATCGATTCGTAACATGCGTACTCAATCGAAAAACTTGTATCAAGAAGCTTGGCACCCATACCTAACAACACACTTAGAAGCTGCGTAAGCGAGCAGTTTCTCCATAAACTAACCCTCACCAATACTGAAAAGCCACCGCGATTGCGGTGGCTTTTTATTTGTTCTTTAGCAAGTACCGGAATACACAAACAAAAAGACCACGACAAAGCGTGGTCTCATTCCATTTTACATGGCTTACTGGTCTGCCTTTAGGTTCTCTACGCGAGCTTTCAACTTCTGACCCGGGCGGAACGTAACGACACGTCGAGCAGTAATAGGGATATCTTCACCCGTTTTCGGGTTACGACCAGGTCGTTCGTTTTTGTCACGAAGGTCAAAGTTACCAAAACCTGACAGTTTTACCTGTTCGCCACTTTCTAGTGCCTTGCGAATTTCTTCAAAGAACACTTCCACCGTTTCCTTGGCGTCCCGTTTACTAAATCCCAATTTATCAAACAGGTTTTCTGCAAGTTCGGCTTTTGTGAGCGCCATAAAACTTTCCTCAAAGCTATGTTAAACAATGCTACCTTAGTGTAGCGCCAGAGCAGTTTTACCCTACCATTTCAACAACATATCGGGGTTACATTTGGAAGTGTATGACAAGCTTATGATTTTCGCCAACTTTTTTCTTTGCTAATATACCGAATGTTTCATCATCGAAGTACTTTACCCACCACCAATACCATATTTTACTTTAATTACTTCTAAACTATGGAAATTATCCAGTTCAAGAATCTAGAATTCAACATAAAAACAAGATTATTCACTATTTAACAAAAATGTCAGATACTGGTCATTTTACAAACAACTGACACAAAACCTCTTAATTTTTCAGTGGTTTGAGTCACTCTACAAATAGATCTGACCAGTTGTATTCATTGGAGTTTTTATTCTGTTTCTGCTGTTCCGGCAGAAAATCAAACCTTGAACAAAGACAAAGTTCTGTGTCCATTACCATGACGATGAATGGAAAGATTGATACTGTTTGCGCATTCTACCCCATCGTCAGAGTACCAACATGCTTCACCAAGTCGTCAGTATTCTATTCCCTGTTTTTGCGTTAGTTTTTGTTGGGTATTTAGTTGGGCGCTACATAAAGCCAGATTTCCGCCCGATCAATCGCATCAATATGGATGTGTTTACACCAGCACTTGTATTTTCATCGCTAGTCAGCATGCCGATTGATATGGGCCAAGTTCCTCTTTTACTTGCTGCTATTATTGCCGTTGTCATACCGGGTGTTGTGATGATACCTATCGCAAAGCTAAGCGGGCTATACTTCAAAACATGGGCACCACCACATATGTTTAGAAATAGCGGAAACCTTGCCATCCCGTTGTTCACTTATACCTTTGGAGAATTGGCTCTCCCTTCTGCGGTACTCTTGTTCGTTGTCTCCGCCTGTTTGCACATCAGCTTAGGCGTCATGCTGCTTAGTAGCGGCAATCCACTCAAGCAAATCATCAAGATGCCAATTTTCTTATCCGCTACGCTCGCATTAGTGATTAACCTGTCCGGGGTTAGCGTTTGGAACCCGCTTTACGAAGCTACCGCGTTACTTGGTCAAGCTGCTGTACCGGTTATGCTGCTCTCATTGGGCGCACAAATGCTCAATCTAAGGCTCAGTGGCCTGAAGGTTGGTCTGATGTGTACGTTACAATCACTTGTGACAGGAGCAGTAGCGTTTGCAATTATTTATTGGTTGATTCCACTGCCTACGATGCAACTGCAAATGATGGTGTTGTTCACCATGCTGCCACCAGCCGTAATGAACTATTTGTTTGCCGAGCGGCTGAATATTGAGCCAATGACCGTCGCTTCAATGGTTCTGTTTGGGAACTTTTTCAGCATAATCACGTTACCGTTATTGCTTATGTTTACTCTTTCGCTCTCTTAGCGATGCCTTATCATTCACTTTACGATTGCAGCCATAAGGTTGAATGTTAGACTGGCAGAAAAATATTAATTCCCCCGCGAACCTAAACGATATGAAGTCCATTATCCAGATCAGTGATTGTCACTTGAGTGATAAATCCAGTTTTGAGAACTTGCGTAAAGCATTACTTCTTGCCCAAAGCGACGCTTCCTGCGATACCCTTTTGTTTACTGGTGATCTTTGTTGCAATCCTAAACCCGGTGACTATCACGCCTTCGTTAATTTGGTAGAGGCTCATGTCGAGGGGAAAAATATCTTCGCGATTGCTGGCAACCACGATGATGCTAAATTGATGAAGCAAGAACTGCTCGGCAGTAGTATCAAAGTCACAGATAAAGCGATAATCCATAATCGTGAAGTCTTGTTCTTGGATTCCAGCACCAAACCGCTTGATAAGCGCCATCCTCTAGGCTCTGGCAGGATCGATAAGCGCGGAATCGCACGTTTGACCAAGCAACTTCGCGACACAACCAACCCAATTATTGTTGTCCATCATCCTATTATTCCCGTCGGTTCAGAATGGATGAAAGCCATTTGCTTAGAGAACGACGCGAGTTTACTTAGATTGTTGGCCGAACATCAGGTTCGAGACGTTATCTGCGGACATGGCCATGATGCATTAACGGCCACACAGCGAGGCGTCACCCAACACATGGCACCGGCGACAGCCTACGGCTTTGATCACAGTATTAAAGAATATAATCGAAGTGAGCAAATTGGCGTGAATAAGCTCTGCTTCGAGGGTGATGGTATCACCGCGACACCCATTTGGTTACCGCGTAACTAATCAAAATAACCAATTACGCTATAGGTCAATTAAGCTATAGGTCGAGGGTATAGACTGTTCCGATACTCAACAAACAGGAACTGGGCCTACATCAGCCCAGTTCCAATTTCAGCGCTCGATAAGCAACAACAACCTTCTAAGTTCCAATGACCATTGGTTCCACAGGTCATTGGTTCTATAAGTTACTGTTGCTTTCGCTGGATTTAGGCTAATTCGTGCTTAAACACCGTTTGATTGGTTAGAAGGTCTTTCATTTTCTGACCAATACTTGCTATTTGTTCAGCACTGTAACGTGCGGTCTGATAAGTCACGATTAAGCGTAAGGTTCGTTGACCATCGACAACATTCTCCATCATCTCGAAGTGCAAGCCAAATAGCGACTCAGTTTTATTCGGTAGAATTTGCTGGTACGCAATTGAATCACCATCAGGCTGTTCCAAAGCGCCGTATAGTGCATTATCTGCATGAATTTGAGCGTAAACGTCGAACATAAGTCCATCTTTAGGATCTAAACCAAGTTCCCGCTGTACTCTATCGATAGGAACCGTTGCATGTGGCATCGAGTCATTAATGGTTTGAGTGATCTCTTGAACCAATTCAACAAAGGACTGCTCAGGTTTAAACATCACACGGTGCGCAACCATGGTCGTAAAGTACCCTACCGAATCGAAATACTTCGCATCGTCTCGTCCAGATGCAGATGTACCAATCACAAGATCTTTTAAATTGCCGGCTTCGTGGAGGGCTTGAGCAATTGCCGAGTATACGACACTAAAAATCGACGAGTTTTGCTCTCTTGAGATCGAAGAGACAACGTCATGCGCATGCGTACCTAAATCAATTTCCAACCAGTTAGCTTCAATTGGATTGATATCCGCAGGCAGCTGACCAACATCTGACGTGGCTAAATCCAACCCGCGAGTCGCACCTTGTAATCGTTCAACCCAGTAAGCAAGGTCCACTGCATTGACGCCACGCTCCCTTTGAATAGTGGCATAATCATGAATAGAATTCGCCGGTTTATCCCACGTAGGCTCTAAACCTTGAACACGTGCTAAATAAGCTTTAGAAAGTTCCGGCATCAGATTATTCAATGACCATTCATCAATCACCATATGATGAATAAGGAAAGAAAGAACTTGTTGACCAGTCTGCTCATCTTTAAAGAAGCGAACTCGTAGAGGTAACTCTTTACCTAAATCAAAAACGTAAGCCGCTTCGGATTCCAAGCTTGCGTCACCCGCCTCTGAGCTGTTCCAGAACCATACATAGCTTGAAAGATCCTGTTCTGGAATCACACGCTGAACGGCTCCACCGTCCATATCAACGAATAGCGTTCTTAGCCCAGTATGACGAATCAACAGATCTAGAAATGCGAGTTTAAATGCCTCCTCATCAACCTCAGCATCAAAACGCATGGCAAATGGCAAATTGAAGATCGCACATTTCCCAGTGGCAATGTGTGCATCCCAAAGGAACGCTTGCGCGAATGACAGTGGCGCGCCCTCATCCGATATTGAGCGTTGTGAGATCCCCTCTTCTTCAAGCATAGAATTTGAGGCAGACTGATTTAACGAAGCACATTCAGCAAGCGCTTCAGCACTTGGGAATTTGAAAAAATCATTAAAGCTGATTTCGATACCATGATTGTTCATCAAGTTACCGATAATTCGCGTGGCCAACAGAGAATGTCCACCGACTTCAAAAAAGTCGTCATCTAATTCAATACTAGAGTCATCAAGGCTCGTTCTAAACTCAGTCAAAATTATATCTTTAATTTTATCATTAGAACCACTATGACAATTAAAATCAGATAAATCGACTTCTTGAAAAACTAAGCTGCTTACCAAAGAATCCTTATTCAGCAAGTCATAGTTACTCTTGAAACAATTAATGACATTAAAGTCACTTAATTGATTTTCAATTATAGGATGGCTGACGATAAATATGAACTTTTCCTGCTCTATTTCTACGATAACTAATCTAAATGGAGATTGATGTTCAGGTTGCCATGGTGTCGTTTTCAGGGTTTCAATTAGCTCTGAGAGTTGTTTTTTTGGAATTTGTATAACACTACTTATCTGCTCGCCTTCTGTATCGAGCCATTTTTCCAGCTCAAATTCTTCAGAAAATCCATAGCGTAAATTGAGCCCATAATCTTCGATGGCGAGCTTTTTAAATGCCTCTTCAATAAGCCAGTTTTTACTATTACTATCAATAGCATAGCAATTCAAAAACCATGAGATGCTTTCTGGTTCTTGAAGCTGCTGCATCCATATTGTTTCTTCAGCATCGGTGATTGGTAATCGCTTTTTTGTTTCTTCTGTGACGTTATACATATAATTCTGACTCTTTTTTAACCGCTCAATAGGCAGACAAATATTTTTTCAAGTTTATGCATTTAACTGTATACGAATTCGATACAATAATGATAGGATTAATTATCATTTAGATTTGCATTTCACGTCAAGCTAATAATAAATCTGAGTTATAGACACAAATTCTTTCACTCAGATCTTTAGCCTATTGATGGGAAATCTCAGTATATATCTCAGTTTTAAATGCCGAAAAAGGCTTTTTGAGAGTGAAGTTGTGACCTTATTATTCAGCAATAAAAAAGACGTCGACATATTTTCAATCCACAATCAATATCGACGTGGAATATTATTTTTTCGTATTTCATACCATTATTTCCATTCAATAATATTGAAAGGCACCTGTCTCTTATTTATTTCGGACTGCATGCCGTATGAACGCTAAAATTATCTTTGTTTTCTTTTTATTGTGTATCGTTTCCATTTTTATTGGCGCCAATCCAATCGATTGGTCACTACTGCTGAAGATGGACGAAAGTGCTTGGTTGCCGATTACTGCTAGCAGACTTCCGAGGTTGGTTGCGTTGATTCTGACTGGGGCCGGCTTGGCGATGTGCGGCGTCATCTTGCAACACATCGTCAGAAATCGTTTTGTAGAGCCTGGAACTACCGGCGGCCTAGATGCTGCCAAGCTTGGTATTTTGGTATCGATCGTCATGTTGCCAAACTCAGATAAGCTTGAGCGCATGATTTTTGCTGTCGTATTTTGCTTTGCAGCAGGGCTCATTTACATCGCGATCGTACGAAAAATTAAATTCAGTAATTCAGCATTGGTCCCAGTCATTGGACTGATGTTCGGCAGCGTATTGAGCGCAATCGCTGAATTTTACGCTTATCAAAATAACGTTCTCCAAAGCATGTCTGGCTGGTTAATGGGAGACTTTTCTAAGGTCGTACAGGAACACTACGAGATCATTTACCTGATCTTACCCACCACTCTGTTGACCTACTTCTACGCAAATAAATTTACCGTCATGGGCATGGGAGAAGATGCAGCATCTAACTTGGGCATTAACTTCGCAACAACGGCAGCGTTAGGTCTGATGCTGGTTTCCGTGACCGTTGCTGTGGCCGTCGTGACCGTCGGGGCAATTCATTTTGTCGGTTTAGTGATCCCAAACCTTGTCGCACTAAAATATGGCGACCACCTGAAAAACACACTGCCAATCGTGGCATTGGGTGGCGCATCACTGCTTATTTTTTGTGATGTGATAAGCAGACTTGTGGTCTTTCCTTTTGAGGTTCCGATCGGCCTCACCGCGAGTGCGATTGGTGGCACCCTATTTCTTGTATTGCTCCTCAAAGGAGCACGTGCATGAAAGCTCTTAACACAAACACAATTGTCACGGTGATGCTGTTGAGCATCCTATCTATGACTTTTGTTTTCGTTAACTCCGGATTGGATTTTGATTACATCATACCGAAAAGGCTCATTAAGCTCGGAGCGATCGTTGTGGGCGGTAGCTGTGTCGCGATTTCCGCAGTTATTTTTCAAGCCTTGGTCGGCAACCGAATTTTAACGCCATCAATCATGGGGTATGAGTCTGTTTACCTTGTATGGCAGTCCCTACTTTTGTTGATTGCAGGTACTGCAGGAAGCGCAGCGCTTGGTGTCATCGGTAATTTCGCTATCTCAACACTGCTGATCCTTATGTACTCATTTGCGATTCAATTCTGGGTTCTCAAGAAGTTTCAGCGTGATATGCACCAAGTACTTTTGATTGGCTTTGTGCTCACGATGGTTCTAACAACCATTGCCCAGTTCGTCCAACTTAGAATCAGCCCTGGTGAGTTTTCGATACTTCAAGGGCTCAGCTATACGTCATTTGAAAGAGCAAAACCTTCTACCCTGCTCTTCGCGTGCACGGTGTTAAGCGTATTCGCATTCTTTGTAAAACGATGGTCTCGTGAATTAGACGTCATTGGACTTGGCCGAGACCAAGCAATGTCATTAGGCCTTAGCGATAAGCACTACATTCCAAAATATTTTGCTGTCATTGCAATACTCGTCGCTATTTCGACCAGTTTAATTGGCCCTACCGCATTTATGGGGATTTTCATCGCCAACATCGCTTATTCAACGTCCAGATCATCGAGTTATGGGCAGGTACTGTGGGCGGCTTGTGCTATTGCCATCATCATGTTTCTGACGGGGCAGCTCATGGTCGAGCATCTATTTAACTATAAAACTACCGTCTCTATCTTGGTCAACGTGCTTTGTGGTGGTTATTTTCTCGCCATCACAATCAGAGCTAGAAGCCAGATTTAAAGACTGTAACTCGCCTTTGAAAAGGCAATCTAACGACAACAAAAGGAAATGTCTCATGTTTAAAAGCACTCTAAGCTTGAGTGTCGCTCTTGCTTGCTGTTCTCTTGGTGTATTGACGGCTTGCGAGCCCACTGCCGCCATTGCTAAAACTCAAGCCGCCCAGCCACTCGATACTCCAATCGTGATCGAACACAACCTTGGTGAGACCGTAATTTCAAGCCGTCCGCAACGAGTAGCGGCACTAGACATGAACGAGGTAGACTTTTTAGATCAGTTAAATGTTCCGATTGCGGGAATGGTCAAAGACTTTATCCCTCACTTCCTCGAAGCGTATAAAGAATCCCCGGAAATCGTCGACCTCGGAGCAATCGTTCAGCCAAACATGGAAAAGGTCTACGCTTTAAAGCCTGACCTTGTGTTAATGACGCCACTTCACACCACCCGATATGAAGAGCTATCCCAACTCGCACCGACTTTGCACTTTGACATCGACTATCGCAATAGCCGTGGTCACCACGTTGATGTTATCAAAAAGCACCTTGTTGACTTGGGAGAGATCTTCGGCAAGCAAGAGCTAGCACAGCAGAAGGTTGCAGAAATAGATGCAAAAGTTGCAGAGGTTCGAGCTGTCACCACCGAGCGTCCAGAGAAAGCCTTGGTGGTAATGCACAACAACGGAGCCTTCAGTTCATTTGGTGTCGAATCTCGATATGGTTTTGTCTTTGATGTATTGGGCGTAAAGCCAGCAAGTGAGAAAGTCGAAACCAGCTTACATGGTCAGCCGATTTCCAGCGAATTCATTAGCCAAGCCAACCCAGACATTCTTTACATCATCGACAGGACCGCAGTGATGCAAGGAAAGCCAATAATAGATGCAGAACATTTGGCAAACCCACTCCTTCGCCAAACAAAGGCATGGAAAAACGGTCACGTCGTTTTTGTTGATCCAGATGCTTGGTACATCACTTCTGCCAGTGTGACGTCCCTAAAAATTGTCATTGACGACATCATCAAAGGTTACGAAAGCTCGGCCTTATAGCAAATCGTTTTGTAACGAATATCTAAATAATTAACCGCTTTACAACAATAAGTTGGGCCGCAAGTAGCCCAACGATCAAAGCCGTCTCTGGCGTCAGGACGGATGTGAGCCAGCCAAAGTAAGAACAAGGAAATAATAATGACTTATAACTATCATCAGATAGCAGCGAATTCTTCAAAAAAGGTACTTAACGGAACGCTAAGCCCAAGTCGCGTTGCACTCGTCATCGCGCTTCAACTTGGTGTGTCTGCACTACCAATTAATCTTGCACATGCCGATGAAATCGAATCAGACGAGTCCATGACGGTATTTGGCGAAGCCAATAAAGGCTATGCTGCTGGTAAGATCTCAACCGAAAGCAGCCTAGGTATGTTGGGCGACAAAGACTTTCTCGAGACACCTTTCAATGCGCTCGGATACACAGACAAACAAATTCAAGACGTACAAGCACAAGATATTTCGGACGTGATCTCAGCGACGGATCCATCCGTTTTCACAAGCGGCGAAACAGGGTTAAATAAAGAAAGCTTTAAAGTACGAGGATTTAACCTCGATGTCGGCGATGTCATGTTTAATGGTCTTTACGGCATTGCACCTTATTACCGTGTTAGCCCAGAGATGTTTCAGCGTGTTGATGTACTAAAAGGCCCATCTGCACTTCTCAATGGTATGGCTCCAAACGGCTCCGTTGGAGGCTCTGTTAATCTTGTCACCAAGCGCGCAGCTGAAACACCAACCACTGCCTTTACGCTTAACTACTTATCTGACGCCCAATTCGGTGGACACATCGACATCGGCCGTCGTTTTGGAGCGAATGATCAATTTGGCGTGCGTTTCAACGGGGCATTTAAAGATGGTGACACAGCGTTGAACCATCAGAGCAGTAAAACGCAGCTCGCTGCATTGAGCCTGGACTGGCGCAACAATATTGCCCTCGTAGAAGCCGATTTTTATTACAGCACTGAGCGAGTTGATGGCGCGAACCGAGGCCTAAGCATCGCTCCCGGCGTGAAAGTTCCACCACCACCTTCATCCGACACCCTTTTAGCGCCAGACTGGGCATACAACGACAGTAAAGATAAAGGCATGATGATTCGTGGCGAGCTCGACGTTACTGACTCTGTCACGCTCTATACTGCGCTAGGAGGCAGTCGAACTGATTTCGATTCCAATGTTCCACAAAGAATCAAAATTATTGATAACTCAGGCACGCTTGAAGTCTCTCAAGGCGCAGTAAAGTTAGACAGTAAACGTACATCAGGTGATGTTGGGGTTCGTAGTGAATTTGATACAGGACCAGTTGAGCACTATCTGGTACTGAATGGTACTTACTTTAGAGAAGATAAACACGACGCGCCAGCAGGGAACAACGCGCCTGAGTCTTGGAAACCAAATATCTACGATCCAGTTTGGGGGCCAGCGCCTTCAGGCTATGACAATTACTACCAATTACCGGTTGATTCGACTCTCGTGAGCTATGGAATCGCAGACACCCTCTCTTTTGCTGATGGCACCTACCAATTAACACTGGGCGTTCGTCATCAAAGCATCGACTTTGAATCCGGTATTGTTATGAATGGCATGTCACTGCCAACCACAAAACTAAAAGAAAGCGCAGTCACCCCTGCCGTTGCCTTATTGTACAAAGTATCGAGCTCTGCCTCACTATACGGCAACTACATCGAAGGCTTAACCAACGGTAAAACAGCACCGAGAGGATCTGCGAATATCGGAGAGGCATTCGCGCCGCAGAAAACCAAACAAATCGAAGCCGGGCTGAAACTTGATCTTGACGACTTTGCCCATACCTTCAGCCTGTTCGAGATCAAAAAGCCAAATGGATATCAAGATCCTGTCACTGATATCTATTCATTTGGCGGTGAGCAACGTAACCGTGGTGCTGAATGGGGCTTCTACGGTACCGTACTTGAAGACTACACACTAACAGGTGGCGTAGCATACACCGATGCCGAAATTACCAAAGCAACCGACGTGACGACTGAAGGTAAACAAGCAACAAAGCAACCAAAATTCCAAGCGAAGCTCGCACTGGAGTGGAACTTACCTGCGATGCGTGATCTCACACTTATTGGCCAAGCTAACTACATGTCTGAGCAATATATTGATGCGCAGAACACGCAATCATTATCAGCGCAGACGATTTTTGACCTTGGTGCTAGATACAATTCCACCATCGCAGAAACCAACGTCGTTTGGCGTCTTAACGTCAATAACGTGACCGATGAAGACTACTGGACAAGCACACATTACGCCACCCTTGCGCTAGGTTCACCACGCACAGTGATGTTATCAGCCACTGCGGATTTCTAGTCCTATCCTCTTACGCCCTTAGCTATCTGACTAAGGGCTTTTTCTTTTCTGCTTGGCTTTTTAAGAGAGTTCACAATGAAACAAAGCGAACCATTACCTTTCCACCAAGAGGCAGCATTACCTTTAACCTCATATCAAAGCTGGTTGCTATCCACTCAAAAGCAGCGCAGCGAACAGAGGTCGATAGCTAATTTTATCTATCAAGAATTTGATTACACAAATACATCTTGGGACACCTTTAAACCTTGCCTAGAGGTTTTAATTAACCATCACCCGATGCTTAAGGCCACTATCAGCGACGATTTCTTCCTCCAAAAATCTAACACGCCTCATTTAGATGCGTTCGCCGTTAATGACTTAACCTCCGTTTCTGAAGAAGAGGCTATTGAGAAGCTGAAGCACGCCCGCACTGAACTGACAACAAGCCGTTCGTCCGCAACGGTTTACTTGGTCGTGAGCCTTTTGCCATCAAATACCATCAGGCTGCACGCTCGTTTCAACTCTGTTGTCGTCGATATGCCAAGTGTGATGCTGTTTTTTGAACAACTTGCTCAAATGTTACAGGGCACAAGTCTGAGCTTTGCTACTGAGGAGCAAGTATTCGTATCGCATCAACAGTTGGTCGATAGTGAGTTGGTCAAGATACCATCGAACAGCAGTAACGACTGGGAAGAACATTTACTCAATCTACCAAGTTCCGCTAATGTCCCAACGCTTTGTGAACCGGAGAAGCTGATTGAGACAGGCGTAACAAGGCGAACATTAGCGTTGCCAACAGACAAATGGCATCGGATAGTCAAATACAGCCAAGCCTATGAGGTTACATCAGAACTGACATTAGCGAGCGTGTTCGCCGCAGTACTCTCCCTGTGGGGGCAACAGAGAGAGATGATGTTAAGGTTTGATTGCCATAAAAACACAGCTCACCTTGATGTTATGGGTCAATTTACTCAGCCGCTATTGGTCAGCCTATCAGGAATCAATCAGCGTTTTGTTTCACTTGTAAAAGAGAACCAAAGTCACTTCGAACAAGCTCAATCGTTTCCAACCATGGCGATTTTCCCGCTTGTCCAACAATTAGCAAAGCTTTCAGAATCCCATCGCTATCCAGCCAACATCGCTTTTTCTAGTCAGCTATCAACCGTCAATCAAAAACCAGTATGGGGCTGTTACCAATCAGCAAATACATGGCTCTCCCTGCATGCCACTATTTCACAAAACGGGCTCGAATTGCATTGGGACAGTCAGGATGCCCTTTTCCCAGCAGACATGATACAAGATATGCTGTGCACCTTCTCCGAACTGCTCGAACATCTCAGCCAAGCGGAGAGTCACTGGAATCAACCTTTACCCGTATCGCTGCCTAAAAATCAAATCTCGGTGCGTCGTGCTATCAACAACCAAGATAACCAACCTCTGCCAGAAGGTTTACTCCATCATGGTTTCTGGGAAAACGCCGAGCGCTTCCCTAATGCTACGGCAGTTATCCACGGCAAAATTTCACTCAA
This sequence comes from Vibrio sp. LB10LO1, assembly GCF_010092875.1. NCBI lineage: Bacteria > Pseudomonadati > Pseudomonadota > Gammaproteobacteria > Vibrionales > Vibrionaceae > Vibrio > Vibrio sp. LB10LO1. The sequence continues at coordinate 113,810 of NZ_JAADJW010000009.1, forward strand.
TTACCAAACGTTAGCGGACTATGCAGAGCGTTGTGCTAAGACGTTGACACTAGCAGGCGTTGAGCCGGGAGATCGTGTCGCGATAAGCATGGATAAAGGTATTGGCCAGATTGTCGCAGTCTTGGGCATTTTGTATGCAGGCGCTATTTATGTGCCGGTTTCTCTCGATCAGCCTAAGGAAAGGCGTGAAGGCATTTATCTAGGCGCAGGCATTAACGTGGTCATTACCGACGAAGAGGCTGTGACAGATGCCACATCAGCCAACGGTTTCACTTACCTCACATGGCAAGACGCGATAGAAAGCAGCCCACTGGACAAGTCTCCAGAAGTAGACCCAGAGCAGCCAGCTTATATAATTTACACTTCGGGCTCGACAGGCACACCAAAAGGGGTGGTGATCTCTCACCAAGGTGCTCTCAATACCTGTATCGCCCTGAATCAACGTTATCAAGTCGACCATCACGATCGTGTGCTTGCTCTCTCAGCGCTTCACTTCGATCTCTCTGTTTATGACATCTTCGGCTTATTGTCCGCTGGTGGTGCGGTTGTGTTAGTGAATGAATCGGACAGAAGAGACCCAAGAGCTTGGTGTAAAGCAGTTGAAGATCACAACGTCACGATGTGGAATAGCGTTCCAGCCCTTTTCGATATGCTATTAACCTATTCTACGTGTTTTAACTCCAAGGCCCCTTCCCGTCTTAGGTTAACCATGCTGTCAGGCGACTGGATAGGGCTCGATCTCCCTGCTCGTTATCGCAAGTATCGATCTGATGGAAAGTTCATCGCAATGGGTGGGGCGACCGAGGCATCGATTTGGTCTAACGTATTCGATGTTGAGCAAGTCCCGAATGACTGGCGTTCTATCCCCTACGGATACCCTTTACCAAGACAGCAATATCGAGTGGTTGACGAGCTGGGGAGAGACTGTCCAGATTGGGTACCCGGAGAGCTCTGGATTGGCGGTGATGGCGTAGCACTCGGGTATTTTAATGATGAGCCGAGAACCCAAGCACAATTTTTAACACTGGATGGCCAACCTTGGTATCGAACAGGAGATATGGGGTGCTACTGGCCAAATGGTACGCTCGAATTTTTGGGACGCCAAGACAAACAAGTCAAAGTCGGTGGATACCGCATTGAGCTAGGTGAAATCGAAGCCGCACTTAATACGATTCCTCAAGTGCAGCGAGCGGTTGCATTGGCAGCAGGCAAAAAAGATAAGACACTCGTCGCTTTTGTTGTCACGGATTCAGCACAAACGGCAACCAAACCTCTGAATACTGAGGACATACAACGCCAGTTGAAGGATCAATTGCCAAAATACATGTTGCCTCAACGTATCCTATTGCTTGATGCATTGCCTCTTACCGCCAATGGTAAAGTTGATCATAAAGCACTCGCTCAGATGACAAGTCGTAAAAGAAGCCAATGTTCGAACTCAGAAAAGCCATTGGTTTCTGCCAGCGAACTTAAAATAGCAGAGCTTTGGGGTGATGTACTCGGGCAACAAGCATTCCATAAGCTCAGTGACTTTTTCCAATCTGGAGGTGATGCTTATCGCGCAGTTGAATTGATTCAACGCTGTCACAAAGCGGGATACCCGATCAAGTTGTCGGTATTGTATCGTTACCCTACGCTCGAAGCGTTCGCTCTCATAATGGAAAGGTGTAAAATCACAACACCTCAAGGAGCGTGATCATGAGTCCTCTAGTGACTATCGCAACTTCTGAGGCACATTGCGATACACATTATGTAGTGTGCCCTTTCGCAGGAGGTGGCAGCCGAACCTTCACGAGCTGGCGTAAGCTCAACCTCTCGAATGAATCCATTTCAGTGATGGTGTATGCAGGTAGAGAAGCGCGAATTGACGAGCCCGGCATTGAGACCATCGAATCACTGGCCGAGGAACTGGTTCAAGCCCTAGTAGCGAGTAGCCTACCAATCGAAAAGACCGTCATCATTGGCCACAGTATGGGTGCGCAAGTGGCGTATGAAGCGTCGAAGCAACTTATTAAATTAGGCCAATCGCCGCAGGGTTTGGTGATATCTGGATGCCAAGCGCCTCATATTCGGGGGCGGAGATTGATAGGCGACTGTGACGATCAAGCCTTCCTTGAGAATCTGGTTGATATGGGAGGGTGTGATCGCAGCCTACTCGATAACCCACAATGGTGGTCGATCTTTCTTCCCGCTTTACGAGCGGATTTCACTGCGACGGAGAGGTATCTGTTCCCGTCAGCACCGGATGATCAGGCTAAACTATCCGTCCCAACACTTTTAATATCAGGAGATCGTGATTCTGAAGCGTACTTTGCTGAAGTAGATGATTGGAAACTCTGGTGTAATGAAGTGCGCGATCATCTTGTTGTCGAAGGGTCTCATTTCTATATCACTGAGAATGCTCAAAAGATGATCGACTGTCTAAGGGCTTTCTCGAACGAACTGAAATGTCCTCAAATCTGAACAAGTTACGCTTAAATGCGGCGTGACTCATCGACACCAAAATAACAAAAGGTAAGGGCATGCAATCTAAATGGTTGCATGCCCTCTTCTGTCAATTAATCAATGTGCCTCTGGAGTGCCGTAAGTTTGGAAAGCCGACTTCTCAGGTAAACGATACACTTCTTCACCTAACACCGTATTGATGATTGAAGCGTTTCGATGAGCACCAATCCCCAGGTCGGGGCCGCCGACGCCATGTTGGAAGACTTCTGGATTTTGGACAAAGACGTGTCCAACCCCCTGATCACAACGTTGAGCAGAAAAGTCCGATTCAACAATCAAATCGCCATGCTCATCCACGGCTAACACCGATCCTTTCAGTGCCTCCAACCATGCTGGCCATTGATGCGTGTAACCTGTGGCACAAATGACAGCATTAGTATGAAGTGTGAATGCTTTTTCCTGCTGTGATTGATAGCACGACACCGCAAATACATCAGAGCCGTCGATAATCTCAATATCATTCACCTGACAGTTAGAATACAAATTCAGTCCCGGCTCTCGCCCTCCTATCGAACGCTCATAAAGTAAGTCAAAGACATCCGCGATGGTATACCCACTTATCCCTTTATATAGTTGCCCTTGTCCTTCTACGATGTTTCGACGTTTCTCACGTGAAAGCGTGTGAAAATAGTCCATGTATGCCGGAGTAAAGCACTCTTGGCCCAGCTTAGATGCTTCCATCGGATGGAAGCCAGCAGAGCGAGTTACCCAATTAACCCTCGCGCCGCCTTTGATCTGCTCATCAGTCAAATCTCGATATAAGTTGAGAACACACTCCGCTGCACTTTGGCCCGAACCTACCACGGTGACGCTGTTACATTTAGCCAACTCCTCGCGCATGTGTGCAAATTTAGCAGAGTGCTGAATCAACGGGTGAGCAGCATGGCTTGCCCACTCCGGTAGCCAAGGCGCAGTACCAACACCGATCGCTAGATTTCGACTGTAACGTTCTTTAATTCCACCGTCAGTCAATTCACTTTGAACCTTAAAGCACTCATTGTCTTGAGAGTATTCAACACCAACAACATTTTCACTGTAGGTACAGTTTTCTAGTTGTTCAGCCGACCATTGACAGTAATGGTTATATTCGCTGCGCGGAACAAGGAACGTTTCGTAATAGTAAAATTGGTACAAGCGATCATGTTGTTTGAGATAGTTTAAATAGCTCAACGGATGAGTAGGATCGGCCATAGTGACCAAGTCGGCCAAAAAAGGAACCTGTAAAGTTGCACCCGGTAATAACATACCACTGTGCCAATTAAATCCATCCCGGCGCTCAATAAACTCGGTGTCGAGTTTAGGTTGATGAGCAGTTAAAGCAGCCAGCCCTAGGTTAAATGGCCCTATTCCAATACCGACAATATCTTTTATTGTTATATTCACTTTTTCTCCTTGATATGAGATGAAAACGTTATGAATTGTGGGAGGCGCAAACCTCTGGAATGGCAAGGTCAACACCACCATCCCAGAAGAAAACATGCCACTAAATCAATGATGCATTAGGTCACGACCTCGAAACCCTGAGTTAAAGCGAGCGCTTTTACCTCCGCAGCATCTTTACAGCGAATGAGCTGCATCGGTGGCAGCTCCACCCGTAGCACTTTATTTAATTCAGTACTGATTTGTTTTAGATGGTTAGGCCTCAAACCCAACTGGGAAAAAGGCAGGCTCTCTTTGGTTTCATCAGTCACTGGTTTACCAAGCACCTGACAATAGACATCAAAGATAATCTGTTCGGTTGAGTCTTCAGCAGCCATATCGCTGAGCGGTCTATCGAAAAGCTCTATCACTCTGGACTCCAAAGGCTTGAGAGTTTGCTCAGGGGCGGTTTCAAACAGAGAAGTCTCAACCATATGGCAGAAAGTCATATCGATATGATCCAATATCATTTTCACCTGTTCGTCCGCCACGGCTTCGCTGGCATAGTCAACGCTGAACATGATCGAGCCACCAGCCATCGCAACAAAACGTACATCCATTGCAACTTGAGGAGTTTGTGTCAGCCCACGCTGAAGTTGCATCGGTGCATTCTTACTGAGCGTTGGCCACGATAAACCGTTTGTTATCACAATCGGCAGAGTCGGCCCTGGTCCACATCGCTCAAATAAAGTACGAGCCAAATCAACCCCAGAAAAGGCGAGATGTTCGAGCCCTTCTAACGTGTCTGCTTGCAAGCTTTTGGCTCGCTGAAGATAATCGTTTTGTGCTGCTTGCCATTGAACAGAAATAAAGCTTGATTCACTTGAGTATGTCGCGCTCACCATTGGCAACACCGGAACCGCAACACACAACTTTCCATCACTCACATGCGAAGATATCGCCTCAAGAGCTGCTGACATCATCATGGTATTCTTGTAAAGGCCCTGCTTACCTCCAACCCGAACGAGCTTTTTCACCGTCTCTTTATCAATCTCAAGACTCTGCCTTTGATAACGAGAACAAGGGATCGATTCGAGTGATTTATGCCAAGGGAATTGCATCGGTTTATCGACGGACTTTAGTTTTTCCAGCCAATAGTTTTCGTCTCTATGGCGAGTAATTTTCGGGTCTTCTGTCGATGACTCGGGTTCAATATGCGGTAAGTAAGGCGCTTCACCATCAAACAACTCAACCAACAGCGCAGCAATAGACCGAGCATCGAGGATTAACGCATCAAAGCGCGCGAACACGTGAGTGATATCATCCGGAAGCGCAAACATTGTGATATCCCATAGCGGTCGTTCTAAATCAAACATGGCGTGGCTGTAATCATGCCGGAAGCGCGCTAACTCACTTTCTACCCTGTCTTTTTCTGTGCAAGATAAATCATGCAAAGTCAGGTTCACTTGTGGGCATAGGCTAACTTTGAGCTCGAGTGATTTACTATCAATATATTTCCTCAAGCTTGGGTATCGGATGACCATTTCTGATAGCCTGCGACGGATAACAACTGGAGAAAGCGTACCTCGATATTCAAGGAGCTCCTGCATCGCAACTCCGCCTAATGGCATCTGCGTCGTTCGACCTAATAAATATGCGCGCTGCATCGAGCTCAGCTCCGCAGTTAAGTCAGACTGGCATACGAGCTTTGAGTGCAAACTGCCCATCGAGGCGGTCAATAATTTAGGGTTAGAAATGACGCTTTTGGTGAGAGCCACAAAGTGATCAAACATCGCAGATGTCCATTCCTTTGGTAGGGCTTCTTGTCGGACATCCCAATTAATCATGACGCCACCATCAATGCTCACCACTTGTGAATCCAGTGCAACCTGAGAGCCTTGAGAGATAGTCCAATTCATCTTGCCAAAATGTTTATGGACGCGGCGGGAGAAAAGATCACCACTCGGTAAATCAAGAGCAGATGTAAAAACAACCGGCGCTAACTGGGCACTGCCATGATGCAACGAAAGGTCTCGCATCACATTCACACCGTCATAGAAGCTATGACCAAGTAACGGCCCCATTTTTTCGGCGACAGAGTGGCAAAAATCGATCAGCGTGTCGGTCTGCGTCATATCCACGCTGAGCACAACAAAGTTGACAAAATCGCCGACAACCCTTTCTGTACCCTGCGTTATTGGTGGCCGCCAAAATACTGGAACGTTAACCCTAAAAGCTTCATCGCCTGTCGCCGTGCCTAAGGTTGTTGCGAACAAACCTAGCATCAGATTAGCGGGCGTGATTTTGTATTGCTTTGCGAGAGAGAACAGAGTGGATCGCTGCTCAGAATCAAGCCAAGCGGAATAGTGCTCACTTGTAATTTGACTTGGGTTGCCTTCAGGGAATGGCAAGGAAGGTGCTGGCGCAATACTTTCTAAATGAGCTTTCCACCACGCTCGGTCGACTTTTCGCTGTAGCTTGAGTTCTGGCTCTTCTTTTGCGAGATCATGCCACGCAAAAAAGGATGGCTTATCGTCCGTATCAAATACACCGCCTTCATAAAACGTCGCTAAGTCCTCGATTAAAATCCGACAGCTGTCTGGATCGATAGCAATCATATCGGTATCAATATGAAAGCGAAACCCATCATCAGGTAATAAACTCACAGAGAACTTTGCGGCTTGTCCTTGTGTTAAATCAAGCTTTTGATGTGCCCATTGGCTTCTTTTTTCATTCAAGGAATCAGTTAATTTATCAGCCGATAATTGACTGAAGTCATCTACCTCTAAAATGTTTCCATTGGGCTCATCGATAATAGAACAGGTGCCTGATCTATCAACCTTCAATCGCAACATTTCATGCCGTTTATATAATTTTATTAAAGCAGCGTGAAGTTTTTCAAGGTTAATATTCTTGCCATCGAATTCGGTATAAAGGTGGGACGCAACGCCACCAAGTTTAGCGTTCGCATTTCTTCCAAACCAACATGCAGCCTGCATTGGTGTTAAATCACTCATCTGCTTTCACTTTGTTGACAATCAATCGGTAAGGCGCCATTATTTTGCAAACAATAATCATTTACAACAAAAATGTTAATATTATTATATAGATAAGCCTTAAGCCTTGTTAAGACAGGAATCTAGTGCGTTGAATGTTTCTGCTGCGTGATCTATGCCACCAGTAGAATAAAAATAGATTGACATATAAATAACATGAAAGATTGATAAGGAGGTTTACTCTGGTTACCCCAATATTTCGTAAATAGTTTGGTGCTCTTAATCTCTAACTCTTAATGCAATAAGCATGCTGTATAAAAATAACCGTACTCACTTCTATAAATAGAGAGCGATTTGTTATTTTATACTGTTAATTTTGACATTAATAATAAGAGCACGACAGTCGATAAAATAAAACCACCATAAAGCAACCTTTACGCTAATAGTAATTTAATCATTAGCAAGCTAGCTGTTCATTTTTTAATAAAAATAACCAACGCTATAAATACAATAATTTCTTCTTTAGAAACCATATAAATAATAATGATTAAGGTTTATTCGTACATCAGCCACTTGTACTTTAAATCATGAAAATAAGACTCAACAGGCGACACAATGAAACTATCCGATGAGGATCTAAGCAGACTTAACGAGTTCTGGCTTTACTGCAGCGAAAACCAATATTTTAACGTCGGGTATCCTGAATCTGCTGATTTTGATTATTCCGAATTAGAAAAATTTATGAAGTTTTCCATCAATAACTGTGGAGATTGGAGAGAAGAAAGCAATTACAAGCTCAACTCCTTCGACTTTGAGAAAGACGTCATGCGTTACTTCTCCCAGTTGTTCAACATCCCCCATCAGGAAAGTTGGGGCTATATTTCTAACGGTGGTACCGAGGGCAACCTGTTTTCCTGTTATTTAGCCCGTGAGCTCTTTCCAACGGCCTATCTCTATTACTCTGAAGAAACCCACTACTCGGTCGATAAAATCGCTAGATTACTCAACATCCCATCGCGCAAGATCCCTGCTCTATCAAATGGTGAAATAGATTATCAACAGCTCGTAACTCAAATTGAGCGAGACCAACAAGGCAATCCCATTATCTTTGCCAACATTGGTTCAACTATGCGAGGTGCTATCGATGACATTGGAAGAATACAGAATGATCTCGCTGCTCTAGGGCTCGACAGGAAGGATTATTACATTCATGCCGATGCCGCATTAAGTGGGATGATCCTACCATTTGTGGATCAGCCACCACCCTACTCGTTTCAAGATGGCATCGACTCCATCACGGTATCTGGACACAAAATGATCGGGTCACCGATTCCATGCGGGATCGTGCTAGCCAAACAGCATATGGTTGACCAAATTTCCGTGGAAGTGGACTACATCTCGTCACGTGATCAAACCATCAGTGGTTCCAGAAATGGCCATAGCGCACTATTCATGTGGACTGCAATCAAGAGCCATTCATTGTCAGATTGGCAATCTAAAGTGAAGCTTTGTTTGGATATGGCGGACTATACCGTTCAACGCCTACAAAAAGCGGGCATTGAAGCATGGAGAAATAAGAATTCGAATACCGTCGTTTTCCCGTGTCCGTCTGAGCCGATTTGGCGCAAGCATTCTTTGGCCACCTCTGGGGATGTTGCACATATTATCACCATGCCGCACCTCAACAGCACTGCGCAATTAGACGCATTAATCGATGATGTCATTTTCGACTTATCGCCCGAATATGGGCTTGGGCATGTCATCGGACAAAACTAAATCATCACGTTTAACAATGTCAGTTAAGAACATCAGTTCAATAGGCTTAATATGAAAACGACTACTCACCTAACCTTGATTTCTTCATTGATACCTCATGGCTTAAATGAGGTAAGAAAATGATAAATAAGATCATTCAGCACTACATCACACCAACCTTACTACCCGCTTTGCGGCCTTCAGTGACTAAGCTTTCTCTTGGCGTTCTCTGTGAGGTATCTGCCGCGGTGGCAAAGCTAGGTGCTTTATTGTGCTTAATCCAACTCATCGATGATCTTTCAACTCAGTGGGTTTACACCGCGATAGGGCTTTGGGTAATCAGTGCCATTATCTCCTCTTTTGGATCTTGGTTAGTGCACGATGCCGAATCCCTGTTTTCCAATCGTCTACGCCGTCAGGTAGCGCAACACTTGGTTCGCTTACCGAGCAAAACCATATCTAGATACGGCGATAATCAGTTGCGTCGCTTGGTATCAGAGGACATCAATACACTGCATCATATGGTGGCTCATTTGCCAGCAGAGTTAGTGACATTCATTATCGTACCAGCCTCGTCCATAGCCATTATGTTGAGTCTCTGCGGGCCAATCGCGTTGTTTACTCTCGTACCCGGTTTGATTGCGTCACTGTATTACTTAGTGTTTTTGCCCCGATTTGCCGCCAAACATGGCGCTGAGCGAATGACTATAATGGGGGATATTGTAACCGCAGTGAATGACTATACGAGGGGGATCAGAGTTAACCGTATCTACGGTACTCAAACGGGCGCACTCACCAATTATTATGACGCTACCAGACGCTTTACTCAGGGCATTGTAAAGTGGGTAGGAAGTGTTGCCCTTCCCGCCGCCATTGCAATCGCTTTGTTGCAAGCTGTCGCCACTTTCGCGATTGCGTACACCATTGCCTACCAGTTAAGCCCTGCCGCTATGGCATCCGTGTTCTTTTTTGGATTGGCTGTCGTCACGCCAGTACTAAAGCTTGGACACGGACTGGACTACGTTACAGCAGGCAAACATGCCGCTAAAAACATCAGTGACTTCCTGCAACAAGCCCCTATTGCCAGCGGCAAGCTCAATTGCAAATCTCAGCCTCAAAAATTACAAGCTTCAAACCTAGTCGTCGTCAACGACAAAAAAACGGTCATCGATAATCTTACCCACGATTTTGTATCAGGCTCCTTTACCGCAATTATGGGACCAAGTGGAGCAGGAAAAAGTACCTTACTGCGTATTTTGGCAGGGCAAGAAACACCCGCGCATGGCAGTGTATCGCTAGGGCGTGAGGAACTATTCGAGCTTTCCGAAGTTGCGCGCTATTTGGCAATACGTTATGTCCCTCAGGACACCGGAGTGCTTAAAACTACCATTAGGGAAAACTTGCTGTTGAGCGCACCAGACGCCAATGATGATGAGTTACGTCTCGCACTCTCACTCGCTCGGCTAGAACTTGATCTTGATACTGACGCCAGCTTGCTATCTGGCGGCCAGCAGCAACGTATCGCATTAGCGGGCGTTTTTCTGAGTAATGCCAATGTAGTTCTGCTCGACGAGCCCACCAGCGCTCTCGATGACGATACCGCAATCGACATCATCAGAAGCCTAACCGCGCTCACTAAACAACACAATAAGACGCTGGTCATGGTGACACATGATTCAAAGCTCGTACAATTGGCTGATTTCACCCTCACATTAAGTGGCCAACGACAGGATGACGAAGTATGACACCTAAAAATGCCGTTTCTTCCAGCTCAACCATCCCATTAAACGCTAAATCTCGCTTGTATCGAGTCGCACTGGGTTGGACTTTTGTGGCTCTATTCGAGGCCGTCGCTTATACCTTTCTTGCGATATCCATAGTAGAACGAGCAGCACCACTTAACGTGATCATAGCCGCTGCCCTTGCCGTGCTTGTCACCGTGCTGGTCACACGTTCTGGATTTCTTTCTGGAGCTAGATTAGCTGGCGACCTTTACACTGCAGTGGGACGCGCTCTCAGCAAGGCTAAACTTGCATGGTTTAACGAGCAACATCGCACGCAGCTCAACCAACTGGCTGAGCGAGGTATCCCTGGGTTTATGGCAATCCCTGCCCATCAGTTACAGACATTCTTACATGCTCCACTACTGCCGGTTTTCTTGGTTTTTGGCATTGGTGTCGTAGGAGGCATCCAAATTGCACTGTTGAGTGGTGCTCTGCTAGCCGTTGCTTTATCAGCTCAATTTATGGCACAACGCCACCTTAGTCGCTCAGATAAAGACCGAAACAGTGCAGATGTGCAAGCGACAAAGTCAACACTGGAACTTATCGACCATTTTGATTTACTCCGCTCGACAGCAGGACCAAAACGCGCAATAGAACGTATTGATCAAAGCTGGCGTGCCCAAGAGAAGGTGTACACAGGGATAAATCAAAGCGCATCAGTTGCAACTTTCATCTCCACATTGGCCACCATTTTGCCACTCGCTGGCCTTGCCACCTATCTGGTTTGGATGCAAATAGATCAACCCTTGCTAATCTTAGCGCTATTAATTTTGATTACCCGGGCGGCAGCACCGCTTGGTGAGCTAGCGCTGGCAGGCTTTGCTATTAATGATGTCAAAGCCTCAATAAATAACTACGGCCAACTAACCAATGCCCCTACCCTTACGGAAGCGACTGGTGACAATGCGGCCGTTCCAAGCAACCATAAGTTCGAGCTCGATCATGTTAGCCATCAAGGCTTATTTGAAAATGTCAGTTTGGAAATCAATCAAGGCGAAACGGTGGTCATTAATGGCATCAGTGGCAGTGGCAAAAGCACATTACTCGGTCTTTTTCTAAGGTTTGATGACCCGAATAAAGGTTCTATATCCCTTGGTGGTGTCGACCTTAAGGACATCCCATACGAATCTTTCATCCAGCATATTGCTTACGTTGCACAAGATCCGATTATTTATACCGGAACGCTGGCAGACAATATTCGTTTAGGTAATCCAAAAGCAAATGACGCAGAGGTTGAGCAGTTTGCAAGATACGCAGAACTCAATGAGCTTATTGACTCTTCGGACAAAGGTATCCATCAATCAGTTGGACAAAAAGGCTCTGGGCTATCTGGTGGTGAAAGGCAGCGAGTGGCGATTGCACGAGCTCTGATCAAAAAAGCCCTTATCCTCGTGCTCGACGAAGCAACGTCGGCATTGGATGAAGCCACTGAGGCTAGAATTGCTGAACATATCCATCATTTGAACTCAACAGCGATTATTGTGACACACCGAGACCTAAAAATTTGGCGTCCAACAGTCGAGCTCACTATAGATAACCAAAAGGTAAATGTGCAGAAACATACGACTGAAACTGATCGTAAAAAAATGAAGTTGGATCATGAATCTGATGCGCTAGCGATGAGCGTTTGACCTCAGTAATCCAACAAAATCAAAGCGCCCCTGTTTTATACAGGGGCGCTTTTTATACAGGACCATAGAAATAAGCGACTTTTAAGCGGTAACTTGCGTCGCTTCCCACCAGTCTTTGATGGTATGCAGAGCCACCATTTCAGCAAGCTCGACATTAAAACCTAGTGCCTTCCAGCGGCTGTGCAGTGTCATTACTCGAATTGAATCCAGACCAAGGAAGATAAGATTTTCATCAACGTCCACCTCATCCAAATCAACGTCAAGTATATCCGCGACATCCTTCCTCATAGACTCTAAGCTCAAAGCGCTTGATGAATCTGATGGCTTCATCGTTTTGATAAATTCATTCACGGATTTCACGCACCCGCTTCTTCCAGCGACATATTTGAGAGTATGAAGATGATCTTCTTCGGAGAAATCCGCAATCGCATCACCAATTACGAAAGGTTTGATATCTAGCATAAACGCATCCAACGCTGTCGATAGAATGCCAATATGCCCGTACACACCAACAATGATGAGCTGATCTCTTTGCTCTTCTTGCATCCACTGAAGTAATGGCGTTTTCTTAAATGCACTATAACGCCACTTGGTATATTGAATATCGCCAGCTTGAGGTGATACTTCCGGAGCAATATCCGTATCTTGAGTTAGACCTGCACCCCAGAAGTCGGTCAGAAGTGCCCTCTCATTCGGTTCCTGATTTGCAGGCTGAGCAGTGTAGATAACAGGGATATTAGCCGCTCTTGCATTGTCTAGAACCTTGCTAACATTCTCCAAAAGCTCTGGTACTGGTGACTTCGTTTTATCAAAGAAGTTGAGGAAATAAGTCTGCAAATCATGAACTAAAACAACAGCCTTCTTAGGATCTATTTTCCAATCTACTGTGTTTTCTGGAAATGTCTCTGACTGAGGGATTTTATATGAGGCGATCTTAGGAATAGCCATTTAGTTATCCTTATCTGGAACGATTACTACAAAATATGGGGCAAGCGAGCCCAAAACAACAATATTGATAATCAATATCATTCTCAGCAATTCTAAGCCAACAATGAATATAAAATCAATTGCTTATATGGAATTCACTCCCCAAAACGCAGATCAATAATTGAATTGGTTCTTCGCTCACAACTTCACTCAGATCGGCAGATACAAAAAAACCCTGCCAAACTGGCAGGGTTTTTATTTCTTAAGAAGATACGTTACGCGAGATTAGTCACGTAGAGACGCACCAAACTTCTCAGAAACGTGAGCAACGATAGCGTCAACCGCACCCGCGATGTCTGCATCTTCAAGCGTACGCTCTACAGATTGTAGTGTTAGCGCGATAGCTAGACTCTTCTTACCTTCTTCAACGCCTTTACCAACGTAAACGTCGAACAGTTTCGCGTCTTTAAGGAACTCGCCACCTTGCTCTAGACATGCTGCAACGATGTCGCCAGAAGCAACTGCTTCGTCAACAACTACCGCGATGTCACGACGGTTTGATGGGAACTTAGAAAGCTGTACTGCTTCAGGAATCACTTTAGTGTTGATTGCAGACCATTCCACTTCGAATACGATAGTACGGCCGTTTAGACCAAACTTACGCTCAAGCTCTGGGTGAACGGTACCAATCACACCTACCTGCTTACCATCAACGATGATAGCTGCAGATTGACCTGGATGAAGCGCTGGGTTCGCTGCTTTGTCTTCAGCAGAAAGCGCTGCGAAAGAGTAAGCTGCTTCGTTAGCTGTTAGCTCAAGAACCGCTTCTAGGTCACCTTTCAGGTCAAAGAAATCAACTGTGTTGGTTTCGATGTCCCAGTGCTCTTCACTGCGAGTACCTGCGATAACACCTGCAAGCATAGGCTCTTGGCGCATACCGTTTTCAGCAGACTCACATGGGATGAAACGTAGGCCGTATTCGAATAGACGAACGCGTGGCTGTTGACGTTTCTGGTTGTGAACCACAGTGTTTAGTAGACCTTGGATTAGGCCTAGACGCATTGCTGACATATCCGCAGAGATTGGGAATGGCAGGATTAGCGGCTCAACACCTGGAACAACAAGCTTTTGCTGCTCTGGCTCAACGAAGCTGTAAGTGATTGCTTCTTGGTAACCACGGTCAACAAGTAGGTTACGAACGCGTTTTAGCGGAATGTTCGCTTCAACGTGGTCGTGCATCTTAAGTGCTGCCGCTGGGTTTTGGTTAGGGATGTTATCGTAACCGTAGATACGACCTACTTCTTCAATTAGGTCTTGCTCGATTGCGATATCAAAACGCCATGTTGGTGCAGTTGCTGTCCAACCTGAGTCAGTTGTTTCAACTGTTAGGCCAAGACGCTCTAGGATCTCCACAACATCGCTATCAGCAATGTGGTGACCTAGTAGGCTGTCTAGCTTAGTGCGACGTAGTGATACTGTGTTTGCTTTTGGTAGGTCAGCTTCTGACTCTACAGCAACAACAGGTGCTACTTCACCGCCACAGATCTCAACAAGAAGTTCTGTTGCACGCTCCATTGCGCTTGTTTGTAGTGCGAAATCGACACCACGCTCAAAACGCATTGAAGAATCCGTGTGTAGACCGTAGCTACGCGCGCGACCACGGATGTGGTCTGGTGCAAAGAACGCACACTCAAGTAGCACGTCTTTAGTCTCAGTGGTTACACCAGACTCTTCACCACCAAAAATACCTGCGATAGCAAGTGCTTTGTTGTGGTCTGCTACTACTAGAGTATCAGCGTTTAGCTCAGCTTCGTTACCGTCTAGAAGAGTAAGCTTCTCGCCCTGCTCTGCCATACGAACCACGATGCCGCCTTCAATCTTAGCAAGATCGAATGCATGCATTGGCTGGCCTTGCTCTAGAAGAACAAAGTTAGTGATGTCTACAACTGGGTCGATAGAGCGGATGCCACAACGGCGCAGTTTCTCTTGCATCCATAGTGGTGTTTCAGCTTGAACGTTTACGTTCTTAACCACGCGGCCAAGGTAACGTGGACATGCTGCAGGTGCTTTCACTTCGATTGATACTTGATCGTCGATAGCCGGAGCTACTGCATTTACCGCAGGCTCAGTTACGTCAGCACGGTTTAGAACGCCAACTTCACGCGCCATACCACGGATGCTGAAACAGTCCGCGCGGTTTGCCGTTAGGTCTACGTCTACTGTTACGTCGTCAAGACCTAGGAATTCGCGGAAATCAGTACCGATTGCTGCGTCTTCTGCTAGCTCCATGATGCCATCAGATTCAACGTCGATACCTAGCTCAGAGAATGAACACAGCATGCCGTGTGATGGTTGACCACGTAGTTTTGCTTTTTTGATTTTGAAATCGCCTGGTAGAACAGCACCAACAGTCGCTACAGCAACTTTGATACCTAGGCGACAGTTAGATGCGCCACAAACGATGTCTAGAAGTTCTTCAGCGCCAACATCTACTTTAGTTACACGTAGTTTGTCAGCGTCTGGGTGTTGACCACACTCAACCACTTTACCTACTTTAACGCCAGTGAAAGAACCAGCAACAGGTAGTACGTCGTCTACTTCTAGACCCGCCATTGTGATTTGGTGTGTAAGTTCGTCAGTCGATACCGCTGGGTTTACCCACTCACGAAGCCAAGATTCGCTAAATTTCATAGTGATGTATCCCCTGGATTACTTGAACTGTTTTAGGAAACGAAGGTCGTTCTCGAAGAACGCACGAAGATCGTTTACGCCGTAACGAAGCATAGTTAGACGCTCAACGCCCATACCAAATGCGAAACCAGAGTACTTCTCAGGGTCGATGCCTACACTGCGCAGTACGTTAGGGTGAACCATGCCACAACCTAGAACTTCAAGCCATTTGCCGTTCTTACCTTTCACGTCAACTTCTGCTGAAGGCTCAGTGAATGGGAAGTAAGAAGGACGGAAACGAACTTCAACTTCTTCTTCAAAGAAGTTACATAGGAAATCGTGCAGGATGCCTTTTAGCTGTGCGAAGTTTACGTTTTCGTCTACTAGCATGCCTTCCACTTGGTGGAACATTGGCGTGTGCGTTTGGTCGTAGTCGTTACGGTATACACGGCCTGGTGCGATGAAACGGAATGGTGGTTTACCATTTTCCATCGTACGGATCTGAACGCCAGACGTGTGAGTACGTAGCATTAGATCTGGGTTAAAGAAGAACGTGTCGTGGTCAGTACGCGCTGGGTGATCTTCTGCGATGTTTAGTGCATCAAAGTTGTGGAATGCATCTTCAATCTCAGGACCAGACTCAGTATTAAAGCCTAGCTCACCAAAGAACTGTTCAATACGCTCAACAGTACGAGTAACAGGGTGTAGACCACCGTTCTCGATACGACGACCTGGTAGAGTCACGTCGATTGTTTCAGCTGCTAGCTTCGCTTCTAGCTCTGCACGTTGTAGCGCATCTTTACGAGCTACGATAGCTTGCTGAACTACGCCTTTCGCTTTGTTGATCTCTTGACCAGCTTCACGGCGCTCTTCTGGTGGTAGTTTACCTAGGCTTTGAAGTTGAGCAGTTAGCTCACCTTTTTTACCTAGATACTGAACACGCACTTCATCAAGTACGACTAGCGATTCTGCAGCTTCAATTGCCGCGCTCGCGTTAGCAATGATCTCTTCTAGATGTTGCATCGTTTCCTCATCTACCTATTGGTAGTATCCATAAGGGAGTGATTGGTTTTTTGATAGCTGTACATAGTAGCCAAACGCGCCACCAAAGCCAAATTGAATTATGAAAAGAAGAGGTTATTGAATAAAAAGAACACAAAAACGTAAAAAAAGCAGCGTTGTCTAGGAATAACGCCCATTTTATCGAGGTTGTTTTTGCATAAGAAGCCAAAGAAAGTCACTGGTTTTGTTCTTATCAAGCGAGAAGAGAAGACCGTTTTCTTTGGCGATTAAATATAAGAAGTAACCTAGTTTAAAGGCGTCAGTTTTTGTACGGTTTGAACTCGGTTTTTACCGTTTTGTTTTGCCAAGTAAACGCCCTCATCGGCAACTCGAATTAAATCCGTGTAGGTTTCCATATTGTCTCGACGTTCTGCGACACCAACACTGATGCTCCCTCGCCAAGGTTCGAATGAAGTAGGAACAAGCATATGGGAGACCTGTTTTCTCACCGCCTCTGCCACATGCAAACCACCCTCTAATCCGGTATCTGGGCAAATTACGAAAAACTCGTCGCCGCCTAAACGACACACAATGTCATCACTGCGGAAGTAGTGCTTCAATGCTTGCGCGAGTTCGGTTAGAACTAAATCCCCTGCTTCATGGCCGCAGGTATCATTCACTTGTTTAAAGTAATCCGCATCAATCATGATACAAACCAAAGGCAGGTCTTTAGCGTCCTCATCCTTCCACAGTTTCTTAAGCGTTTTTATCGCGCTTCTACGGTTCGGTAACTGAGTTAATGAGTCGGTTAAGGACAAGGCTTCTAGCTGTTTATTTGCATTCGATAACTGCTTCGTCCTTTCGTCCACCTTTTCCTCTAGAACTAGGTTCAGCTTGAGTAGCTCTCGATTTCGCTCTGAGACTTGTGAAAACAATGCATTTAAAGCTTCAAGCAGAGGCTCTGTTGAAGCGTTGGCTTGTTTTTCTTGCTCTTCATACGCTGCTTTTGGAGACATGCCGGATTGAATCGCCGCCACTTGTTTAGACATGTTCTGGTCAATGCCAAGAATGTGGTACGCCAGCCAATGAATAAGGAAATCCAGCAACTGTTCGGCCGCACGCTTATTTTCTTCATTGATGAAGCTTTGCATGCTGATGATATCGCTCATGAACGCGCGATGGACTTGGATATGTTTCTGTAGATGCTCAGGATAGATCCCCACTTCGTGCATCAAGTTCTCTTCTTCTTTGAAGTGGAACTCGGCGTAACGAGAAAGATCAAACAATGCGACTTGAATATCGGTCAGGGAGATGCTGTTTTGTGCCAAAAGTTCGCCGTACTTATTGATGAAGCCGACTAAATACTGGTGTTGCTCATCAACTTGTTCGATTCCAGTTTCGAAATATGTGTCCCAACGAAATGAATTCAACGCTACTACTCCTGAGTAAAACCAGTCAGTATTGATAGTTGCTTATACACAACTATCAATACCACAATTAATATAAGGAATAGTAACGACAAAATTTTTTTAACGCTTTAGAAGCCAGTCAAAATAATGACGTAGATCTACTTACCTCCAACTTTTCGATTAGTTTATCTACCAATTTAAAAATAATACTGGATAGAGAACTCAATAAAGTCATCGTCCCGCGCAAAGTAAAGCAAATCTGTTGGGGTCTCATTTTTAAACAGCCAAGCGTCTATTTGCCACTTGAAATGATTTGAAATGCGGCTGGAAGCCTCAAGTTTTGCGTTGTACACATCGGAGTTGTCGAGATCTTGCGTGATACCCGTTAGAACTTCAGTACCATCCTCATCATTTAATGCTAAACGAATACCTGCAAACACATCGTTTTGCCCAATATTTTGGGCGTTGTTACCGCGGCTGTCATACAAATACTCGCCGATGATGCCAACGTCCCATGCTGTCTCAAAAGCGCCCACTATCGTGTATTCAAAACCGGTGACGACTCCGACATGATTGTCGAAGCTATCGCGGTAGACACTCTCTAGCTTCCATAACCAATCGCCCACAATGCCTTGAACATCTAGCCCAACATGGTTCATTAGAGCGTAATAAGGCTTTAACTCCCCTTGCTCAAACCGAAAGTACGGGTCACGGTTTGTTCCATAAACATAGCTTAAGCCCACATCCCAATCGCCGAACATTTGCGCGTACCGAAAAGCCACATCCACATGCTTTTCTTCTCGGCTAGATTCATACAACGCATCATCAGAGACAACAGGATCAATCCTCAAACGTCCATCTTTACCCGCAAATGTCCGCTCACGAAAATAAGGCAATATCATGGCATCCACCGTCCCCCAATCTTTGATAGAGGTAAAGTGCACCATAGGTTGGCCAAGCTTATCTTCTCCATCAACCGCTTCTATTGCATCAATTTGGTTTACAACATCAACCAAGTGCGCAGACTCTGTGACGCCCCAAAACACCTTACTGATGCCAACACGAAGTTCGTAATCATCCCAATAGGTTAAATACAAGGCTTCTCGAATATCACCATGAGTGCGCTCATCATCCATGCTGTCCCAGCGATAAAAAGGTGTGAACGTGAAACTCGCATCACCGCCTTGCAGATCCCAGTAAAGCTCAGGCTGCAACACGAGTGATGTTTGTCCTTTGCCCTGTCCTTGAGCACCATCAGAGAAAAATTGCCGATGCTCAATGTTAGTCTGCCCCGCTAGTTCAACGCCAAACAATGGCGAAGAGCACAGCACTGCAGCAATGCTAGCCAAGGTTCGGTTTGCTGCGATTACTCTTTTCATTCAACCACCCTACTTAACGCGCTTTAGGGTGTTTTTGTTGAAATCGTTGTCTTTTAACCCGGTCTGGAACGTGAGTTCACTGGTTGTCAGTTCTGTGCTTTTACCTGTTTGGTGATTGGTCATCGCCATGGTGTGCGCACGCCAGTATTGATTTAGGTATTGCTTGTAGTCAGAGAACAGGAGTGATTTTAGCAACGCGCCTTTGCGGTCATAAAACTCTACTTTCAGAGGACGATAGTGCGCCTTGTCCAACCAAACCACCTGCTTGGTGTAACCAGAGTTTTTATCTGTCGGGATTTGCTCTAATACAAACGCCTCTTGGTCATTCAGCGCTTCATCTTTTAGGTAATTGAAACGGTATTTTTCGATCTCGAATGAGCTCAGGTCTTCATAAGCAAACTCACTGCCCATAAACGGACCTGATTTGTTGCGTGACGCAATACGTTTTACACGCTTAAGAGCCGGTAGGTAGAGCCATTGATCATCTGCGCCAACTGTATGAGAATGGTTCAGAAATGCAGTGCCTTTTACATCACGTGGCTCATCAAAAATGGTCAACCCTTTGTCACCATCATCGGCAACCTCAAGTGACTTCAAGCGCATCAAACGCGTACTGCTCTCCCCTTGTGCATTGCGAAGGATCATTTGCATGGTTGCAACCGAATCCCCCCAACCTTCATCACGAGCTTTGCGCTCCTGTGCAATCTCTAATCCTTTTGCCTCATCTGCCAACGCAAAAGGCGAAAGCAAAAGTGAAACCGTTAGTGCGGCGACGTTTAATGGTGTTTTAAGTAGTTTCATCATGTATTCCTTGTCTTAATTCCTGAAGTTCGTGTCCGATTACAACGGTGTCGCCGCAACGTTATTCTTAGCTTGTGAGCGGGATGATTTCGTTCCGGTGATTTGTGGGTAAGTGGCCTTATCAAACAGCATCAATAAAGTCGGTAAGAATAAAAAGTCCACGACTAAAGCGATAAAGATGACTATCGCGCTGAGCTGGCCCATGTCAGCGTTCAAACGGAAGCTCGACATCGCCAACACTGAGAAACCCGCCACCAAAACAACAGTCGTAATCCATAGCGCGCGCCCCACAGTATGGAAGGCATAGCGAACCGCCTGCTCTGCTGTTTGTCCCTCTTTTCGAGCTCGTTGATATTTAGAGAGGAAATGAACAGCATCGTCGACCACGATTCCGAGCGTCAATGTGACGACAACAGAAAGCCCGAGGTTGATTTCACCTGAGATAAGCGCCCAGAGACCAAAACCAATCACGGCGGGTGCGATGTTTGGCACCAAGCTGATCAAACCCAGTTTAAGAGAGCGAAGCGCAAAGATAAGCAACGCGGAAATGAGCACTAATGTGATAGGTAAAGTAGAGAGCATACTTGCCATGTTGGTCTCGCCAATGTGGGCGAACATCAAAGAAGGGCTCGAAGCGACTACTTCATATTGAGGGGCATTGTCAGCGAACCACGCGTAGATACGATTCTCAAGATCAACCAATTCAACACTGCCTAAGTTATCGACGGTGAGTACCATTTTAATTGACGATTTATCAACATTGATTTGGTTATTTAGGTCGAGCCCATATGGCAAAGACATCTCATAAAGCAACAGATATTGCGCAGCCAGTTCGCGATTTTGTGGTAATGCGTAGTAGCTTTCGTCGTCGCCATGCATGTTCTTGTTGAGACGTTTATACACATCCGCTAGCGTCGCAACATGGTCAGTTTCAGGTTGAACTCGCAGCCAATCCGTAAACCCACCAATAGCATTGAGAAATGCCGGATCTGCAATCCCTTGTGACTCGTTAGTTTTAATCGCGATACTGATGTTAGTCATGCCACTGATGCGCGCTTCCATAAAGTCGGCAGCTTGACGAAAATCACTGCGGTTATCGAAGTACTTTACCGATTCATCATTAACGCGATTCAAAGGAATCAAACTAGCGCTGACTGCAATAACCAAAACAGATGCAGGCAGTAACGCTTTGCGATGTGTAACAACAAAGTCGCCCAGTTTGCCCATAAAGTCAGACTTGCCGTTCGAAGGCGTTTGCTTAACATTGATAGGAAGCAACTTCAGTAAGGCAGGAAGAAGCGTGACAGAAAGGAAACATGCGATCATTACACCTAACGCTGACAAGTTGCCGAAGTCTCTCAATACTGGAGAATCGGACATATTCATCATCAAGAAGCCGATCGCCGTAGTCACTGAAGTGATTAGGATCGGCATGAAGTTAAGTGAAACACTTCGTTCGATAGAGTGCGATTTACTAAAGCCATTTTGCATCGATTGACGCATCGTGGTGATAACATGCACACAATCCGCAACGGCAAGCGTCATAACCAATGTTGGCACGTTGACCGTTGCGGTGCTCAAGAACATGCCAGCCCATCCCGAAAGCCCCATTGTTGCCATAACTGAGCCAATGATAACAATCAGCGTGGCGACAACACTCAAGAATGAACGCAACATTATGGTTAAGAACACCAAAATCACTAACAACATGGTTGGCACCAATGTCGAGCTATCCTCCTGCGCAGCCGTCATAAACGCGTAGTTCATAGCAATAATGCCCGCTTTATGGAACTCAACATTTGGGTAGTTCTGTTGGTAACGCTCCAACATTGCGTTGATATGAGACATCACCTCTTGCACTTCAGCAGTCTTGTCTACTTCTGGTAGTTGCACGGTAATATTAACAACCGTGACGTCACCTTTCTCTGAAATCAAAGCGCCTTTCAGCACGGGTTCAGTCAGCGAAATTTGCTTTACCTTTGCAATACGGTCTGGGGTTAGCTCATAGTCTTCATACAACAAGTCTTCGACGAGAAGATCATCTTCAAAGGCTTCAGTATGTTGGTAGTTAGCAATCGAGTCCACGCGGCTTGAATAAGGCACCTGCCACGAATCATTAGTGAGGTTTTGTATAAGTTGAAGAGTTGCTGGAGTGAAGACGTCGTTGTTGTCTGGTGCAACGACGATGGCAAGGTTGTCTGTTTTAGCAAAGGTGGTTTGAATCTCATCAAAAGCCAACAACTGCTTATTAGTGCCGTCAAAAAAGATATTATAGTCACCACGAAAATAGAGATTTTTTCCTCCTATTGTCGCGAATATCACGAGCAATACTGTCGCCAGCACTACCCAAATACTGTACTTGGTTGGAACCTTCCCCCATTGACTGGAGGAGCCTTGTTGAACTTGGTGGTGTTTCATCACACTCTCCTTTTGTGACGTTTCGTCATAAAATGGAGCTAAAAAAGCAGCTTGCGCTGTTCTCTAATTCCAGATCCGTTTCTAACGCGCTTTACACCAGCCTGGCTGAAAGGCTTGGTGAAAAAACATCGTTATTGACGATCCGTCATGTAGTGTGATTAAAAAACCAACCCGTTAAGATGATTGGCTTGTACCTTGCTTAGCGATTGACTGAATCGAGATAAGCAAGTTCTTCACTGAATAATTCCTGCTCAACTCGACGCCAGGTTTTACGGTAATCCCACTCCGTTGAGAGCGGCAACCATCCTAAACCGTCCAGTAGCATATTCGCATTATGAAGCACTGAAAAAGGGTCTTGTAAGCGCTGTATGCATCGGCTATTTGACGCATTTTGAGCAAGCGCGTTAGATCCAAAAGCGATCGACCAGTTTGCAAATACGATAGCATCAGAACCCACTGCAGGTGAGAACTTTAAGTCCCCGATCTCTACGGCATGATTCACTAATGCATCCGCACCGGATATCACTTCTTCTTCAAGCTTGTTTAATTCATTCAGGCGAGCTGGCGAAGCCTTCTCTATTACCCAAGGTGTTTTGGCAACAATGGCACACGTTGACAAAACAGGCTCCATACGAGCATAAATACGGTAGCCCACATGCATTGCTATGATTTTCTCACGCGTATTGCCATCAAAGTTGGCTGTACGTTCGAAAAACATCGCCTCACTTTTCAGTGAGTGGATACAAAGGGCAAGGATAACGTCTTCTTTGCTACAAAAATGGTTGTAGATAGTCCCTTTAGAGTAAGAACTTGCGGCGGTGAGCTTATCCATTGTTAGATTCGCAAACCCCTGCTCTTGAACCAATGACTTGGCAAGTTGGACTAATTCCACCTCACGATCAGCAATCGCTTGTTGTTTCTTGGTTAAACCAGAAGCGACACGACAACCTTCTCGCTTGTCATTTTTCTTGCAGCCAAAGTTAAACATATTTCCCTGTTCCGTATTACTGTGTAACCCAAATGAATTGTAACACGAATATGGTATGCAGAAACGAAATTACACTTTCTGACGAATCGTCATAATTGACACTTCGTCATAATAGCTCACTTATAAATCATTTCAACCGCAAATCTATAAATCACTAAAAATAACTAGAGATTATATCGAGAGGCTCGGTTTATCCCCTGCTGATGCAATCGCATAGCGGATATCATCAATAAAACTTGTTCCAGTTTGAACGATGCCATCGGAAAAAGTGACGGGGTGATGCGGCCCTGCAATCAATAGAACATTGGTGAAGTCTGATACATCAAAGTTCTCGGCGACAACGTTCTTCGAATGAAAATCCAGCACGGTCTTGGCTACCTGCTCCTCTAATATAAGTAATTGTTCCTCGGTGATTTTCATGCGAGATAAAGCGACACGCACGCACTTTTCATGCGTTGTAGTTTGATCCTTAATGATCTCAGTGTATTTGTCGTTAAGCTTCGAGTTTTCAGCATAGCTGTAGTAAAGCGGACCATGCAGCGTGATGTTATTTTCTTCATCAACATAAACCAGATCAAGTAGCTCTAGCGCGCCTAAATAGTCCGACATACTTTGTTTCGAGAGATCATACTTTTTCATTAGGATGGTGTAGCCGTCTTTCCCACGCAGCATCCGTAATTCTCGATAAAAATCGTAAAGATGAGGAAATTGGAAAAAGACTTCGTCTTGCGTGTGGCTAAAGTAATCTTGATCCTCAGCTTGAAGTTGATTTGCCAATTTCTGCAATTCATCGAGGGTGCAGTCAACTGCACGGCAATATTCAAGTAGCTTATCAAGAGCAAGGTTGGTACTAGTTAAATGACGTTTAAAAGTGGACAACGGCATGCCCATTTTCTCAGATAACTCTCGATATGTTAGCCCTTTGGTTTTTATCGCTTGTCGTAATGCGGCTAACAAGTACTCGGGAGTGAGTTCTCTCATCTACAATTCCTTATGGCAATGTTACAGCTGTATAGTATTTGTAACAATTTAGAATCACTTCGCAAGGCATAAGTTCATATTTTTATAAGAAAACTTTGAATTAATATACTTTAATTCACATTTATGATGTTAATAATGGCATTTAAAATGCATTCAGTTTCATTATGAGTTGTTATTAGAATAGATTATAAACATGTTAATCAGCATGCTGTTCGTCGCATTAACTGCTAACTCGAGTGATTTTTCAGAGTATTTCCGACTTAAAGCATTACAAATAATTAGAATATTTACCCTATAAAACATGCAAACAAAAATGAATACTTATTCAACCTAGGTATACTAACTCTAATCTGTTATTTTTTGCGAACACTACGATCAGGATCAATAAGTTGAGTACTTAGGAGAGGGGTATTAAGCAGGCGGTAGAAATGCAAACGCAGAACATCACGGTCGAGATTCTGCGTCTCACTTAACATGGATAGTCGCGTTAGAACTTACCTAGCCGTTCTCTATTAATCATAAGTTTGCAGCACATCGTGCAGGCCCGTCGTTTTTAAACAAGCTTTACTGCAGTGCCAAATGCAAGAATCTCTGAAGAACCATCGACGATCGAACTGGTGGTAAAACGAATACCGACTACGGCATCTGCTCCTAGGTTCGCGGCATCCTCTACCATTCGTTGAATAGCAATATTTCGGGCTTCAGTCATCATTTCGGTGTAGCCACGAATCTCACCACCAACAATGCTTTTTAAGCCAGCCATGAAATCACGCCCAATGTGCTTTGACTGAACCACATTTCCCGTCACAACACCTTTTATCTCCGCAATCTCTCGTCCAGGAATCGTCTCGGTTGTTGAATAAATCATGTTATACCTCAGTAAGATAGTTAGATAACTCAATTAAGTTACCATCTGGGTCTCTAATGTAAACCGATAGGATGTTACCAATTGCACCTGTCCGTTGAACGGGACCATCAATAACCTCGATAGAATAGGCGTCCAAATGGGAAAGCACGGTTGCAATTGGCGTATCACATACAAAACACAAGTCGGCACTCCCAGAAGCTACCTTACTCGCTTTAGGTTCAAATTCATTGCCAAGCTGATGAAGGTTGATTTTCTGTCGCCCATATACCAAAGCAACACGTCCTTCCCCGAACGTAACACTTTCCATACCGAGAACTTGTGTATAGAAATCCAGTGTGGTTTGAATGTCTTTAACGGTCAGTACAAGGTGATCCAAGCGGTTTATTTTCATTAGAGCCTCTCTACAATGCTTCAGATGAGATGACTGCCTCAATCTCAATAGATAAGTCTGGGTGAATCAAACGGCTCACCTCGACTAAAGAACAAGCAGGTAAATACCCTTCATAGAAGTCGAATAATACCGACCGGATCTCTGGCAATTGGTTCATGTCGGTTACAAATATCGTCAGCTTGACGAGATCGCGTTTCTCTCTTTGTTCTTCAGTGAGTATCTGCGACAAGTAAGACAGAATCGTTTTCGCTTGCTCAATTAGGCTTTCACTTTGACTTGGTGACCCCATGGCTGTCAGCCCTGACACATACAAGGTCTCACAATGTCTTGTCGCATGAACATAAGGACCAGAAATTTGCGGCAAAAATTCGTAACTGATTCGTTGAACCATGTTGTCTCCCCCTTCCCTAGCGGTTGTATTTTCGTTTGTTCAGTATCTCTTTCACTTCGTGCGTTTTTTCTAAATCTATCTCATAAACATTGGCTAAAGCACAAACATAATAGAGTACGTCGTAGAGTTCTTCCGCGATTGTTCCTTTAATTGTGTCCTCTGTCGGCTGACCTGTAGCACCTTTCCTAATCGATTCAGACAACTCACCCACTTCTTCAATCAGTTTGAGAAAGTAATGGTGCTTCTGTTCCGGGTCGTGATCAAACTCTTTTATATGTGCTTGTAGTTGTCGAATGTCCATTTCTAATCCTTTTGTTTGCAGCTCTAGTAAACCCTACCATCAATAGATAACAGAATGATTTAACGTGATAGTGCTTTGCTTAAGACAATGCAGTGATAGTCGCGCCCTAACTCATGCTCAGTATCATCAAACTGCTCTATCTGATTGAAGCCTTGCTTAAACCAAAAGCGAAAAGCGTCGGTATTCTCAACGTACACATTTAGCATGGCTTTATCGAAAGGAGCATATTCAAGAGCAACGTCCAATACACTATCGACGGCTTCCTTTCCTAAGCCTCTACTTTGGTAGTCAGGAATAAGACACAGCATAGGGATCCATAAACACCCTTTGTACGGAAAATTCAGTTCGAGTTGGATATAACCTATCGCCTCCCCCTCCTTTGTAGATATTTTTCTGAGGTAAAAAGCTTCGAGGTCATCGGGATGTTTTGGTAAAGCGCTCTTTGAAATCAGCGCTTGATATTCTGCAATTGGCCAATCACGAAAAGTGTGGTCATAAGCCACTTTTTGATGATTAGAATCGAATAGAGATTTGGCTAACTCAGCCTGTGCTGCATCAAAAGTAGAAAAGATTAAACGCTTTGATTCCCAATAGCTCGGTAACACAGATGCTCCTTATCCATGACGTGACGAGTAGAAGCAAAATAACAAATGCTGCCATTAGAGCAACTGATTTAGTCAGAGTTGGGATATACGCGGGAAACGGGAAACGGGAAACGGGAAACGGGAAACGGGAAACGGGAAACGGGAAATTTTAAAGCAGGAAAAACACGAGGCAATAAAAAAGGAGAGCTAATGCTCTCCTTCTCTTAATCCTAAACTGCTAATTAAAGAGCAGCTTTCGCTTTTTCAACTAGAACAGCAAATGCTGCTTTGTCGAATACTGCGATGTCCGCTAGGATCTTACGGTCGATCTCGATAGATGCTTTCTTAAGACCGTTGATGAAACGGCTGTAAGATAGACCATTTTGACGAGATGCTGCGTTGATACGTGCAATCCATAGTTGACGGAATTGACGTTTCTTAGCGCGACGGTCACGGTAAGCGTATTGACCAGCTTTAGTAACTGCTTGGAAAGCTACGCGGTAAACACGTGAACGTGCACCGTAGTAACCTTTAGCTTGTTTTAGAACTTTCTTATGACGTGCACGAGCTTGTACACCACGTTTTACGCGAGGCATTATGCTTCTCCTAAACTAAACGATTGATAACTATAAAGAATTAAGCGTATGGCAACATACGAACAACTGCTGCAACTTCACAACGTGGAAGAAGTGCATTTGGACGTAGCTGACGCTTGTTCTTAGTAGTACGCTTAGTCAGGATGTGACGTTTTGTAGCGTGCTTGTACTTAATACCACCAGCAGTTTTCTTGAAACGCTTAGCAGCACCTTTGTTGGTTTTCATCTTAGGCATGATGAATAACTCCGCATTGAGTAGGTTTAATAAACAACGTAATTAGGGCGAACAAAACCCAGCCGTTTACCTTTAAAAGGGAAACGGCCAGGTCTTAATTACTTGATGAGCCGTTAATTACTTCTTTTTAGGGGCAAGAACCATGATCATCTGACGACCTTCGATCTTACTTGGGAAAGATTCCACTACAGCAAAGTCTACAGTGTCTTCTTTCAAGCGATGAAGAACGTCAACACCGATGTCTTGGTGTGCCATTTCTCGGCCACGGAAGCGAATTGTTACCTTCACTTTGTTGCCTTCTTCAAGGAAACGCGTCAGGTTGCGTAGTTTTACCTGATAGTCTCCAATATCAGTTCCAGGACGGAATTTTACTTCCTTAATCTGAACCTGCTTTTGCTTTTTCTTCTGCTCTTTAGCAGATTTGCTCTTTTCAAAGAGGAATTTGCCGTAGTCCATAACACGACAGACTGGCGGCTCAGCGTTAGGACTGATTTCCACAAGATCCATGCCTGCTTCTTCAGCAGCTGCGATCGCTTCTTGAATAGATACAACACCAACTGATTCACCGTCAGCGCCAGTTAGTCGAACTTCACGAACGCCACGAATTTCACCGTTCATACGGTGTGGGTTTTGTTTTACCGGCTGTTGGCCGCGTCTTCCGCCTTTAATAGCTTATTCCTCCAGATTGAGCTTACGGCTAGAGATCTCGTCTTGGATGTATGCGATAAAGTCATCCACTTTAAATTTACCGAGATCTTTACCTTTACGAGTACGTACTGCGATTTCGCCAGCTTCCATCTCTTGGTCACCAACAACAAGCATATACGGTACACGCTTCAAAGTGTGTTCGCGGATTTTAAAGCCAATCTTCTCATTTCTCAAGTCCGCTTTAGCTCTAATTCCACTTTTTTGTAGTTTTTGTACTACTTCCTGAACATAATCTGACTGTTTATCAGTAATGTTCATAAGAATTGCCTGTTCTGGTGCCAACCAAGTTGGGAAGAAACCAGCATATTCTTCGATAAGGATACCAATGAAACGCTCTAGTGAACCTAGAATTGCACGGTGAATCATTACCGGTACAAGACGTTCATTGTTTTCACCTACATAAGTTGCACCTAGGCGACCTGGTAGGTTGAAGTCTAGCTGAACAGTACCACACTGCCACGCACGGTCTAGACAGTCGTATAGCGTGAATTCAATCTTAGGACCGTAGAATGCACCCTCACCCTCTTGAATCTCGTATGGAATTTCCATTGATTCTAGAGACTGTTTCAATGCTTCTTCAGATTGATCCCAGATTTCGTCTGAACCTACACGTTTTTCTGGACGAGTAGACAGTTTCACTACGATGTTGTCGAAACCAAATGTTTGGTATGTATCGTACACCATCTTGATACAATTTGTTACTTCTTCTTGAATTTGGCTCTCAGTACAGAAAATGTGAGCGTCATCCTGAGTAAAGCCACGTACACGCATAATGCCGTGTAATGCACCAGATGGTTCGTTACGGTGACATGAGCCGAACTCTGCCATACGTAACGGTAGGTCACGGTACGATTTTAGACCTTGGTTGAAGATCTGTACGTGACCTGGACAATTCATTGGCTTCAGTGCGTATTCACGGTTCTCAGAAGAAGTTGTGAACATCGCATCTGCGTATTTGTCCCAGTGACCAGAACGTTCCCAAAGAACGCGATCCATAATTAGTGGACCTTTTACTTCTTGGTAGCCGTACTCATCTAGCTTAGAGCGTACGAATACTTCAAGGTCACGGAAGATAGACCAACCATTGTGATGCCAGAACACCATACCCGGTGCTTCTTGTTGCATGTGGAATAGGTCTAGTTGCTTACCAAGCTTACGGTGGTCACGCTTCGCCGCTTCTTCTAAGCGAGTTAGGTGCGCCTTTAGTGCTTTCTTATCGTGGAAAGCTGTACCGTAGATACGTTGAAGCATTTTGTTGTCGCTGTTACCACGCCAGTAAGCACCTGCAACATTCAATAGAGTGAAGTGTTGGCAGAAGCCCATGTTAGGAACGTGAGGACCGCGACACATGTCGATGTATTCTTCATGGTGGTAAAGACCTGGACGATCATCACGAGATACGTTTTCGTCTAGGATTTCCACTTTGTATGGTTCGCCACGTGATTCAAACGTATCACGTGCTTCCTGCCAGCTTACTTTTTTCTTAACAACTTCGTACTTGGTTTTCGCTAGCTCTTTCATGCGCTTTTCAATCTTTTCAAGATCGTCTTGCGTTAGAGACTCGTCTAGGTCGATGTCGTAGTAGAAGCCATTGTCGATGGTTGGACCGATCGCCATTTTAGCTTGAGGGTAAAGCTGCTTAAGAGCGTGACCAAGAAGGTGAGCACAAGAGTGGCGAACGATTTCTAGACCGTCTACTTCATCTTTTACTGTGATGATCTCAAGGCTTGCGTCTTCTTCAATTAGATCACACGCATCAACGCGGTTACCGTTTACACGACCAGCGATAGTTGCTTTTGCAAGACCAGGACCGATCGATTGCGCAACTTCCATAGTAGAAACTGGGTTGTCAAATTGACGCTGACTGCCGTCAGGAAGAGTAATAATAGGCATGCTATGTCCTTTACAGTGGTGTTGCACACCAAGCAACACATGTTATTCAAATTAGAAGATATTTCGAGAGTCGATGACGGTCGCTCAGTAACACGAATACCGGACCTTCATCGGAACAAGGATTGTACATAGCTCACATTTAGAATGCAAAGAGCGATTTTAAAATGTCACATAACGTTCTTTTTTAGAAAAGAATAAAAGCGTGGCGACGATAAATAACGAAGGAGTATTGTAGAGGAAAAAACTAAGCCCTGACGCTACATGTATCACTTGAGCATCAGGACTAATCTTAAAGTTCGTTACAGATTCAAGGTTGGCGCAACTGCCGCTGCAACTTGTGAATCAGACGCTCCGATCGGTAGCGAGAACGAACGGTATTGGTCGCCAGACATGCTAAATGAGCGGTCGATCTCCGCTAAGCAATGGATCGTTCCACCGTCCAAGATAAAGGAAAGCTCAATCTCTTTAGTAGAAACAAAACCGTTATTACGAAACTCTAGCTCTTGGTAAATGCCAGAGCGAGAAGAGAAGGTATTGCCACGTAAGAAGCCTTTCTCTACATCTGCTTTCACCATGGTAAAGCCCGCTTGTTCAATCGCTTGAATCACGCGAGAGGCTACTGGTAAAGGCTTCACTTCAATGTAATCTCGGTCGCGAGGGTCAATCGCAAAACCGATATCCAATGTCGTTTCTACCCACACATGGCACTGATTTTTTAGCGCACTAACCGCGGTAATAGGCGTTTCGTCATGCAGCTTAAGCTCGAATGGCACCTGCTTTTCTTCATTCGGCTGAATGACAAACGGTTCAACCGCCTTCAATTGATCAATAGTGAAAGTTTGGTAGCTAACGCTGTCGTCTGCTTCGACTTTCATTTCCGTGTTCAGTTTGATGGTGATAGCATCAATTTGTTGTTCGACATCACCACCTTTGATGTGAACGTGACCACGTAAAGTTGCGCCTTGATATACGCTCATTTCATCTAAAATCGTATCCACTTTTGCTGAGCCGATACCAAGTGACGCTTTTAGTTTCTTAAACATACGATTCCTTTGTGACTGTCTGTTTTCGTTATTTTGACAAGTCTCTGTTTACACAACTGATCAAAATCCTGCAAGTAATAGACGATAAGAATGCGGAGTAATTCCTTTTATCAGCGCACAAAATGACTCTATCTGTTTGCAATTTGTGCATAGATTACGCACTATTTGTATAGTCAATTAAAAGGAAGTCATTATGTCTGCGCCCCTCTATATGCAAATCAAACAGTTTATCCTCGATAAAATTGATTCGGGTGAGTGGATGGTTGGACATCGTATCGCAACTGAAATCGAATTGACGGAACAGTTTGGTGTCAGCCGAATGACCGTCAACAAAGCGATTCGAGACTTAGTCAATGAAGGCAAACTGCAACGCCGCCCTCGCCTAGGTACCTTTGTTTGTGATCCGGCTGAGAAGTCTGAATCCCCCCTATTAGACATACGCAACATTGCCGATGAAATAACGAATCGGGGCCGCGCTCATCACAGTGAAGTGCTACAGCAAATCGCTATCAAAGCCGATGACAGTATTGCGACAAAACTTGGCGTGATGCTAGGTACCACAGTGTTTTACAGCGAGATCATCCACTTTGAAGACGGTAATCCAATCCAGCTTGAGCTGCGTTGGGTCAACAGCCAGTACGCACCTAGTTACCTACGACAAGACTTTACTTGCATGACACCAAACCAGTACCTTTCTGATAACTGTCCTCTCAGTGCAATAGAGCACACTGTTGAGGCGATAGTGCCAGAGGGACGTGTTAAACAAGACTTGAAAATGCAAGCTAACGAGCCTTGTTTACTGCTCAACCGCCGAACGTGGAGTCAAGATAAACTGGTGAGTACTGCGCTACTTTACCATCCGGGCAATAAGTACAAATTAAGCTCTAAGATCCTGCTATAAACTAGACGTTACTTCTTCGTTTTGATCACATTTCAGCAACATTCGCCTTGCCATTGATGCTTTTTTCTCCTATTTATTTGTATATACATTTAAAAGTACAAATCAAAGGGAAGTATCAGAATGGATTTGCTGATTGAAAATGCACGCCTCGTCACTATGCAAGAAGGAGAGCAAGGCTACCTACCCTCTCCCCTTGCTCGCGTCGGCATTCGGTCAGGAAAAATTGTTGCACTCAGTACCGCAGCAAGAGGCGAAGACAGCGCAGAAACCGAATCCATCCTGAATCCAGACCACTACGAACAAACCATTGATCTTCAAAGCAAGCTGTTGCTACCAGGTTTGATTGATTGCCACACTCATCTTGTGTACGCCGGGAATCGTGCCAACGAGTTTGAAATGCGCCTTAACGGTGTGCCTTATGAAGAGATCGCCAAACAAGGCGGCGGTATTCTTTCTACCGTTCGTGCAACCCGCAAAGCAAGCGAAGAGCAACTTATTGAACTCGCTCTACCACGTTTAGATGGATTGCTTGCAAGCGGTGTTACCTCAGTCGAAGTTAAGTCTGGTTACGGACTGACACTGCGAGATGAAATCAAGATGCTGCGCGCAGCGAAAGCCTTAGAACAAGAGCGCAAAGTAAAAATCACCACAACCCTACTCGCCGCTCATGCACTTCCACCAGAATTTAAAGACCGCGCTGACGATTATATCCAGCATATTTGTGACGACATCATTCCCCTCGTGGCAGAGGAAAAGCTCGCCACCAGCGTCGATGTGTTTTGTGAATCGATAGGTTTTAACTTAGCTCAAACCGAGCGTGTCTTTGAGACAGCAAAAAAACACGCTTTGCATGTCAAAGGCCATACTGAACAGCTTTCTGATTTAGGCGGCACTACGCTAACAGCAAAATACAATGGCCTTTCTGCCGATCATATTGAATATCTCGATGAAATTGGTGTGCGGGCGCTTGCCAATTCCCCGACTGTGGCAACCTTGCTCCCTGGTGCGTTTTACTTTTTACGTGAAACCCAATTACCACCTATCGAATTACTTAGAACGCACAAGGTGCCAATGGCGATAGCGACAGATATCAACCCTGGCACGTCACCGTTCGCAGATTTAATCCTGATGATGAACATGGCTTGCACTCTGTTCCGCCTAACCCCTCAAGAAGCACTGCGTGGCATTACTCAAAACGCAGCAAGAGCACTGGGTTATGGGGAGTCTCGTGGCGTGATTGAAATCGGTTATGACGCGGATTTCTCAATTTGGGATATCGAACACCCAGCAGACCTTAGTTACCAAGTCGGCGCAAAACGTTTAGTAGGTCGTATAGTAAATGGTGAATATGTCTCTCACGGAGGACTGTAACATGGCTCAATCAGATCCAAATACCGCTCCATTTCACTGGCAAGGTCGCCACGATACAGAAGATGGAGAACTGGGTAAGCGCGTTCACCACGTGATTAAAAATATTTCTGTTGAAGAGTTACCGAGCAGAAGCGAAGGCGTCTCAATCCTTGGTTTTGCGACCGATGCGGGTGTTGCCAGAAATAAAGGCCGTATTGGTGCGAAAAAGTCACCGGATTTAATCCGTCGTGCCCTAGCCAATCTCGCTTGGCACCAAGATGCACCACTTTACGATCTCGGCACCGTCGTTTGCGAAGACGACCTACTAGAGAGCAGCCAATCGCAATGCGCAGCTAAAGTTGCTCAAGCGCTACCCCATTCGCCTGTCGTAGTACTAGGCGGCGGGCATGAGATCGCATGGGCATCATTTTCCGGGTTGGCCGAGTACTTCAAAACCCATCACCCAGACAAGCAGCCGAAGATTGGCATTATCAACTTCGATGCACATTTCGACCTGCGCGCTTTTGAAAGTTCGCTGGCAGAGGTAAAACCGAGCTCAGGCACGCCATTTAATCAGATTCATCACTTCTGCCAACGTAATGATTGGAAGTTTCATTACGCTTGCATTGGCGTCAGTCGCAGCAGCAATACCAAAGCGCTTTTCCAGAAAGCGGACGAACTCAATGTTTGGTATGTGGAAGATAAACAGCTTTGCTACATGAACCACAGCTACCATTTAACGCAACTACAGCACTTTATCGATGACTGCGACTACCTCTATCTAACGATTGATTTGGACGTGTTCCCTGCGGCGACAGCTCCGGGTGTAAGCGCTCCAGCAGCAAGAGGGGTCAGCTACGACATCATTTCGCCGTTTCTCGACCGAATCCTACATTACAAAAACAAGCTCATGCTGGCCGACATTGCCGAGTATAACCCCACTTATGACGTCGATAGCCAAACCGCTCGATTGGCAGCCCGCCTATGTTGGGACATCGCCAATGCTATGGCAGAGAAAGACCATAAGCCAAAATAACCTAACCCAATAACAATCAACTCGAAAAAGACACAGCTCAAACAGCACTTTACTCGAGTAGAAATAGCCAAGCACAGACTTGGTACACACGTGAAACTAAAGGAGTCTTAAAATGACACAGCGCCAGGGACAAGATCCACGACTTGATACAAGCAGAACAATTCGTGCTCCACACGGTACACAACTGCGCGCCAAATCTTGGCTGACGGAAGCCCCGCTTCGTATGCTGATGAACAACCTTGATCCAGATGTAGCCGAGCACCCTCACTCGCTCGTTGTATACGGTGGTATTGGTCGAGCAGCACGAAATTGGGAATGCTTCGATAAGATTGTTGAAGTGTTAGAAAGACTCGACGATGACCAAACTCTTCTCGTCCAATCAGGCAAACCAGTGGGCGTTTTCCCGACTCATAAAAATGCGCCACGCGTTCTAATTGCGAACTCAAACCTAGTACCACATTGGGCCAACTGGGAGCACTTCAATGAGCTCGATAAAGAAGGCTTGATGATGTACGGACAGATGACGGCTGGTAGCTGGATTTACATCGGCTCACAAGGCATTGTTCAAGGCACTTACGAAACCTTTGTGTCAGTAGCTAAAAAGCACTTTAACGGCGACGCCAAGGGTCGATGGATCCTGACAGGCGGCCTTGGCGGTATGGGCGGCGCTCAACCTCTAGCTGGCACAATGGCAGGTTTCTCAATGATTGCTGTTGAGTGTGACGAGTCACGTATCGATTATCGCCTACGCACAGGCTACGTCGACAAGAAAGCCACATCGCTAGATGAAGCGCTAGCGATGATCAAAGAATCCGACACGCCTATTTCAGTCGGTCTATTAGGTAACGCTGCAGACATCTTCCCTGAGCTTGTGGAACGTAACATCACACCAGATGTAGTAACAGACCAAACCTCCGCACACGACCCTTTGAACGGCTACTTGCCTCAAGGTTGGAGTATGTCTCATGCAGCAGAAATGCGCTTACAAGACGAAGCTGGTGTAGTTAAAGCGGCGAAACAATCAATGGCTGTGCAAGTTCAAGCCATGCTAGAACTGCAAAACCGCGGCGCTGCAACACTGGATTACGGTAACAACATCCGTCAAATGGCGTTAGAAGAAGGCGTCGAAAATGCGTTTGATTTCCCAGGTTTCGTACCGGCTTACATTCGTCCTTTATTCTGTGAAGGTATTGGGCCATTCCGTTGGGCAGCGTTGTCTGGCGATCCAGAGGACATCTACAAAACCGACCAAAAAGTTAAAGAGCTGATCCCTGATAACCCTCACCTACACAATTGGCTAGATATGGCACGTGAACGCATTCAGTTCCAAGGTCTGCCTGCACGTATCTGTTGGGTGGGTCTGAAAGACCGTGAGCGCCTTGGCCAAGCCTTTAATGAAATGGTGAAAAACGGTGAACTGAAAGCGCCGGTTGTTATTGGCCGTGACCACTTAGACTCTGGCTCGGTAGCTAGTCCGAACCGTGAAACCGAAGGCATGATGGATGGATCTGATGCGGTATCGGATTGGCCACTACTTAATGCCCTATTGAATACCGCAGGTGGTGCAACTTGGGTATCACTTCACCATGGTGGCGGCGTTGGCATTGGCTTCTCTCAACACTCAGGTATGGTGATTTGCTGTGACGGCAGTGATGATGCGTCTGAGCGTATTGCTCGCGTACTTCACAATGACCCAGCGACGGGAGTTATGCGTCATGCTGATGCGGGATATGACATCGCAAAACAATGTGCAGCCGAGCAAAAACTGGATTTGCCAATGCTCAATGAAGAACTGAAAAAGCTGAAGTAAGGATGAAAGACATGCTCAATTTAACGCTAAAGCCGGGCCATATTAGCTTAAACGAACTGCGTCAGGTGAGCCGCTCACCTGTCAACCTTACTCTCGACCCAGAAGCCATTCCGGCCATTGAGGAAAGTACTCAAGTTGTCGACCGAGTGATTGCAGAAGATCGCACTGTTTATGGCATCAATACGGGTTTCGGTCTACTCGCAAACACACGCATTGCGCCGGAAGATCTTGAAACGCTGCAACGCAGTATTGTGCTTTCACACGCTGCTGGCATCGGTAAATTCATGTCCGACGAGACCGTTCGTTTGATGATGGTGCTGAAAATAAACAGTCTTGCGCGTGGCTTCTCTGGCTTGCGCTTGAAAGTCATCAACATGCTGATTGACCTTGTGAATGCGCAGGTGTATCCATGCGTACCACAAAAAGGCTCAGTAGGCGCATCGGGAGACTTAGCGCCGCTGGCTCACATGAGTACGGTACTTCTTGGGGAAGGCCAAGCGCGTCACAATGGCAAAGTCATTTCTGGCTTAGAAGCTCTGCAAATTGCTGGTCTAGAACCAATCACACTGGCACCTAAAGAAGGCCTTGCACTGCTTAACGGTACTCAAGCGTCAACGGCGTTTGCACTCGAAGGTTTGTTCATTGCCGAAGATTTGTTCTCATCTGCGACCGTTTGTGGCGCGATGTCGGTAGAAGCAGCGCTGGGCAGCCGTCGTCCGTTCGACCCACGTATCCACCGTGTTCGTGGTCATCGCAGCCAAATGGATGCGGCGTTAGCGTATCGACATATGTTAGAAGCAACCAGTGAGATTGGTGAATCCCATACCAACTGTGAAAAGGTTCAAGACCCTTATTCACTACGCTGTCAGCCTCAAGTTATGGGTGCTTGTTTACAACAAATTCGCAATGCGGCAGACACTCTGCAGGTAGAGGCTAACTCGGTGTCCGATAACCCGCTTGTGTTTGCGGAAGACGACGACATCATCTCTGGCGGTAACTTCCACGCTGAGCCCGTTGCTATGGCGGCGGATAATCTTGCACTTGCGATTGCAGAGATTGGTAGCTTGTCAGAGCGTCGCATGGCACTCCTTATTGATAGTGCTCTGTCTAAACTTCCTCCATTCTTGGTCGACAATGGCGGCGTCAACTCGGGCTTTATGATTGCGCAGGTAACGTCAGCAGCACTAGCTAGTGAAAACAAAACGCTCGCTCACCCTGCTTCTGTCGATAGCTTGCCAACATCCGCAAACCAAGAAGACCACGTATCAATGGCGACCTTCGCTGCTCGTCGACTGAAAGAGATGGGAGAAAATACGCGTGGTATCTTGGCGGTTGAGTACTTGTCAGCCGCGCAAGGCTTGGATTTCCGCGCGCCAAACAAATCTTCTGAACGTATCGAGATTGCAAAACAAATGCTGCGTGAAAAAGTGTCGTTTTACGACAAAGACCGTTACTTCGCACCAGATATTGAGCAAGCCAACGCACTACTCAAGCTTGCTCTTCACAACGCATTAATGCCAGAGAGCTTGCTCCCTAGCGTGCATTAATAAACTTCTGGTAAAGAAAAGCCGATTGAGCTGCACACTCAATCGGCTTTAATTTTTTAGCTTCCCAGTTAATCCCTTATGACACGGTCACAAGCGGATTACTGGATACTGCAAATGTTGAAACGGCTACGACTGCCAGAACCGAGCATTTTCACATTCTGTTTTTCTCGCAGATTCAACCAAGCAGTGCTCTCTTCTGAGCTCAAATTTGAAGGCTGGTAATCTAGGTTTGAATGTCGTGACACCAGCACTTGTCTATTGAAATCGTCTGATAAGCTATCCACAATGTTTGTTGTCATTTGGCCATCAGAATACGCCATCACCAGCACGGTATCTTGACCTTCAAGTTCTTGTGAAAGCAATGATTGATTATCCGCACTAAACTGGACATCTTTGTATCCATTTGACCTTTCGGACTGCCCAGAAATTGCGCGGTACAATCGGCTGCGTTTTCTCTTCTTCAAACTCGATAGGGGCGTTTCATTTTCAGAGCTATAAGCATTGACCACTTTGATATTATTTTTAGCCGCATAGTTTAAGATCGCGCTTTGGTTACCTAGGCCACGCCTCGTTAAGGCTGGAGAGTTTTGCAGACTTTGCGACAAACGTTGCTCCGTCGCATCGACAAGCACAATCGCCGTATCTTTGCCTTCACTCAAAGACTGTTTCAGCGCTCGACGCACTTCGGTATGAGCTTGCTTTCCTTCCAACGTATCCCACTTAAGTGACAGAGATCCAGCAGCAGCGGGCCTTACCTCAACCGTGTAAGGATGATATTGGTAGTGCCCCGCAGGCCAGTAAGTATTTCTCTTGTATGCGCCAAGGTCATCAGCCAAATGAAACTCGCTCACTACCTTTTCATTTTTCAGATAAGCTTTCGGTTTATTCTGCCCGCTAGATTTCCAACGGAAGTACATCTCTTCGCGCCTCATAATAACGTCATTACGAATTTCATTTATCACAGTCTCTGCATCTCTGCCATTTTCTGCATTGTTGTAATGGGAAATTCCCGTCGTTTGATACTCAGCATTTTCGATCGAATACTCCGTGACTTGTCCAGTTTCAGGGTGACGATGTTGAAGTATCACACTTCCCCGAGGCATCGCGCCTGAAGCGTAATCGCGAGCATGAATTAGCTCATGCCCCAGAGCGACCGCTTGATCAAAAGGCTTATCCGTTCCCGGAATATTGACCACTTCTTTGGTAGAGAAGAACACCGTGTTTGACACACCTTTCCCATTAAACTGTCGTAGGTAAATCAGCTCTGATTTTTGTCTGTCAGCGAAGGTGGAAGGCACTGTCTCGAACAAGCGACCAGCACCCTCCGGTTCTCGAATTACGGTAACCACATTCACCTTGGTCGTATCAACACCTTGAAGATGCTCGATAAGAGGCTCTACCGCATCGTCGGGAGCATTGACTGGCGTATAAGCTGCGATTTGACGCAACACTTCTCGACCGGTCGGTGACATTTTCAGCCTTTGAATAAGGAGTTTAATATCCGCAAGATAAGCGTCATCTTTTGTTTGAACATACAAGTTAGTCGATACTCGATAAAGATTCCCGTACTGCGAAGAGTTGTAGCCGTAAATTACCTTCACACCATCAGGGGCAGCATAAAACTCACCCATTTCTGCGCCGCCACCAGCAAGAGCACTTCCAACCAATGTTGAGAATGTAAAAACAATAGAAACCATTTTTGCTAATATTTTCATCCCACTAGCCCTCAATCTTAATCTGTAGTTCGATCAGTTCTTCTAACTCTTGAATAAGAACTTCATGAATTTGGGGAAGCATCGTCATATCGTTATTCCGAATCACATCACCCAGTAGTGTGATCGCCAAATCCAACTCACCTTGAGATAATTGGCTACCGACATCAGATAACATCTGCCACAAAGCATGCTGCTCTGACGCCATTACCTGCTGAGAAAGAGCATACAAATGTGCTTCATTTAGGTATTGTCTATTCACTACGGATAATGAGCTGTTAAACAGCTGAGGAGCATTACCAGCTGTCGTCAGCACATGCGTTTCAGATTGTTGGTGTTGGGCAATTTGTGCGTACAAAGCCAAATCTCCAAGTAAATAATGCAACTCATTGGCCGTGTTAGCTTCACTTACTTTTTGCATGATGTCTGTCACCGCAGAGTTTAAACTTCTCAACACTGCATTCTCGTCTGGACCCACCACGACTTTGTCAAAAGTCTTCGCCATAATCGGAGAATAAAATTGAAGGTTTTTCGCTGAATAGACACTTGGATAAGGAATCGAGTAATAAATATCGCGAATGTAAGCCATGGTGATCGTTTCTTCGAAAACAGGCTTGATCAACGCTCTGAACGCTTCATATTGTGTGATTATACTTAGAGCACCTCCCGATGGCCTTTCAGTCAAAAGCAATTCGTACCAACGGCTCAGCTGATACCAGTCTTTTCTCTGTTCAGGGTCGTTGGCATCCAGTCCCTGACTATTTAGATACTCAGTTAAGGTCGTCTGATAAGACAGTACTTGGATGGTGGATAACTGTGTTACTAAGGTTTCAAACATTCGATTCGAGAGTTGACCAAATACATATGCATAAGCTGCCTCACCCAGTTTGGTGCGCAATAGCCCTGACTCCCAGCCATCGTTCACCTTCGTTTCCACATAGGATTCCACATCGAAGTCCAGCGATTTTCTAATCACATCCACGAGCTCTTGATCTTTCGATATATGATAGGTGTCATAGAGCGGCCCAGTGTCTTTACATGCATCGAGCGATGCTTGAATACCGCCGGGATAAACGGAAGGTATTCCCCAACACTCTCTAGCAGGACTCACTTCAAATGTCGCGGTGTTTATTTGCTCTTCTGACAAATAATCCACATTCCAATTTTCTTTCGCATATTCACGCAACCCACTCTTTCGCGCCCTCTCTTCCAATAAATGTCGATTAAGTCTCGTGTATTGGTAGACTTGAGGAATATGGTGCTTTGCACGAGCAATGACATCATTACGCAGTGTTTCTTTATGCTCCTCCAAGTTATCCATCGCGGTCTGTACAAGCGAGCGCTTGGCTTCGTGTAGTTTTAAACGAAGTTGATTTAATTCTGACGATGACAACTGCTGTGCAATCAACTGAATTCGCGCCTGTCCCTGTGATTTGACACAGTTCATCAAATGAGTCGGATTGTCCCCCACTTCAGAACACAGAGGTTGATTGAGATTTGATTGTTCTGAGATATGACCATAAACCTTGATGTATTCCAGATCCATCCTCGTCATTTGCCTCACAAGCTGACGATCATAACCCGCTGCAATACGACGATATTCCGTATCCGCGGCAAGCAATAGTTGATCGATGTACATTTCAATCGAAGCTTTAACATGGTCGTCGTATTGATTTATCAGCTTAATTGCATCTTCTTTTTTATGATGGAATCGATTGAAATCAGGGTGATGATCATTAAAAACATAGTGAGTTTGAGATTCAAACTCCTCAATCTTCTCTTTTGCTGCAAAGTATTTAATATCATTGGATAGCATGTTTAGCTCATCACCAACCAATGGAACAATCGAGAAAACAGAGGCGGTTTTATCTAAACGCGTCGACGACTCTTTGGAAAAGGTAGACGCCATGTTCTCTGCCCACACACCGACAGCAAAAGCATCACCAACCGGGCCAAGAACTTCGAGTGTTGAACTTCCTGCTTGACCTAGGCGATTCAATATCGCAGGAGCACTTAACGCACTTTCAGACGCTACTGGTACGCTGTTTAACGCCTCTTCTGTTGAAGGCCATGCCTCAGAAAATAACTGTTGCTGTGAAGAGTGTTCCAACTCACCGAATGTAGAGCCAAACTGAGGTTCTGAGAAAAACTGTTGGTGGAGCTGCCCTTCTAAGCGCTGGCTATCGAAGCTATTTAAGCTTTGCGTATCAGACACACCATCAATAAAACACAATGAATAGGTAGCTGGACTGAATGCAGCCAAAGCAACGAAACTGGGTATTAATTTTGAATTCATGAGTTATATGTTCTTTATATTGTTAAAAGAGTAAAATTGACAGTTTATAAAGATGACTTTAAAAAGCGCACACTTCAGCGGCTGTGATTTCTTCGCCGCTATGCATATCTTTTATTTTCTTATTACCTACTGAATTAGGATCAATTTCTCGGTAAACAACGTGAGTACCCATATAACTCGTTTTAATAGCTGTCACTTCAAAGTAAGAGTTTCTATTAATAAGAACCTCCAACTCACCATCAATGACACTTGGTATGACAATACCGCTTTTACCCTGTTGAAGTTCAAACCTGGCAAGCTGACCAGAATGAAAGTTATAGGCAGCATCTTTTGATATAGACGTTGAAACATAAGCGCTAGGACTTACAATATCCCCAACTTGTATATCTGACATATAAGCCCCCAGTTCACGTTCACCTCTAAAGGTAACACCTTGATATTTAGCGCCGGTCTCAAAAGCTGAATCTATATGATCAATGATATTCAGGGTTTCATCATCAAAAACGCCTGAGATAAAACTTTCTCGAGTCGATGCAAAAGCATAGTCTTGATACTCGGCCAGTGCTGCGGCTTGTTCTTCTGAAAGAAGACCTTTCTGAACATCAGCTTGTTCGTATAATTCTTCTCTTAGTCTGTTAAATTCTCCATAATCATCAATGCCAGGCTCAGACATAATTTCCATGATCTCTTCTATGTCTGAACTACTGTAATATTTATCATTGTACTTCAAGCCTGCTATTGAGTGAGAGCACAAAAAAGCTTGAATTAATAAGCTAAATAATAATTTTCTAGATTTCATTTTTATTTACCAATAGACGTAAAAATCGCCTCCCAAAATATAACTGGGAGCGCGTCGACCACTTGTTTTCTAAATAATACCTCTCATGAAGGTTTCATGAGAGGTAATGGCTATCAAAGACAATACAATGCTGAACGGGTTCGAAGTGACACTTCATCTCCACTAAAGCTATCGTAAATATGTATATCTGGTTCAGCCTTTAGATATTTAGAAGGATTTTTTATCTCCCTCAATTTTATGTAGTTCTTTTTCGCTGAAATTCTCTCAATCGCTTCAACACGAAAATAAGTGTTAGGCTTCGCTAAGATTTCGGCTTCGTATGCTTTGAATGTATAAGCATTGATTGCTCGCCCTGATGACTTCAAATCAATTTTGAATTGAGCAGCAGAAACGTTCTGATAAGCTCCCGCAGCAGAGAAGTTTCTCGCTACGCTTGGAATGGTTGATGTCGATAAGAACGCCTTTTCATGCAAGATATCACCAATATTCAGCTTTTCTAAAAGACTGTTCTTAATTGATGAGCCTCGATAGACCGTCCCTTTAAAGTTGGGCAATTTATTCATTACGCTACGCATATGAGAAACCCGTACTTTTAGAGCTTCCGCATACCCTGGCATCAAAAATTCTTTTGGTTCACCCGCTCGCATGTACTCGTTAACAACATCATGATCAACGCGACCATAACGTTTAATTGCTGAATACTCCTCTGGGATCATCTTTCTTTCTGCTTTTGCGTGATGAACGATTGACCAATCCATCAGGTCATCAGCCATCTGCTCTTGCTGCATAGGCGACAGGTCTCGCCCTTTAAACTCGGCAAAGTCTTCTGCCAAAGCAGCGCTCTGAGCAACAATCGTTAAAAGTGCAGCCAATAGTCTCTTGTACATATTTCGCTCCCTGCTTAACCGCAAACTAGAGAACGCCAGTAAGATTGGCTTATCTCTTCACCCGAATATAGGTTGTATGTCACACCCTCTACCGCTTCGTGTGATGAAACCGTCTCTAGCGCCACCATTGCAGAACCTCGATTTAACTCGATGCTCGTTACTTTGTAGTAGGTGTTAGGTGGTAACAATACCTCTGCCTC
Organism: Vibrio sp. LB10LO1; assembly: GCF_010092875.1. Taxonomy (NCBI): domain Bacteria; kingdom Pseudomonadati; phylum Pseudomonadota; class Gammaproteobacteria; order Vibrionales; family Vibrionaceae; genus Vibrio; species Vibrio sp. LB10LO1. Next base: position 157,963 of record NZ_JAADJW010000009.1, read on the forward strand.
TCCTCCAAATTCGGACAAACCGCCAAGCGCGCGACCATTACTCTTCACTTGAACTTCATACAACACGCGCTGTAGAGGTTGCGGAGAGTTCGGCCTTACAACAGCGAAACGCTTCGCAACTTCAGGAATGGTACTGCTTGATGTAAACGCAGGCTCAACCACCACATCTCCCACTTGGAGTTTGTTCAAAAGAGACTGTTTTGCCCATGCGCCGCGGTAAGTCACCCCCTTGTAACGAGGCAGCTTTTTCATGGCACCACGAACCTGCTTAATAAACTTCCTTGCACTTTTTCCCGCACTCCCCCAAGTGGAGGTATCCGCAGCTCTCAAGTAGTCATTCGCAAGCTGATAGCCAGAAACGGAAAAATCTTCCAAGGCCTCTGCTTCATTAGCCGTCATCAATTTGTAGCGCCAACCACTGGAAGCTTTCGCCCAATCAGAAAATTGCGACGCTAATTCATCGACTTGTACTTGGCTACGTAAAGGGGCTTTCAATGCCTCAAAAGGCGCAGTCTGGGCGACGAAGCTAACACAGAGAAAACAGAGTGAAATAATTCTCAACATAGTCTGTTCCTCCCTTTACCAATATCTAGGATTATTTGGGCTTAAATCACAGGAGATATTTAGCTCATTCTGCTTGATGACTCCGAATCGAATCGCACTAAACAGCTCTAGCTGTTGGCGAGTCACACTATCAAACCAATCAGAAAATGGGGTTAACCAATACATTGACTCATCACCGGAGATCTTAAACAAGGCGTCTCTCAGTTGCGGGTACAAAATCATGCAAGTTCTGCCCGGTAGGTTGGTGAAGTTGTCATTAACTTGAACTAGCAGGTCGAGCTTTCTACCCAATTCAGAATTAGCGTTAAACAAGTCATCGATAGATGCATGTAGACGCGCGTCATAACTCATGTCTTCGCCATTATTCGCTGGGTAGTAATATGCAGATTCGCTATCGTCGATATTGTAATAAACGTCCAACGTCATGTAGCGCAGTAGATGAGCAGGTAATGGCTCAGATAGGAGTGCGGTCGTCCCCATTTCTCCTGATGCGTAGTGGCCTGTCGAAATATTCTGCGCATGGATAATACCAATGTATCTCTGGAAGTCGCCAAGCTGTCCAGCAAGCCATTCCTCACCATTGCTGTCAGCCACGCTCATCGCTTCTAAAATGCGATTTTTTACCACGCTTTTCGCTAACGGTAATGCTGCCGCAAGATTGCTGGTATTCAAGTTGGACGCCTTTAGTGCTGACGCAATTAAAGGTGCATGTTTATCGAGATCAAAGCTTCCCGGGTATAGGTAACTATAAAAGCCGTTAACATGTGTTGCTTGCCATTCACTCTCTAGTGCCGAGCTAATAAAACCTTCCAGTTTTGCCAAGCGCTTTGAATGCACGTAATAACCTGAGTCTTTGTTCCTTTCATGCCAATCAGCAATGTAGTGCAATGACGATTCACGAGATAGGTTTTCTTTTGCTAGGTAGCTAGGAGACCAAGCGGCACAAGCATTACCACCGCCACACTCGGCTTCTAGTGCCGCACTGGAATCAAACATCCAACGCATCACTCGTGCTTTGTCAGCTTCTGCAGTTCTGATGATGCGTTGCTTGTCGGAAAAGCTTAGGATCTGCTGCTCAAGCCAAGCCTCTTCATGTTGAGAGCTCCAACCTTCGTTGATCAGTTCATCCATAGATTGTGTAAAGACACGCTTGATCGCATCGCGATTTGGCATCACCATCTGCGAAATTACTTCATCTTTTGCAGAGTCATAATGCTCTTTCTCTGCAGGAATCCACGTGTACTCAGTACACCCTCTGAAGTTCGGGTCCCCCCCAAGTATCCCAATTCGAGTACACTTCTCGTACCCTTCTTGAATAACAAAGTACTTTTGAAGACGTTCAGTAGCCGTGGCTGGACGCCCGAAAATACTGCGAGACATTTCATCTATCGCTAAATAATCCGCTTGGTCTTTAAAATAGCGATGGGCTTTCGCAACCGCTTCTGAATCAAACAAACGATCGATGGCATTCATGCCTTCTGCATACATTTCTTCGATTAACTTGGCTCTAAGCACATCAAGCTGGGCGTTTGCGGTCTCGACGATTTTGATCTTCGAATTGAGAACTTGTCGGTAAAGTTGATGCAGTGATTGACGATCTAAGCCTTCCACTTCTCCATTTCTAAGTTCATCGAGCACCGCCACTGCCAAGTCCAGATGGTCTTGTTGGCAATGCTGCAAACGCGCTAGTGCTCGATTAGCTTCTCGCTTCGATGGCACATACATTGGGCGGTTGTTGTTTTCTTCCTGCTCTGGGTACAAAGCCAGCAACGCATCAATCTCTGTGCGGCAAGTTGAAGCAAGATCAGAGGCAAACAGTTTGGCATTAGCGCCTTCTAACGCGAGCTTATTAAAAATGGCTTTCTGAACTTCAGTCTCGACAGAGTTAATCAACGTCTCTGCTAACACGGCTTGCGCTTTTAACGCTTCTTGATAATGTTGCTGATATTTAAGCGCTACATCAGAGGCATACCCCTTCGCCAGCGCTTCAAGCATGCGCTGTTGACCGGATGCAAGATCCGCCCAATGCTGCTTATCTTTTTTGTCTTGTTGAGTGACGATGTCGTCATGAACGGTAAAGCTATAATGATCGCCCGCGGCAACTCGATTCCAACGAGCCGTTAGGATCTTACGATCAATTTCTCGCTCAGGTAGCCTGAGAACACCAAACCAGTCAATCAGGCTCATCACCGTAGCAAAACGGTCGTATGACGTTTTTGTCTCATCTTCAAAGGCTTGAGCCACATCATTTGCCCACAATCCCACGGCAATGGTATCGCCTACTGGCCCTAACGCTTCAAGCGCGCCCTTGGCAAAGCCTGCCGTCGAGTGTCCGATTGTCGCAAGCAGGCTCGCCGCTTCTTCGGACTCTAGAACGGCAACATTGGCAGGACCGACCTCAAGTAGAGATGCAGTTTCTGGGAAAACTTCGTCTGCCTCAGCAAGCGAAGGTCGAGCATCTGCGTGGTGTTCGGGCGCAGACAAAAATAAATCTTCTGGCGTTAGGTCTTCACTGAAGTTTCGGTAATTTGACTTACGTATATCGTGGAAGCTCTCACGATCTAATACGTTGTATTCGTCACCAATATTACAAACTTCAAAGGCACTAACACAGGGGGAAGCAATGGCACACGCCAATACCAATTTTCGTAACTTCATATAATTATCCTTGGTTTGAGAAGTTATTCGCTTCTTGCAGGAAGCAGCAAGCCTCCGATTACTTATTCGCAACCGGAAATTGAACGTTTTTAATTAAGATGCTCTCGTGGGCAAACGCTGAGAGCAGAGAGACTTAGGGTTAAGTCTTTGGATGATGCCGAGGGATCATTGCTTTCATAGACAGCCAAACTTTTGTTGTTGTGTTTTATTACCTCCTGCGTACAAGACAGTCTGTTAGAAAGAGGCTATCAAGGTTGCAAGGGCGCTATTTTTTATTGTTTTTATAAAATTTCGCAAAACATTAAACCAGCAGCCCAGTTGCGGCAATGCACCTTATCTCAACTTGTTGTAAGTGATTCGCCACTTAAGATAATGATAATTAGGACATTAAATGACATAAGGACCATGATTGGGAATGTTCCCAATAAAGATAATAATAACAATATAGATTACTGTTTCATTTCAATTATCTTCATTTCGGTCGATACCAGAGATAATTAAAAATAAAAGAATCAATAATACGCTTTTGAGTAAAGCGGTCGAAGGTTGAGCAAATCGCCGAGTCAAACGAGAAGCAAACCATTCAACAAATTCATCATTAAGACCTTGTTTTATAACATCTTAATAATTCGATTACTCATTAATTAGCAAGGTAAATGGTCGATATCTCACAATACAAAAAGAAATTAGCCATTGCACCGACTATACATAGCCTTAATCGATACACTTGAACTATGGTTTACCTTTCAGACCGACCATTTCCCTAGGTATTTACAAACCAACAATAAACGGGTGATCTGCGGCTTTATTCGCCACCTTTATCGTTTCATTGTTAAGATGCAGTGAACTTTTCACTGGATGGACCATTGATAGGGAGATCTTCGCCTATAATCCCTGACAGTTTTGGTTACTACGTAAAAATTATGTTTCTAACACCTTATTTTTCAGACACTAATCACCAATTTCAGTTTACTCGTGAGCAAGCAAGTCACTTTGCAAAGCGCGTAGCTGGTGATTACAACCCTATTCATGATGAAGACAACAAACGCTTTTGTGTGCCAGGCGATCTGCTTTTTGCCGTCTTGCTAAGCAAAGAAGGCGTGAGCCACAAAATGCGCTTCGATTTCTCCGGAATGGTGAACGATGGTGTGGCACTTCACATTGAAAATAAGTGTGAAAAAGAAAGTGCTGTTGTAGGCGAAGCAGGCAAAGAATACCTGCACATGTCTCGCGAGGGTGAAACCAACCACGATCCAGCCTTCATTGAACATGTAGTCACAAACTACGCTCAGTTCTCTGGCATGAACTTCCCGCACATCATGGTTCCTCTAATGGAAGAGAAGCAAATGATGATCAACTGCCAACGTCCATTGGTGATTTACGAAAGCATGGAAGTGGAATTCAACCGTCTAGACCTGACTCACCCTGAAGTCGACTTCACAGGTGCAACATTCGATGTTGAAGGTAAGCGTGGTGTGGTAACGCTAAACTTTGCCTTTAAAGAAGATGGTGAAGTAGTAGGTAAAGGCATCAAACGTATGGTGGCGAGTGGCCTTAAACCTTACGACCAAGAAGCGGTAGACGATTTAGTCCAACGCTTTAACGAACGCAAGGACGCCTTCCTAGCAAAGTTCGCTAAGGCAGCCTAGTCTTCAGGAAGCAAACTTCAACAGAGTAAGCTTCGCTAGATAAGGCCCTGCCGACCAATTTCAAAAATTCATAAGAAAGCCCAGTGACTTCACTGGGCTTTCTTTTTATCTGCGTTTTTTATCTATGGCTCTCTTTTTGTAAGCGATTGGCTTTACGGTCATCAAATCCAGCGACGTACTTGGTTCTTATAATCCAAATAATCTTCACCAAACAGACGTTCTAATGCCCGCTCCTCTGGCTTAATTTGAAAGCGATTCATGTAAGCAACAAACAATACTCCACATAAGATAACACTGAGGTGCTGCCACCATAGTCCAATTGCAATGATGACAAGCAATAGCGCGACGTACATTGGGTTACGTGTGTAAGCGAACACGCCAGTATCCACCACCTGCGAAGCAGTTTCAGGCTTCACTGGGTTCACGGTTGTTTTGGCTTTACGAAATTCGTAAACACCAGCGATTCCGATAAAGCCAGCAATTACAATCAGCCCAGCAGTAACAAACTCAACGAACGGCACGGTAATTTTCATCTCTGGCATGGCGTCTTTTAGCCAGTACATCAGGAGTACCATCAACAGAAACAAAGCGACAGGTGGGACTTTCAGCTCAAGCTTTTTCAATCTTCATATCCTTATGAGAATAAAACGTTGTCATCGTCAATAACGGTTCTTAAATAATAAAAAGCCCAGTCAAACTGGGCTTTTATAAAATACTATATCAAGGTTAGCAAAGCTTGAACTGGGTGTTTAGGTTTTACCCCTTCAAAGCGTTTGACTTGGCTTCGGCAGGAATACCCCGTAATCAAGCAGCGTTCATTGTCGAGCTTATCCAAGTTTGGTTTCCAGCTCAGGTCATAAATGTCACGCGACATCGATAGCTTGTCTACCTCATGACCAAAGGTTCCTGCCATGCCACAACAGCCAACGGGCACGGTGTTCAACACTGCACCAAAGTGAGCGAAAATAGCCCCCCACTCTTTCTCGGCATTTGGCATTTTGGTCTTCTCAGTGCAATGGGCGAACAAATACCAAGGCGCTTGCTGTTTCGATTCAAGAGCATCGAACTCGTTCAGCCTTGGATACAACCACTCATGAGCGGTAAGCACATCGAACTCGCCGCGCTTGCCACCCAATACCTCAGCGTACTCATCGCGGTAACACAGCACCAATGCAGGATCGACGCCCACCATTGGAATGCCTAAATCCGCAACCATTTCCAAAAACTTCGCGGTATCTTGCGCGGTGTTCTTAAACTGACGTAAGAAACCTTTAATGTGCTGAGCTTTACCATTTGGCTTAAACGGTAGAAGAACCGGATTCATGCCGAGTTTCTGAACCAGCTTGATGAAGTCTTCCACCACCTCGGCGTCGTAATAACTGGTGAACGGGTCTTGAACAATCAGCACATGCTTTTGTTTGTCTTCAGAAGATAAACCGCTGAGTGCTTGCAAGTCATAAGTCGTGGTTAACGTCTCTACTCGCTCTTTCAAAGTCGGTACAGACAACAACGGAGCATCAACATAACCTACTGTCGAAGCCGTTAAACTCTGCACCCAAGATTGTTTGAGCACACCATTTACCACACTTGGCGCTTTGGCCATCAGTGGCAGCATGGATTCAATGTTTGACACCAAGTAGTCTTTTGCCGGACGTTGGTAACGTGAGTGGTAAATATTGAGGAAGCGAGAGCGGAAGCTAGGCACATCCACTTTAATAGGGCACTGGCTCGCACACGCTTTACACGCTAAACAGCCATTCATCGCTTCATACACTTCATGGGAGAAATCATACTCGTGACGACGATTAATCAAATGGCGTACACGGTCGATCATGGTTTTGATGGACGTTTTGTTTTCCAACGTCTGCTTCTCTAGATCGAGAATATCAATTCCCTGCTCAGTCAATTGGCGTAGCCACTCACGAACTAAGCCCGCACGCCCTTTCGGTGAATGACGGCGGTCTGCCGTGACTTTCATTGAAGGGCACATGGGTGAGCTGGTGTCGTAGTTAAAACACAAGCCGTTACCGTTACACTCCATCGCTTGTCTGAAGCTATCACGTACCTGAACATCAATCTGGCGATCGAAGTGGCCGCGTTTGGTGTCGGTGACTTTCACAAGCTCTGCATCGCTATCCAGCGGCGTACAGATCTTACCTGGGTTCATTTTGTTGTGTGGGTCAAAAGCGGCTTTCACTCGGCGCAATTCAGTAAAGAGTTCTTCACCAAAAAACTCTGGGCCGTATTCAGAGCGGAACCCTTTGCCGTGTTCACCCCACATTAAGCCGCCGTATTTTGCCACCAGCTTAACCACCTCATCCGAGATTTCATGCATCAAGGCTTCTTGATGAGGATCGCACAGATCCAATGCAGGACGAACGTGGAGCACACCTGCGTCTACGTGGCCAAACATGCCGTAGTTAAGTGATTTTGCATCAAGCAACTCGCGGAACTCAACGATAAAGTCCGCCAAGTTTTCTGGTGGAACACAAGTGTCTTCGGCAAACGCAACAGGCTTAGCGCGCCCTTTCGCCGCGCCCAATAAACCCACGGCTTTTTTACGCATGTTGTAGATACGGCCGATGCTCGCCACATCACTGCATACTTGGTAGCCAATGATGCCCGCTTCTTCTGTTTCTAGCATGCTATCAAGTTTGGCCGTTAGGAACGCAACTTGAGAAGCAACTTCTTCTTCATCCTGACCAGCGTACTCAACCATATTAATGCCAAGCATCTCTTTATCTGGTACGTCGGTAATCAAGTCACTAACGGTGTGCCAAACGATGTCTTGTTTCGCGAGGTTCAGTACTTTTGAGTCTACGGTTTCAACCGACAAAGCCTTCGCCTCAACCATGAATGGCGCGTTACGCAATGCAGAATCAAAACTGTTGTATTTAACGTTAACCAAAGTACGTGCTTTGGGAATACGGGTTAGATTGAGCTTTGCTTCCGTGATAAACGCTAATGAGCCTTCCGCGCCACATAAAACTCTTGTGATATCGAAACTATCTTTCTCTTCATCAAACGCATTTTTAAGGTCATAGCCCGTAAGGAATCGGTTTAATGGAGGAAACTTATCGTTAATTTGCTTGCGCTTGTCACGACATACCGACTCCGTCACACGCATTGCCGTATCGGCAAATTCCCCTTCATTCGGCAAGCCATGAGAAAGGTCGGATTCCAAAATCGAACCATCAGCAAAAACCGCTTGAAGAGAGAGAACGTGATCGGAAGTTTTACCGTATTTAAGCGAGCCTTGCCCGGATGCATCCGTGTTGATCATCCCGCCGATCGTGGCGCGGTTACTGGTCGATAAGTCTGGAGAGAAGAAATACCCATAAGGGCGAACGGCATCATTCAATTGGTCTTTGACCACACCCGTTTGAACACGAACCCAGCCCTCTTCTTCATTCACCTCTAACACTTTGTTCATGTGGCGAGACAAGTCGACCACAATACCCTTCGTTAAAGACTGTCCGTTGGTGCCTGTACCGCCACCACGAGGAGAAAAAGTAATGCGTTCGTATTCTTCTCTATTGCTGAGTTTACCGATGAGGGAAACATCTTGGGTGGTTTTGGGATGGACAACAGCCTGAGGGAGTTGTTGGTAGACACTGTTGTCAGTGGCTACCGCGAGACGGCTAGAATACTGGCTTTCGATATCGCCAGTGAACCCGGAATGCTCCAGCTCTTTGAGAAAACTAAGAACAAGAGGATCTACATCCGTTTGCGAGTGTAATCTTGGTAACATTTGCTTCCTGCCCCTACTGCGCTGATCCAATCAGCTGCGGGTTATCTAATTTTTAATCATCCTTGCCTTTCGCTCCAACAGCCGTTTACGGAGGAAAGTCGTGAATGAAGTTGTTTTCTTTGAATTATGTCACTTTACAACATTTAAAAAAGCGTTCAAATCAGAATCTCAATACAATATTTAAACTTATACTTTATTTTTGAAGGCTTGATGCCTTACATTGAAAGGGAAATAGCCTTTCAATATGAGCTTTCAGGATGAAAAAAAATAAAGTTGTAACCACTGAAGATATCCTTCTAAAACTTTGCCAGTCGGTTTCTGGCGTTCTCACTTCGGCAACCTCTTCTCAAATTAATTACTCTGCAATGGTGCAAAAGATCAACAAAACCAGCCTCAAGCCGGATTTTGGTTGTTTTGTGCTGTTTGATGGCGGTTTCACTGGCCTAGTTGTGATTAACTTTACCGCGAAAGCGGCGCTTGAGATCTACACCAATTACATGCGCAATATGGGCATGCCAGAAGAAGAACTGGCGATCTCACACACCTCAGATGAAGTGGGCGATGTACTGGGTGAGCTGATGAACCAACTTGTTGGTGACTTCACCAACAAGATTCGCAAAGAGCTGCAAACCAACATCACTCAGAATCAGCCAAAAATGCTGTCACTGAACAAGCAAGTGATTCTGCAAGTCGATACCAACCTCGACCGCCCACAAGCGCGACGTGTGACTTTCTCAACAGCAAACAACAACATCTTCTATCTAGAGCTTGCCATGGACAAAACTGAGTTTATCCAATTAGAAGAGTTTGAAGTGGCGGAAGATGAAAGCCCAGACGATATTCTGGAAGCCACGCGCAAAAGCATGGAAGACAAAAAAGCAGCAGAATCGGCGAGCAACAAGAGTGATGCCGATGATCTGCTTGACCAACTTGGTCTGTAATTTTTGTTGATAACCTCATCATCGCAAAGCCCCTTTTTACAAGGGGCTTTCTTTTTGCAGCACGCTTTTCCCTTGCTATCGTTATTCCGTTTTTGCCTCAAAAAAGGTAATATGTCCGACTTCTTAAATTTTCCGTTCTCGGTACTGGTTGTCGATGGATAAACAAAAAGCTCTGAAAAAAATCGCCAAGTGTTTAGAACTGGGCAATTCCGCCAACGTAAATGAGGCAGCGAACGCTATCAAGATGGCGCACCGTCTCATGCTGAAATACGGCTTGGACAAAGATGATATTGAGTTTATCAAAATGGGTAAGACTCAATCTTCACACCTCCTGCCGACTAACATCAGCTCAACACTGCTGCGTGTGATTCGTGGCATTAACACCAAGTTCGGTGTTGAAGCGGTTCTACTGAACCACAAAGGGCTTAAACGTGTCGAGTTTATCGGTGAAGCAGACCGCGCAATTTTCGCGGCTTTCGCTTTCGATATTATCTATCGCGAACTAAACGAGAGTACCGGGCAATTCCGCAATAGCTTTGCTGGTTCTGGCACCTCTTCAATGGAAGTCACTCGTCGCGTAAACTCATTCGTTTCTGGTTGGGTGGAAGGCGCGTTAGAGAAGCTGCCAGTGATCTCGCCAGACGAAGAGTCAGCAAACAAAATCAATAACTACATAGATAAAGAATTTAAAAACATCGATCGTGAGACGTTCAAGAAGCAGCTCAAAGAAGCGATGAAGAACATCACGGCAGACTATGAAGTAGGCTTGAAGAAAGGCCGTAAAGTCTCCGTTAACCGTGGTGTTGGCGGTGAACAAGCTAGGAAAATGTTGGGCGACTCTTCTAAGTAACCATAGAACTGGTCACAACGTCGCCAACTATAAGAAAAAGCTTACAAAAGTTCTCTCTGCCTGACGTTCTCATAACAAATATCAATACTTTCTATTCCATAATTCACATCCCATTATGAGGCGCACTTGCGCCTCGGCTTATACGGAGATTTTCCCTTGAAAAAGATGTCTATTGCACTTGCGCTAGTGCTGGCTCTTACTGGCTGTCAAGCAACACAACGCCAAAACGCAACCACAGGTGAATACGAAACTAACTCAACCACGCAAGGTGCGCTTATCGGTGCGATCGCAGGTGCGGCAATTGGCCTAGCTGTGGGTGATAACGCAAAAGAACGCCGTAAAGGTGCTTTGATTGGTGCAGCTGCTGGCGGTGCAACAGGCGCTGGTGTTGGCTACTACTTCGACCAACAAGAAGCGGAACTGCGTCGTGCCCTACTAAACTCTGGCGTACAAGTTGAACGCGTTGGCGAAAACCAACTGCTTCTTCGCATGGAAAACGGCATTGGTTTCTCTTCAAGCTCTTACCAACTTGATTCAAGCATCCACAACACACTGCGTGGCGTGGCTCGTATCCTAGTTGAATACCCAGACACAAGCCTTGTGATCGATGGTTACACAGACAGCACAGGCAGCGATTCTTACAACCAAACGTTATCTGAGCGCCGTGCTGAATCAGTACGTCAGTACCTAGTGTCACAAAAAGTTGCTCCAGGTCGCGCAATTGCACGTGGCTACGGTGAGCGCAACCCAATTTGTTCAAACCAAACTTCTGAAGGTCGTGCTTGCAACCGTCGTGTTGAAATCCAGATCTTGCCACTGAAGTAATTTGGTTGCACCATACCGGTAATAATAATGATTACCGGAGCAGGTCTAGCGAAGTGCGCTAGACCTGACATATCCAATGTCTTTCAGAACCATTGCCCTCACCTTTGCTTTAAGTACCTGCTTTAGCAGCACTGTATTTGCTTCCCCAAATCCAACACAACCCGAAGCCCAATTCGATCTTGCTCAGCAACTGGCACTGAAACCCAATCCAGAGTCACCTACAGATGCCCGTTATTGGTTAGAGCAATCGGCACACCAAGGGTATTTGCCCGCTCAAAAGCAATTAGCAGAAGATTACGCACGCGGCTTAAGCGGTAATATCGACTACACTCAGGCAGTCTATTGGTTTACCTCGGTTGCATTAAATGATCCGACTGACCGCGGCTTTCTGTTAGCGGATTTTGTTCAGCATCATCAAGCTGACGTTTCAAACTCGGATCTAGTGGAAGCTTGGTATCAATTGTCTGCACTTAAAAACCCTCAAGCAGAGCAAGCCCACAATCAGTTTTTAGAAGAGCGCTTCAATCAACTCAGAGCGAAACAAGTTTCTGAGATTGTCGAGCTTGATAAAAAAGCCACCGATGAAGAGAAACAAGAAAAAGTAGAGATACAGCAACAGGCGAAAGCGGACGAGTCCAACATTTGGTACGCTTCCGGTGCACTGGCTGTCGCTTTGCTGCTGGGTGGAGGTGCCTTTGGGTTCCGTAGAAACAGTCATAAAGCTAAAGTGAGCGCTGCGTACGAAGCCTCTAAGGCTCAGCAACTAGAGACACAAGTTAAAGAACTGCAGTTTGCTAACAAACAGCTTAAACGCCAATTGGAAAAAGTATTTAAAGAGTTTAAGAAGATCAAAGGGCAGCCTGAAAACCAAAAGCTCCTCATCGCTTGTGCCATGTTTGGCTATACTCCGCAAACCATCCCAGACAGTAAGGCAGTAAAGTTGCGCTACAGACAATTGTCAAAACTCTATCACCCTGATTCTAGGGGAAGTGAAGAAGAGATGAAGCTTTTAAATCAAGCGTTTAAAACTATTTCACAAAATGTTACAAAAGAGTAAAACACCGTCGCACACCTTAGGCTTGCGAGCTTTTCACCCTCGAAAACAAAGGCTCGCAATCGATCTCCCTCTCAAACAAATTAACAGACATTTAACCTGCCTATCTTTTGTATGCCATAATACTCGGCGAAAAATAACACCTAACGACTCAAAATTCATATAGGTGGGGAGAAAATCAATGTTCACTGAAGAAGGCACCTGTGACTGGTGTAAAAAACCTAGCTTTGTAACTCGTCATGATTACGTAGATGGTAAGTACCACAGTTCTTGCAAAGCTTGCTACGACATCGCCAAAATCGATGTTCGCCTATTCAACCAAGGCGAATTGCAAATGCGTGAACGCATGGCGCAAAGAGCAAGTTAACAAGAGCAAATCAACGGAACTGATTTTCAAGGGCGCCTTTTTACAAGGCGCTTTTTTGATCCCGCTTCAATACTTATCTCGCCGAGATTGTCTTGAGGGTATTCATATTCCCTAACTCTCCGGTGTTTCGATGTCTATTAACAAACCTATCTAAAACAATGTCACTTATTTCATAGTGAAGACGATGGTATTCCCTGTCAGCGGGTCAAACCAATGATGGTTCTGGAGTATAGTTTTTGCTCAAACACAAAACATTGGTGACCACATGTATACAGATGAAGCAGCCGCAATCATTGCCAACCAGCCGCCTGAAGTCGTTGCGACCGGTGAGTTGATGGTTTTGAAGAACACAATCAAGCGAAAAGTGTCAGGGCCTAATAGAGCGCGTCTACTGAGAATCGCAGGCTCTGATTTAGGCAGTCTATGTACACGAGCAAACCCTGGCAACATAGAACAGATTCGTGCCATGTTTCAATCCATGGTACAGCTCGTTAGAGCCGGTAACATTGGCCAGTTTGAAACAGAAGTCGCACGCGCAAAAACCGAATTCTAACCATTATTAAACATCGATCCTTGTATTTTCAGGCTGCGAATTCGCAGCCTGCTTTTTATCTACTTATCGAATTAGGTCCCCTGTTAGCAGCCATCTTACTGCCCGCTTCACTTCAAACTTCCGCTGTATATTTATCTTCCTCACAACTTTAAGGACTCTTAAAACCCAGTAGAGAGTCTCAAAAAGTACTGTATAAACCTGGAAAAAACCACTGTATACAGAGCTCAGAAGTACTGTATATACAGTAGTAAACACCTGTATATACAGTAGTAAACACCTGTATATACTGTACCGAAATGCAGACCATCTCACATTTCCCCACCTTTATCAAACATGTCAAAAATTAAAATAGCCATTTAATTTCAATAACTTAACAAACATAAAATGATAACTAAGAGAACGTTTTTCAACTCAATTCATAAAAATCGGTTGATCAGGCATCAAAAACAAACTACTGTATACACATACAGCATGTATAAAGGAACAGTAAGATGCAGTTACAAACTCAATCTCATACATACTCTCGTTACAACGTATTGGCACAAGCAACACAACCTATGGATGTGTCTGACCAACTGCTTTCTAAGTTGGCAGTATTGTCTCAACAGCAACAATGGGTCCTGTTTACCGCTGAGTGCCCTCGTCCTGATTTTGAGCAACTTGCTGCTTCCAACATTCGCTGTCAAAACATCATTCAGATGAAGCCATCTCAACAGCTTTCTGAAGTGGAAATCGTGATTAAAGCTATTCAGTCTGGTAACGCCAGCGCCGTCGTCGCGTCGAACAAGATTGCATTAATGAACCAATCAATGCTTCGCGACATCGCTCAACGTTATCAGTGTGAAGTCTTTTTCGTCGAAGGCAGAGTGAACAAGTACCACTAACAAGATCGACGTTATCCATCCTGCATCTCGCCTCCTTTTAAGGCTGTCTCTTGATCACAAGTCTAGTGCTCAAGAGACATTGCGAGCTCGTAGCCTTCAAGGATGGTTTGTAGTTTAAACCATCCTTCCCAAAGCACCTTTATTGAAGCTCTACCCGTCCT